>JAFXIT010000058.1 GCA_017532825.1 Clostridia bacterium
GTCGATCTTCCTCAGATGCGGATACAGCTTCTCCGACAGAATCATGCTGTTTCACAGTACCGGCCTGTGCTTTTGTAGATATATCTTGCGCATTCTGCCGTATTTGCCTAAAGGCTTATTTTCTGCTTCGGATAAGGTCAGGTCCGGGATTTCATTATCGCCGCAGCGGGTGTAAGTAAGATTGTTATTCATGATAGTACCTCCGTGTAATCAGTTGGTGAGATAGAAAAGCACGATGCGAAGTCTTTCGACTCGGCATCGTGCTTTCATGTTGTTTGCTTCCAACCCTGTCAGACAGATGCCGTAAAATTTTACTTTTTCGGATTACTGTCTTACTGGCACAGAGGTTTGCCCAAGTTCTTTTTTTGTTTTACTTTTTTGTCAGATCGGAAAGGTCTTTCTGTACCATTCCCAGAGGTTTTCCGTGGTCTCCAGTGCCTTGGCGATCTCTTCACCGTTTCCGACCTGCCTTGTAAGGCGGTCTCTGAATTCCTCCATCGTGACCTCACGAAGCTCCCATATCTCGCCGTGGTGATCTTTAAAGGTGAACGAGTGGTCGTAGACCTCATCCATGTTCCCCTCTATCATGTGTCCGCGGTTGGTGTCATAAAAGCACAGCCGCTCGGGGTTCTTCCATATCTGCACGTGAAGAGCAAGCTGCGTTCCGTTGCCTTCCGGACGGTGCGGCGATCTAAATATGACGTACAGAGCTTTTAGGTTAGGCTGCATTCGGTATCCCTCCAAAATCTCAAATCAGCAGTTATCTTCCGATAAAGAAGGTATCCGCAGAAAAGCTGCGGATACCTTGTAGCTTTATTTAATTACAGCACCTTTTTGTAGCAGCGGCGGCGCTTATGCTGCTCGTAGTGGCCCTCAAAGAGCTTCCAGTTGTTATGTATCTGCTCGTTTGTCTCAAGGCAGGGACCTGTCTCGGCCGACTTGACTCCGTTTTCCATACCTCTGCGGATGACCTCGGCGCAAACTATGGCGTTAACACCCTTGCCAAGCATATCCTTTCTGACGGCGATGAGGGCAAGCTCGAGCTTGTCGGTCTTTTTCATGGCACGGAGCAGTCTGATAAATCCAAACGGGAAGAGCTTACCGTCCGACTTCTTAAAGGCTTTGGCAAGAGAGGGGAACGCAAGGGCGAAGCCTGCGATCTTTCCTTCCTTGTCAAGGCAGACTGAAACATAGTCGAAGTTGAGCATCTTGAAGTACTGCTTTACGTAGTAGGCCTGAAGCTCCTTTGTCAGCGGAGTGTAGCCGTAAAGGTGGTTGTAGGCGGAGCCAAGCAGGTCAAATATCTCGTCAAGCCTCGGCTCAATGTCCTTAAAGCAGGTGCACTTCATAATGGTAAGCCCATAGAGCTTCTGCACCTTTTCCGAGAGACGGCAGACACGGTTGAGGGTAGCGTCGTTGGCGTGGAGAAGGAACTCGATCCAGTCGATCTCCTTTTCATAGCCGTTTTCGGCCATGAAATCGTTGTAGTAGGGGTGGTTATAGAGTGTAACGGAGGTATCGGGCAGCTCATATCCGTCAACGAGCATTCCCTGCTTGTCAAGGTCGGTAAATCCGATGGGACCGTGGACGATCTCCATACCCTCTTCCCTTGCGACCTCCTCTACCTTTTCAAGGAGAAGCTTTGCCGCTTCGGGGTCATTTTCAACGTCGAAGCGTGAAAAGCGCATACGCTTCTCGCCGACCTTCTCGTTGTACATGGAATTGAGTATGGTGGCTATTCTTCCGACGGTACGTCCGTCACGGATGGCAAGGAACTGCCTGGACTTGCAGTATGCAAAAGCAGGATTTTCACCGGGGGTAAAGTAGTCAAGCTCTTCACCGTAAAGATCGGGAACTGCCTGCGGCACCTTCTTATAAAGTCGGGTCGGGAAGCTTACAAATTCCTTTAACTCTTTCCTGGTCTTAACCTCTTTTATCTCTACCATATTGTATTCCCCTCGTTATAAATTTATATAGCGATGTCCTTTGCGACCTCGTACATATATCCGTCAAGATCCTTTTTCATCTGTAGCGCTTCGTCAATGGGTGTGGCGACTATTTCCGAGTTTCTGTAGCAGACGACCATACTCGAAGCACCGTCGATAAGCTTCTTTACGGCAAAATGACCCATTCTCGATGCCATCACACGGTCCCTTGCAGTGGGACTTCCGCCTCTTTGGATGTGTCCGATTATGGTGACACGGGTCTCCATACCGGTCTGAGTCTTAATCATTTCGGCAAGCTCGTTGGTCCTTCCGACACCCTCCGCAACGATTATCAGCGAGTGGCGCTTTCCGTTGTAGTGACCCTCACGGATGACCTCAATAACGTCGCTTTCGAAGTTTACGGGCTTTTCGGGAATGAGTGTCGCCGACGCACCCGACGCAAGTCCCACGTAAAGTGCAAGGTGACCTGCGTTGCGTCCCATGACCTCTACGATAGAGGCTCTCTCGTGGGACTGCATGGTGTCAGCAAGCTTGTCAATGGCGTCAATAGCGGTGTTCGCCGCTGTATCAAAGCCTATGGAATAGTCGGTACAGGCTATGTCGTTATCGATTGTGGCAGGGATGCCTATGGTACGTATTCCCTGCGCGGCAAGATCTCTTGCTCCGCGGAAGGTACCGTCGCCGCCGATGCAGATAAGTCCCTCTATACCAAGATAGCGGCAGTTCTGTGCGGCACGCTTTACACCCTCTTCGGTCTTAAACTCATCACAGCGTGCGGTATAGAGCATCGTACCGCCGTGGGACGTGATGCCGTTGACCGAACGGGCGTTGAGCTCGGCGACCTCGTTGTTAAGCAGACCGTTATATCCTCTGTAGACCCCTATTGGCGTTATATCGTTGCCGATGCAGGTCCTTACGACCGAGCGTATGGCGGCGTTCATACCGGGCGCATCTCCGCCCGAGGTAAGAAGGCCTATTCGACGAATCCTTTTATTTTCCATAATAATATCACCTATGTCGTTTTATCTCTGTCCTTCAGAGACCTTCCCGTATATTATATACCCTTTTTGATGTCATTGCAACACTTTTCTATATGACGGTGCATACGGCGTGTGCGGAGATGCCCTCTCCTCTCCCCGTATATCCAAGCCGTTCCTCGGTAGTGGCCTTGACGTTTACACGGCTGCAGCCGACCGTTTGGGAGATGTTCTTCTCCATCTGCAATATATAGGGCGCAAGCTTTGGCGATTGAGCGACGACCGTCGCATCGATATTGAGCACACGTACGCCTGCCGCCTCTACCGCTCTTTTAAGCAGTATAAGGCTCGATATTCCCCTATACTGCTCGTCGCTGTCGGGAAACATTCTGCCTATATCACCCTTGCAGGCCGCGCCGAGGATAGCGTCGGTAATGGCGTGGAGAAGTACGTCGGCATCGCTGTGGCCCTCAAGCCCCTTTTCGTATGCGATCTCCACTCCGCCAAGCACCAGCCTGCGTCCCTCCGTCAGTCGGTGAACGTCAAAGCCGTGTCCCACT
The DNA here is from genome assembly GCA_017532825.1 of Clostridia bacterium. Taxonomy (GTDB): domain Bacteria; phylum Bacillota; class Clostridia; order Oscillospirales; family QAMX01; genus RGIG6452. The sequence continues at coordinate 3,484 of JAFXIT010000058.1, forward strand.
CTGGGGAGCCTTAAACGCTCAAGATCGGATGGTACGGTTATCTTTATATTTTCTTCGCTTCCGAGAACGCTGCGGCAGGAAACGCCGATAAGCTCGGCCGCCGCCACCTCATCGGTCAGCTCTATTCCCTTTTCAATGGCATACATATATGCTTTTTTGAGGATATCCTTCTTAAAGACCTGCGGTGTCTTTGCCGCAACCAACCTCTCACGGGTCGGTGTTCCGACAGAAAATCCGTTTTCGACCTCGTGCAGGGTCTCCTTTTGAGGGGTACAGAGGAAAGCAGCACCGTACTCCTTCGCCGCCTCGCACACCTTAAGCAGGTCCTCGCCCGATACAAAGGGTCTTGCCCCATCGTGTACGGCTATGTATTCGACCTCATTCGGCAGGGCGTTTATACCCTCCCAGACCGAAAGCATCCTTGTCGCCCCACCCTGCACTACCTTTACAAGGTCAAGTCCGTGCAAATCAAGCGTGGCACGGGTCTTTTCAACGTCAGACGCAGTCACAACGATACTGTCGGCAACCCCGACAAAGGCAGAAACGCTTCTGCAAAGCACCGGCATACCGTCGATCTCTACCGAGAGCTTATCCGTCCCCGACATACGCACAGAGCGTCCTGCGGCGGCTATCACTGCACCGAGCATACCTCTTCCTTTCTCTCAACGGCCACCGCCCGACCCAGTATCTTCTCTGCCTCGGACGGGGCAATATCCTTTACCATGGCAAGTTCCGAAACGATCATCTGCCTTGCGGCGTGGAGTATCTTTCGCTCACCTGTGGAAAGACCCTTTTTCCAGTCTCTGTGTACCAGCTCCTTGATGACCCCACCGATGATCCTAAGGTCACCCGACTTGAGCTTTTCAAGGTTTTCACGGTACCGTCTGCTCCAGTTCATATCGGCATCCACCGTCATCGCCGTTATATCGGCGATAAGGATGTCAGCCTCTTGGCAGCTGATAAGCGGACGAAGTCCGGCTTGTTCAGCAGTACGGGTAGGTATCTTAAGGGTCATAGCCCCAACCGTCATCCGAAAAATATAGTAATTTTGGACGACTCCCCCCACCTTTTCCTGCTCTATACTCTCGATGACACCCGCTCCGTGCTTGGGATGCACCGCTTTATCTCCCACAGAAAACATATTAAAGTACCGTCTTTCTCTCTATTGGCCTATCATCTTTTTTACCACATCTATCGCCGCGGCAAGCTGAGTATCCCGAGTCTTATCCACCTTGCCTATCAAGGCGGCAAGCTCTTGGTCCATTTCTATCTCTATATCGGGCAGGATTCCGCCCTTTTCGCTGATGCGAACGCCCGCAGGTGTAAAGTACTTCAGCACCGAGAAGGTAACTGCAGAGCCGTCCGAAAGCACGAAGGTGCTCTGCGCCTCGCCCTTGCCGGTGGTCCTTTCGCCGACGACCGTGGCAATGCCCTTTTCCTGAAGCACCGCTCCGAAGTATTCGGCGGCACTGTAGGAATATGCGTTTACAAGGACGGCAAAGTTGCCCTTGTAGTATTTGTTGTCAACGGTCTTGATGACCCTGCGGTTTCCTTGATTATCCTCTTCGATAAACAGATCTCCCTCGGGGCAGATCTCGTCAAGCATGGTAAGAAGGGTGCTGAGCCTGCCGCCTGGGTTATTGCGGAGGTCGAATATCACGCCCTCCACCCCCGCTCCGTAGAGGCTTGAAAGCTTGCCCACAAAGTCGGCTGCGGCGACCTCGGTAAAGTCAGTTATGCGAAGGTAGCCTATATTTCCGTCTATTATCTCGGCGTAAACGCTCGTCTTTACGACGTTTCGGCGCTCAACGGTAAGCTTTATCTCAACTCCGTTGCGAAGCACCGACAGCTCCACAGTGGTGCCTTCCTCGCCCCTGACCTTCGATACGGTCATATCCTGCCCAAGCTCGGCGACATATTCGCCGTTTACCTTGTAAAGCAGGTCCATCGGTCTTATTCCGACCTCTGCCGCGGGCGAGTTTTCGTAGACCTCAAGCACGCGGAGCATACCGGTCTCGGTATCGAGGGAGACGGCCACGCCTATCCCCGTATACCTTCCCGAGGAGTTCTCGGTAAGGGTCTGCAGGTCCTCGGCAGGCGTATAGTAGGCCCACTTGTCGTTTATGCCCGCCATAGCACCGGCAGAGAGCATATCCATAAGCTCTTGGTCTGTGTAGCTTCCGACGTAATAGGCATCAAGCAGAGCACGTATCTCGTCAAGCTTGGGATATGCGCCCGGCTCAACGGGCCGGGTATCATCCTTTAATAGGTAAACGGCAACCAGAGCGCCGAGCATTGCCGCAATCAGGCACATACAAACGGTCTGGACCCATGACGGTCTGCCGTATTTTCTCGATATCATAAAACTACTTCCTTATCTGCGTGTCATATGGTCAAGCGGATTGACCGATGCGCCGTCTTTATACAAGCCGAAATGCAGGTGCGGACCGGTAGAAAGGCCCGTAGAGCCACAGTATCCCACTACCTGCCCCTTTTTGACGACAGTGCCCACCGCAAGGGAGGACTTTCTGCAGAAGTGGGCGTAAAGCGACACCCAACCGTCGCCGTGATCTATCTTTATCATATATCCGTAGGCAGAGTTGTAGGTATTGGAGATGACCTTTCCTGCGGCGGTGGCGTATATCGGCTCACCCAGGTAAACGCCTACGTCTATGCCGGCATGGAAGGACACCTTTCCGGTAATGGGATGGGTACGGTATCCGTAATCGTCGGTTATCCACTTAAATCCCGGCACCGGCCAGGTGAACTTTTCGGCGGCAATAGCCTCTTCTTCGGCCTTCTTCTTGGCCTCTTCCTCGGCCTTCTTTTTAGCCGCCTCTTCCTCGGCCTTCTTTTTAGCCTCTTCTTCAGCTTTCTTTTTGGCTTCCTCTTCGGCTTTCCTTTTAGCCTCTTCCTCGGCCTTCTTTTTAGCTTCCTCTTCGGCCTTCTTCTTTTCCTCCTGCTCCTTGTTATATGCCGCTATGCTTGCGGCTATCTCCGCATCGGCAGCCTCCTCAAGGGCAAGGAATTTTTCAACGTCGGCAAGGTTTTCCGACTTTTTTTCTTCGAACTCCATCATGACCGCATCGGCACGGTCACGGTTGCTTATGATGTCGGCCTTGGCGGCCTCAAGGCTTACAAGCTCGGCATCCGCCGCCGCCTTTGCCGCTTCAAGCTCGGCAAGCAGGACCTTTTGAGTACCCGCAAGCTCGTTTAATTCATTGACGGTCTTTCTGTCCTTTGCAACTATCAGCTCGATGGCGTCCGCCCTGTCAAGAAGCTCGCCAAGCGAGCCGCTCTGAAGCAGCAGGGCTATGTAGGACGTCTGTCCGTCCTCATACATTACTCGAAGCCTCTGCTTGAACACCTCGTAGAGCTCGTCTCTGCGAAGCTCGGTATCTGCAAGCTCGGCCGACTTCTTTTCTATCTCGTCACGGTATGCAGCTATAAGAGCCTCGGTAGCCTCTATTTCGTCGTTTATGGCAACCAGCTCGGCGTCAAGAGCAAGCTTTTTATCTATAAGCCCGCCAAGCTCCGACTCAAGCCTGTCAAGCTCGGCCTGCGCCTGCTCACGCTTTTTGCCAAGCTCGGCCTTTTGCGCCTTGAGACTCTCTATTTCATCTACGGTAACACCCTGTGATACGATGCCCACAAAAAAAGGCAGGACTAACCCAAGAATGAGCAGCCACAGCATCGCCATCTTTAGTCTCCGCATTTTCTTCATCTTTTAAACCTCACACTCTGAGATACCTTTTGATGGAAAGCAGACTTCCGAGCCCACCCACAAAGCATCCTACGGCGACGAAGCCGAGGGCAAGGTAGGGTGAAAACTCGGAAAATGCCACAGCGTCAAAAAGGGAAAGACCCTCTATCCGAGGCAGTAAAAACCGACTGTATATCAGCCATTCAAGCAAAAACGCCGCACCTGCGCCGATAAGACCGATAAACAGTCCCTCAACGACAAAGGGTGCGCTTATAAATCCGTCGGTAGCGCCGACGGTCTTCATTATTCCTATCTCGTTTCGCCTTGTGTATGCCGACACTCTCACCGACGAGCCAACGATAAGCACCGATGCAAGACAGAGTGCCGCCGTCAATGCCCCGCCCGATGCGGCAAGGGTATTGCGGATACGGGAGAGCTTTTGAGAAACGTCCTTATTAAAATTAACCTTGGCTACGCCCTCAAGAGCCTTTACCGACTCTGCAGTGTCCGATGCGACGTCCTGGTCAGCCAGGGTAAGAACGAACTTATCCCTCAGCGGATTGTCCTTTTCAAACCCGTCAAGAAGGTCGCCAAACTGCTCACGCATACTTTCAAGACCCTCCTGCTTTGAAACAAAGATGGCCTTTTCCACGTTCTCCATTGCGGCAAGCGTTCTGCCAAGTTCCTCCACAGCCTCGGCGGTGAGGTCCTCGTCGGCAAAGACGCTTATCTCGTTTGCCGCACCTGCGGAGTCTATCAATGAATCTATATTCAGCACCAGCGAAATAAATCCGCCGGTTATCACAAGGCAGGCAATAAGCATTCCCACGGCGGCAAGGTTTACCACCCCGTTACGGAATACTCCTCCTATTCCCTGACCCAAAACGTATCCGAGCTTGCCGGAGTTTTTCATAGACACCTCTAAAAGTCGATAAAGAGACGGCTTGCACGCTTATCGGATATCACCCTGCCGTCCTCAAGGGTTATCACCCGTTTGGCAAAACGCTCGACGAGCTCTCTGTCGTGGGTAATGACTATAACGGTAGAGCCAAGGGCGTTTATCCGTTCAAGCAGTGCCATTATCTCATGTGACATATCAAGGTCAAGATTTCCCGTAGGCTCGTCGGCAATTATCACCGAGGGGTTGTTTACAAGCGCTCTGGCTATCGCCACACGCTGCTGCTCGCCGCCCGAAAGCTCACTCGGCAGAGAGTCCGCCTTGTCCGAAAGACCGACAAGGCCCAGTACGTAACCAACCCTACGGGCGATACGGCGCTTTCGTATACCGATGGCACGCATGGCAAATGCGACGTTTTCAAAAACGGTCATTCGATCTATCAGACGGAAATCCTGGTATACCACCCCGAGCATCCTCCGCAGATGGGGTATACGTCCTCGGCGCAGACGGGATATCTCAACTCCGTTTACCCTCACGCTTCCGCTGTTAGGCTTTATCTCGGCGGTAAGCAGACGTATAAGCGACGACTTCCCCGCTCCCGAGCGTCCGACTATGAAGGCAAACTCGCCCTCGGATATCTCAAGATCGATGCCTCGGAGCGCCTCTATTCCGTTTTTGTATCTGACGGACGCTCCCTTAAAGCTTATCATATAAGGTCCTGATTGTCGCGGGAGCCGAGATACTGTCTGACCATCAGAGCGACCTTGAATACAATGGCGTGGTCAAACTCACGCAGGTCAAGTCCGGTTATCTTCTTTATCTTTTCAAGTCTGTATACCAGCGTATTGCGGTGGACGAAGAGCTTTCTGGAGGTCTCACTAACGTTGAGGTTATTTTCAAAGAATTTGTAGATAGTAAGGAGGGTCTCCTGGTCGAGCATATCGACGCTGCCACGTCTGAACACCTCGGAGAGGAACATACGGCAAAGGGTAGTCGGAAGCTGGTATATCAGTCTGCCGATACCGAGATTTTCGTAGTTGATTATGGTCTTATCCTGCTCGAATACCCTGCCGACGTCGATGGCGACCTGGGCTTCCTTGAGTGCACGTGCAAGGTCCTTGAGCTGGGTGACTACGGTACCGATACCTATGACGCACTTCAAAAACAGTTCGGTGCTTACGGTGTCCTCAATGCCCTTGGCGATCTTGCGAAGGTCCTTGATGTCACAGTTGGCCTTGACCTCCTTGACGATGGCGACGTCGCTTTCGTTGATGGCAATGACGAAGTCCCTCTGCTTGTCGGGGAAAAGGCTGGAGATAACGTCGTTGGTGGCGACGTCAAGCCTGTCGGTCATACGCACAAGGAATACCGCACGGGGTACGTCGCTTCCGAAATGGAGCTCCTTGGCCTTTATATGTATATCTCCGGGCAGGACGTTGTCCAGCATGATATTCTTTATGAAGGTCGCCTTGTCATACTTTTCGTCATAGTACTGCTTTACGCCGTTCATGGCAACCACGGCCATGGCGCAGTTGTCGTGTGCGATAACGTCGTCGCCCTCGACGAACACTGCGTACTCTATGCGAATACCCGTTATGGCAAGAGACTTATAGGTCAAGCCGTTTACGACCGCAGTCTCGGCGCTCTCGTTTAATATCTCGACCGCTTCCTCGTGTACCTGGCCGATCATATTCAGATCACTGCAGGCAATGACCGCACCGTCGGCATCTATAACTCCGACAGTCCTGTTCACCGCTTCCTTCATCTGAAGTACGAGTCCCTGAAACAATCTTCTTGACATACAATAAACCTCCCGGTATTCATATGCGGCGCAATGGCCGCAAAAGCCTATCCTATCCCTAATATAATACACTATTTTTCATATTTTTACAAGTACCGATTTGCTACGAGGCTCTCTTTTTTGCTTTCAAAGGGCGATTTTTTTGCTTTTTGTCCTTCACGGTCTTTTTACTTGACATAACGCCCCGTGTAATGTATAATTAATTTTTGTTACAGATACAAAGCTGTAAGGATGTAATGTATTATGAATATTAAAAAGTTCGCCCTTCCCGCCCTTGCCTTGGCCGTTGTTTTAAGCGGTTGCGGCAGGAACGGAAGCGACCCCGAATCTACCTCCGCCGCCGAGACCACCCTTTCGACCACACAAACGACCCGTCCCAAGGTCACCGTGGAGATGCCTGTCTCGTCCGACGGCACCTGGCCCTCGGTAATATTTACCGTACCGGGACAGACCACCGCACAGTCCACCCCTCCCCTTTCCACCGACGGTACTACCGCCTCGACGCCGCCGCAAACCTCCTCCACCTCCGCTTCGACCTCGGCATCGAGCTCAACCACAAAGCAGTCTACTACCTCTGCCACCACCAAGCAGACCACTACCTCCCGCACCACCGCTCAGTCGACAACCAACCCGCCCTCTCCTCCTCCCGTCTCCGGCAACGCACTGCCCGTTGCGCCTCCGGGAACCGAGCTTCACGGTCTGACAAGAGAGCAGGCCGAGGCCTTCTGGTCGGATGCGGTGTTCGTCGGCGACTCGATAATGATGCACTGGACGAATTATATGACCGCAAGACGTGATGCGGCAAGCTACCCCGACTTCGGCGGGAAGTTCTTCAACGGCGCCAAGTCGCTCACGGCCGCAAGCCTCGGAGTCAACAACGCTCTGTGGGCGGTAAGCAGTGAGTCGGTCCATCCCAAGTACCAGGGCCAGCAGATGCAGCTTTGGAATTCGATACCGCTGACGGGTGCCAAAAAGGTCGTGATGATGTTCGGAATGAACGACGTCGCCCTCTACGGCGTTTCCGCCTCCATCGAAAGCTACGGACGTCTTATTGACCTCATAAAGACCAACGCCCCCGAGACCGAGTTCTACATCGTCAGCGCCACCTACCCCATCAAAAACGCCGTAAAGAAGTCTCCCTCCCGTGATCTTCTCAGGGATTGGAACCTTGCGCTGATAGACTTCTGCCGTGCAAACGGCTATAACTTCATCAACCTCACCGATGCCCTTTGCGATGACGAAGGCTACCTCCGCACCGATTTCTGCAACGACAGCTGGATACACCAGACCTCTGCGGCGAGGGTCGTCTGGGCAGATATACTCCGAGGCTATGCCGCAGACAGGCTTACGGGCAACTAAGGAAGGAACGACCATATGAAAAAGATTCTTTGCATACTTCTCATCATCTCCACCGTATTTGCTTTTTCGGCCTGCGGCGGCTCCAAAAAAGCCCCCGAGGACTACGCAATGAGCAAGAGCTTAATCGAGCTTCGCACCGAGATATCCTCCAAGGCAGACCTAAGCGAGTTCTTCGTCCTCTCGGGCGAGAGCCTGCTTGACTACACCGGCATCACCGCCGAGTCCTGCACCGAGACCCTCGTGCTTATCCCCGAGTCGTCCATATCGGCCGATATGATATTTATCATCAAGGCCGCCGACTCCGACGCACTCGAGAATGTCAAGGCTCTGCTTGAGAGCTACCGTGACGGCCGTGCCGCCGAGTTCAAAAGCTATGCTCCCGAGGAGCATCAGCGTCTGAGCGACACCAAGGTAAACGTTAAGGGACTTTACCTTTGGATGGTGGTTTCGGAAAACTCCGCCGAGATCGAAAAGCTCATCGGAGAGAGCATCAACTAAAAATAAAAAGCCGCAGTCCTGCGGCTTTTATTTTTTCGGCGATGAAACTTTTTTCCATTTCAAGAGCACATACTTTACAGACAAGGAGGTTGTGCGATGACCGGTCAAACACTTTCTGAATTTTTCAGCAAAATATACGACGATACCTACCGCCCCACTCTCGCCTACGTAACGGCGCACGCAGGCAGGTTTGAAGACATTCCCGACATTATGCAGGAGACCTACGCCGAGCTTTACAGGGTCATATCCAAAAAGGGCCGTGACTTCGCACGTGAGCCTGCGGCGTTTGTAAAGCACATAGCAAAGACCCGCCTGTCACGCTTTTACAAAAAGCACACCCCCGAGCTTGCGATAATCGAGGATGCCGACTTTTTCGAGCCGGCGCTTACCGAGCTTGACGACTCGCTGTTGAACTCGGCGCTCATAGACGAGATAAACCGCTTCCTCGAGCAAAAGCCACTCTCCACAAGGAAGATATTCACCCTGCACTTCTACTTCGATATGACCCTTGAGGAGATCGCCTCCGAGCTCGGTATCAGCCTCTCGGCCGTCAAAAACCGTCTCTACCGCACCATTGCAGAGCTCAGACGGCTGTACATGACAGATTGAAAAGGAGAAAAGCCATGAACGAAAAAGACCTCTTCCGTGCGGTATCAGCTTCCGCACTTCCCGACAGGAGCGAGATAAAGCTTGCGGCCGTATCCTCCGCATCCCGTCACCGCCGCATAAGGCGCCGGATACCCGCCCTTGCGATGAGCTGCGCCATTGCCATATTTATCTGTGCGCTTGCCCCCTCACTCATCCCCGCAAAGGCTCCGAGCGCTCCCCACAGCAACGCCATCTCCCTTTACTCCCCCGAGCAGTACGGCGAGGTATACGAGGTGTTAAGTGCCTTCAGTTACCTTGACAAATACTACTACTTCCTCGATGACGTCTACATCAGAGAAGAAGCCGTCTCGCCCGACGTTGCCCCCTCCGCACCCTCCACCGATACTATGGGCGGTACGGGAGCGGCAGATGTCGACTTTTCCGACACCAACCTGCAGGTCGCAGGGGTGCAGGAGGCAGACATCGTCAAGACCGACGGACGTTACATCTACGCACTCAAGGCAGGTGAAGGAACGGTCACTATCGTAGCCGTAAACGACGGCAACCCCTTGGTCACCTCGGTCATAACCCTCCCTCAGTTTGAAGACCACAAGCGCTTCACAACCGACCTTATGTATATCTGCGGCGACAGACTTATCGTTCTGGGTGACCTTGCCACTCCCTACGTCTTTGACAACGGCAACGCCTTCCTCTACGGCTGGAGGGCGACCCACGATACTATGGCGATCGTCTACGATCTGTCCGACCGCTCCTCCCCCGTCCTGCTTGACACCCTTTCCCAGAGCGGCAGCCTCGTCGACTCCCGTATGATAGGAAACGTCCTGTATCTTGTCTCGGAATACACCGTCCGCACCACCCCCGTCAAGGAGGATCCCACCACCTATATCCCCATGACCTCGGTCGGTGACGAATGCTACACCGTAGCCCCCGGTGACATCTGCATCCCCCAGGATCCCGCAAGACGCTCGGGCTACACCGTGGTATCGGGCTACACCGTTGACGAGCCCGCCATCGTCTCGACCAAATCACTTCTGGGCCGCACCGGTACGGTCTACTGCTCGGAAAACAACCTCTATCTCACAGCGCAAACCTCCGAAAGTGTCGAAGAGATCGTCGACGGAGCCGTCACCGCCTATTCCCACACCTACTTCTCCGATATCTCCCGCTTCTCCCTTGACAATGGCATCGTTGAGCTGACCGCCTCTGCCCGCATCCCCGGCCACCTGCTCAACCAGTTCTCGCTGGATGAGTACGACGGATATCTCCGTGTCGTCACCACCTGCTACTCCTACGGCAGGACCGTAGATAACGGCGGCTACGTCTATAACAACGAGCAGACCAACTCCCTCTACGTTCTCGACAGCGAGCTCAACACCGTAGGAAGCATCACCGGCCTGGCCGCAGACGAGCGTGTATATTCGGTACGCTTTATGGGCGAGCTTGGTTACTTTGTGACCTTCCGCCAGGTCGACCCCCTCTTTGCAGTTGATCTCTCCGACCCGACCTCCCCGATGATACTCAGCGCTCTCAAGATCCCCGGCTTCTCGGAATACCTCCACCCCTACGCAGACGGCCTGCTGCTTGGCCTTGGCAAGAACGCCGACGAGCGCACCGGCCGAAGCGGCTGTCTCAAGCTTTCGATGTTTGACGTATCCGACCCCACCAACGTCACCGAGCACTCCAAGCTCGACATTTCCGACATCTACTGGGCGGAGGCAAGCTCCAACCACAAGGCTATCGTCGTCAATTCCGAAAAGAATATCATCGGCTTTGCCGCAGACGGCATCTACCGCATCTACGGCTACGGCGAGGACGGCTTTACCGAGCGTGCCGCCCTGTCGCTCTCCAAGCTTGACTATTACGGCGTCCGCGGAATGTATATCGGTGAGTATTTCTACGTCGTCAGCATCGACGGCATCATTACCCTCTCGCTTGAGGATATGAGCGTAGTCTCCACCCTCAGCTTCTGAGCCTATCACAGTATGCAAAAGCACCCTCTGTCCCGTGCGGAACAGAGGGTGCTTTTTTCACGGTTCAGTTGTTTTCGGTAAAGGTTGAGGAGTCGATCGCTCGGGTCACGCCACGACCCGGATTGATGACCACGGCCGTACCGACGTAGCTCTTGACAGCCTGCCAAACGCCCTCGGAGTTGACCTTCACCACCGTCTCGAACACCTCTACACGGTCACCAATGGCGGCAGAGCTGATAAGAGGTGCTGAATAGGTATACAGATTATACTCCGAATTGCTTACGTATTCCACCTGGAAAAGCAGGGAGAATGCATCGGTATTATCGATCATAAGGTGCTTAAGGTTACCGCCCTGAACGTTTTGCTGGGCATACACAACGTCTCCGGCTTTGTTAAGCAGGTTATGTATGATGGGCTTTTTGGTGGCATTGAGACCGTATGAGGCCTCAAAAAGGATATTGTCGATAAGCTGGACGTGGTTCTCACCTATCGAGTTTTGGTCATCGTCAGGAAGGACGTCCGAGCCCTCCCAGGCAAAAGCCGTGGGTTTTATGACAAGTGAGCTTCCCTCAAGGGTGGTTACAGGGTATACCCACGAGGCAAAAACACCGCCTACCGACAGCATAAGCGCAACTGCAAGCAGGGCCGACACAATTTTCACTATTTGAAGCTTTGACATTTTTGCGGCCCTCCTTAAAGCGTTTTCTCGGCGGTGTTGCTTCTATTCCTCCGTCAGGTCGTCGGGTTGGATGACTCCGATCTCGATGAGTCTTTCGGTCTTTACCTTTTTGTATTTATTCTCTATCAAGGGCGTCACCGCCGTCGCAAAGATCACCAAAAGCAGGCACAGATACCCCACCGGAGACTGCATAAAGAGAATAAAGCTTCCGATATAGGGCATACGCTCCCCCTTGTAGATCCCCTTCATCTGCTCATAGCGCACGGGGAATCGGTCGGCAAGCTCGTTATTGTCGCCCCGAAGCAGGAAGTATCTCTGCTCGGCGTGCTCGCTGTTTGGCTCTTCGATGCCGACGATGCGGTGGACAAGGAGTATTCCGTCCACCTCATATACCACCACGTCGTAAAGCTTCAGCTCGTCTTCGGCGGGAAGCTTATGTGTGACGATTACGTCGAAGATCTGTATTTGGTCGTTAAGGTCATTTTCAAAGAGGTAGGCGTTTTTTTTAAACTTTGCAGACATCGAGTCGCTCTGTACCACATGAAGGGATACCGCTGTGGTTAGGTCCCCCTCCTTTGCCTTGACTGCTACCGAAAAGACAAATATCGCCCCAACGACAAAAAGGAAGATTACGGAAAAGACCCTGTCCATTACGGACAAAGTCTTTCCGAACACGCCCTTTGGTTTAAGGGCCTTTTTATATTCCGTTGTTATCCTTTCGTCTTCGGCACCCACCCTTACCAGTCTTACGTTCAGCTTGAATATGTAAGCGATGACGACAACGGCCACGGCAGTCAGGATCGTAAAGACGATAAGGGAGAGTACTAAGGCGTATATCTGAAAATCAGACATTTTTACGGCTGCTTGGAGATGGAAAGGTCAATAAGGCTTCTTCCGGCTCTGGTCGCAAAGTCTTCGGCAGTGGCTCTGTCGTTAAGATAGACGTTCGCTGCTCCGCCGCAGAATTGGATGAGCTGCGAGAGCTGATCGGCAGTGATGGTCCATTCGTATCTGTCATTTACGGAATCGTATGCGTAGGTTCCGAGCTTGGAATCGGTAAAGGTATCGACCGTTCCGCTGTCAACTTCGGGGGTCTTGATGGTAACGGTGGTAACGGTTGCACTGGGGGTGTTCTCGTTGGGGGTTGCGGCAAAGATGGTTGCGCTCTGGTCTGCTTCACCGCCCGCCGTTGCAGAAAAGCTGCCGGGAACGATGGCTATATCCATAACTATCTGCATGGGTATGCCGCAGTCAAATTCGGCGCTTGCACCGAGATTGGGCTTATAGGTGATGACTACGCTTCCGGAATAATCAAGACCGGCCTTATAGCTTCCCTCGTTTATTATATTCACACCGAGGGTCGAGACAGCAGTGATGGTACCCGGAACGCCCTGGTTAGCTTCGATGGTAAGCGAAGGGGTAAACTGGGCGGTCGTCTGATTGACGGTAACACCGGGGTATATCCACTCTCCCGCTGCATATACGCCGCCGATGATCAGGCAGAGCGCAAGGGTAATGATGACTGAAAACTTTTTCATTCTTATCCTCCTGAACAGATTTTTGCTTTGTTTTTAACAACAAATACTCTTATTACTATTATATATATATATATAGAATGTCAATACCATTCAGGATAAAAAAATCCTTTTACAGGCTTTTTTGCTTTTTAAAAAAGCAGCCGACAGGCTCTGTGCCGACTGCATAAGGGATATCCTTCTATTCAAACTTTTCCCAGACCTCGGGTGCATAGCCGACCGTTGCCTTCCTTCCGTTGCGGACGACGGGAGTTCGGATGAGCTTGGGATCGTCAAGCAGGGCGCCGAGCCGTGCCTCCTCGGGAGAGAGATACTTGACCGCCCCCGAGTCGGGGTTCTTTTGATCGAGCAGACCGTCAAGACCGCCCACCGAGGCAAGCACGCTTTTGAGCTCACCGAGGCTCATTCCGTAGCGGTCGAGGTCTATATATTGGTATTTTATCCTGCGCTCCTTGAAAAAGCGCTCGGCCTTTTTTGTGTCAAAGCACTTTGAGCGGCCGAATATCTGTATATTCATATCTATCACCCGTCAATATTTTACCACGTTTTGCCCCGTCAGTCAAAGGCAAAATTTCGCAAGGCTGCATATTATGACTTACGGAGGCGATCTTTATGGATACCTATATGATCCAGCTTGCGCTCAAGCGTGCAGGCTTTGACCCGGGGCCGCTTGACGGCATCTTCGGGCCGAGAACAAAAGAGGCCGTAATTGCATTTCAAAAGGCCGACGGACTTTCTCCCGACGGCATCGTTGGGCCGCTGACCCGCAGTGCCCTTGCCCGCTACCTTCGTGGCTACAGCATACACAGGATAGTCAGAGGCGACACCTTCTACCGCCTTGCAAGGGAGTACGGTACCACCGTCCGTGCCATTGTGACGGCCAACCCCGGTCTTGACCCCAAAAATCTCATCCCCGCTCAGCGTGTCATCATCCCCTACTCCTTCCCCGTGGTGACCTCGGAGATACCCTACACCTCGGCACTTATGGGCTACATAGCAGACGGGCTCCGTGCCCGTTATCCCTTTTTACGTGTGACGATACCCGGAAGAAGCGTGATGGGCCGTCCGCTGTGGTGCTTCTCCATCGGAAGCGGCGGCACGGAGGTCTTTTACAACGCCTCCCACCATGCAAACGAGTGGATAACCACACCCCTGCTTATGCGTTTTCTTGAGGAATACTCCTTCGCCTACGCCAACAAGGGGCGCATCGGCGGTGTCAGCGCAAACGCTCTTTATATGCGTACCACCCTCCACCTTATCGGTATGGTCAACCCCGACGGCGTCGACCTTGTAAACGGTGCGATACCGACCGACAGCGGGGAATACCGCAACGCACAGAGCATCTCAAAGAACTATCCCTCCGTCCCCTTCCCCTCGGGCTGGAAGGCAAACATCCTCGGCACCGACCTCAACCTCAACTATCCCGCAGGCTGGGAGCAGGCTCGCGAGATAAAGTTTGCCCAGGGCTACACCTCCCCCGCTCCGAGGGACTACGTGGGAAGCTCGGTGCTCTCCGAGCCCGAAAGCCGCACCCTCTACGAGCTGACCCGTCGGAGCAACCTCGCCCTTACCCTCTCCTACCACACCCAGGGTGAGATCATATTCTGGAAATACCTTGATATTGAGCCCGAGGGTGCCTTTGACATTGCCGAGGGCTTTGCAGCGGCCAGCGGCTATGCGGTCTCCGACACCCCCTACGAGTCGGGCTTTGCAGGGTATAAGGACTTCTTTATTCAGGACTACGGCCGTCCGGGTTATACCATCGAGGCAGGCCGAGGGAGCAATCCCCTGCCGCTTTCCCAATTCCCCGAGATATACTCCGACAATCTCGGGATACTCATTCTCGGGCTTCAATCGGTCTGAGTCTTGAAATTCCGAGACATAGGTGGTAAAATTATACAAAAGAAGCAAAAGGAGAATCGCCGTGAACGAGGTCATAAAAACGATATTCGAGCGCCACAGCACAAGAGCCTTTACCGATGCACCCATCTCAAAGGATGAGCTTATCCTGCTTGCAGATGCCGCAAGACACGCTCCCAGCGCCCGCAACCGCCAGAGCTGGCATTTTACGGTAATTGCAAACCCCGCCCTCATAGTCGAGCTTGCAAACGCCATGGCCGATGCACTCGGAGTTGACAGAGAGAGCTACCGCTTCTACTCGGCAACCGCCCTCATCCTCTGCGGCTCCGACAGAGCCGATCCCCTCGGTATCGAGAATTGCGCCTGCGCCATGGAAAATATCTTCCTTGCGGCACATTCGCTTGGTATTGCATCTGTCTGGATAAACCAGCTCAAGGGCATCTGCGACGAGCCTGCGGTGCGTGCCGTGCTTTCAAAGGCAGGTCTGCCCGAAAACTGCGTAGTCTACGGCACGGCGGCCCTCGGCTACGCCGCAAAGGAGTTCCAAAAGCCCGAAAGAGCGACCGGTACGGTCAATTTTGCTATGTAAAGCGATTATCTTTACATAGTTGCAAAGATTAGAAAACAGCGGCAAAACGGTGATTTCCGTTCTGCCGCTGTTGATTTTTGTTATCTGTTATTTTTAAGTGCAAAGAGCACTCCGTAGCCCTCAACGGTATACCTTCCGCTGATCTCACCGCCGTTTATAACGTCTTCGACGGTGTAGGGAATGTTTATTTCTACGGGAGAATCCTTTGCGTTGACGGCAAAGATGTACTCCTTACCCTCCTTGACTCTGGAGGAGACGATGACACCGTCCCCTGCCTCAAGCAGAGACTCGATACCGAAGGTGTTTTTGATATAGCCTGCAAGGGCCTCGTAGAAGTACACGTCGTTACCGTCGGTGGAATAGAGAACGGCGTAGCCCTCACCGTACTTCCTTACGGTTATGGCAGGCGTTCCGGCAAGACGGCCGGTGGTATACTCGGCAACTACGTCAGCGCCCTTGAGCCTGAGCTTGTTTATGGTAGAGCGTACCTGCCGCTCGGTACCGTCGGCATATCTGACCGATGCCTTAGCCCCCGTCTCGGCGTTGAGCTTGGAGGCGCCTATCTTGGATATTACCTCTGCCCCAAAGAGCTCCGAAAGAAGGCCCGGCTCGAGCAGTTCGTATATCTGGTTGTTAAAGTCACGGGTGGCGCACTCGGTGTTCATGACCAATATACCGCCGTTTTTGACATAATCGGTATAGGCCTTGGCGTCCTCCCTTGTCATCATACGGAGGTTTGGAGCGATGACGAGCTTATACTTGGAAAGGTCGTCCCTCATGGATGCAACGTCGACGTTGCAGGCAAGGGCGTTTTTAAAGCCGCCGTAGGCGTTGAAAAACTCCTCGTCGTAGAAGCCGTCCACGACCCAGCCTGCGTGCGCCCAGCTGTTTTCGTGGGAGTAGACTGCGGCGACCTTTGAGGGGGTCGACGCGCCGTCTATCTTGGAATAGTGCTTTTTAAGTGCGTCGGTCATCTTCTTTATAACGGGACCCGCCTCGCCTATGCTCTTATCTCTCATAAGCAGGCTGGGATATGCCTCCTCGGCACCGCCCGTAGGACTGCGCCACTCAAAGAAGATGGTTGCAAATGCGCCGTGGGAGATATTGAGCCAGGTCTGTGCCGCTACGACCTCTGGAACGTTGTTTGCATCGGCAAATGCAAGCTGCTCGGCAACAAGAAAGCGTTCCTTGCCCGAGGAAAGACGACGGTCAAAGCTGTGCTCCATGCTTGCACGAAGCTGCACACGGTAGGCATCCCCCGCAGGCTGTCCGACGTAGTTGTCCCAGCCTGCGTAATCGAGGTATTCAGCGCCCTCAAAGCAGTCTACCGACCAGTTGGCTCCGGGCCAGTTGGTATAGATAAATCTGTCGGGGGAATATTTGCGTATTATCTCGGCCTCCATCGAAAGAAGGCTGTTGAAGGTGAAGGAAAAATACCGACGGTAGTCGATCTGTACCTGGGGTGACCAACCGCCCTCCGCCGCATTGACGGGTATCTCTATCTGGTCAAAATCGTTGTAGTAATTTGACCACATCATACTAAACCAGGCCTTGTTAAGGGCGTCTATATTTCCGTACTTTTCCCTCAACCAGTCACGGAAACCCTCGTTACAGCATCCGTCAAAGTCGTTAAAGGGGAAGCCGGGCTCGTTGTCCAACTGCCATCCGATTATGTTGGGGTTATCTCCAAGAGCCTTTGCCTGCTCAAGGGTAATGCGTCGGGCATACTTAAGGAAGGTCTCGTTGGAAAGGCACTGTCCCTTCCGTCCGCCGAAACTGTAATCGCCGTGGATGTTTCCGCCCTTGACATGCCTATCCTTTTGATAAAGCCAAGGCGGACAGACGGCGGTGGTAGTGCCAAGGACGGTCTTTATACCGTGCTTGGCGGCAAGGTCGATAGCTCTGCGCATCGGCTCAAAGTTGAACTCACCCTCGCGCGGCTCATACCAGCTCCAGGCAAATTCACCCATTCTTACCACGTTAAGTCCAAGGGACTCCATTTTGGCAAAATCCTCTTCCCATTCCTCTTCGGGCCACCACTCGGGGTAGTAGGAGGATCCAAGGTAGAATTCCATACAAACCTTCACTCCTGTCTTATTTGTCAAGCAAGCTGAAATACTTGTTTATATATTCTTCTTTTACTCTGTCAAATTCGCCCGTGTGTCTGAGCTTCTCGATATATCCGTGTCCGCCGAGCTCACCGTCCGCCGCAGGCGCAGTCTGGAGCAGACATACGGCTATGTTGGAGCAGTGATCCGACACACGCTCGAAGTTGTTAAGCAGATCGTTAAACACGAAGCCGAACTTAATGGTACAGCGTCCTTGGTTGAGCCGCTGTACGTGACGGGCCTTGAGGTCGTCGCACAGCAGACCTATGACCTCCGAAAGGGGCTCTATTTTGGATGCAGTCTCGAGGTCCTCGTTTATAAACGCATCCACCGACATCTGCATGATCGCCATCAGCGCATCGGTCGCGACGGCAAGCTCACCCTGAGCGTCGACCGAGAACTCTATCTTGTCGTTATGCATCTCCTCGGCGGCCGCAATAACGTTGACCGCATGGTCGGATATTCTCTCAAGGTCGCCTATCATATGCAAAAGTCGGGTCTTTTCACGGCTGTCGCTGACGCTCATGCCGCGTCCGCCCAGTCTGACAAGGTAGCTTCCGAGCTTGTCCTCATATACGTCGACCTTGCCCTCCATCGTCCTGACCTCACGGTCAAGCTGTACGTCGTAGGCGTAGTAGGCGTCGATCGCCTTCTGCATGGCATCGCAGGAGGTGCGAGCCATATCCTCGGTAAGGCGGCGGCAGTGCTCCAGGGCAAAGGAGGGAGTGTTGAGGAAACGGTCGTCAAGTATCTTAAACTCCTGCTCCCCGTCGTCGCCCTTGACCATCCTGCAGACAAGCTTCAAAAGCAGGTTGCGGCAGGGAAGCAATACGGCGGTGGCGCATATATTAAATCCCGCGTGTACGAGTGCGATCTCAAGCGCACCGACCTGCATATCGGCTATGGCTCTGCCGCCGACGGATATATCGAAGATAGCCGTTACGGAGTAGTAAAGGATAAGGAATATCGCCGAGCCGAGCAGGTTGAAAAGCAGATGTATAAGAGAGGCTCTCTTTGCATTCTTGTTTGCGCCGATGCCCGACATTACCGCATTTATACAGGTACCGATGTTCTGACCGCAGATTATCGGCACAGCGGCTCCGAAGGTCACGCCGCCCGAGACCGCAAGGGCCTGGAGTATACCGACGGAAGAGGAGGACGACTGTACCACTGCCGTAAGCACCGCACCTGCAAGCACACCGAAGAGAGGATTTTTAAAGAGTACAAACAGCTGCTTGAAGCTTTCGTTCTGGGTAAGCGGCTTTACGGCGTCGGTCATCGTATCCATACCGAACATAAGCAGGGCAAATCCGACAAATATCATACCGGTATCACGCCGACGGCCGACCTTTGAGAACATAAACAGAACAACGCCGACTATCGCAAATATCGGCGAGAAGGACGAGGGCTTGAGCTGTTTCACAAAAATGTTGCTGCTCTCTATCCCCGCAAGCGACAGTATCCAGGCCGTAACGGTAGTGCCTATATTGGCACCCATGATGTCTCCGACGGCCTGCTTGAGCTTCATAAGACCGGAGTTTACAAAGCCGACCACCATTACCGTCGTCGCAGAGGACGACTGTATGACGGACGTGACTCCCGCTCCGAGCAGGACGCTTTTTGCAGTAGAGGAGGTAAGGCGCTCCATCGTCCTTTCGAGCTTGCCGCCCGCCATCTTTTCAAGGCTCTGTCCCATTGCGCTCATTCCGTACAGGAATATCGCAAGGCCTCCAACGAGAGTAAGTACCGAAAACAGATCCATAATTTTTCATTCCTTTCACGCAGCTCCAACGTCTGCGTACTTTTTCTTTTCCATTCTTTCACACCTATATTATATCACATTACCGCCCCTTAGCAATGTATTTTTCGCACAAAAAAAGAAGCCTGCCGTCGGCAGACTTCTAAAGTTATGTTACATTTATCGACCCTGTTTTACCCTCTCGGCATCGGCTATCTGCTCTGCGGCGGCAAGCTTCATGGTCTCGGTAGGCTCGGCTCCGCCGTTTATCCTTGCAAGCTCCAAAAGCCTTCCCTCTCTGTCAAGCTCCTCTACCGAGGTAAAGGTGCGGCCGTCCTGCTGGGCCTTTTTGATGAGGAAGTGTGCATCGGCAAAGGACGCCATCTGCGAAAGGTGGGTCACGCACAGCACCTGACGGGTGCTTGCCGTCCTTGCAAGCCGCTCTGCAACACGAAGCGCCGCTACGCCGCTTATCCCCGAGTCGACTTCGTCGTATATCACCGTAGGCTCGGTCTTGGGGGAAAGGACGGTATTGAGGGCCAGCATTATCCTCGAAAGCTCACCGCCCGAGGCGGTGCGTGCAAGAGGCTTTACGGTCTCTCCTCGGTTTGCGGAGATGTAAAACTCGACTATATCTGTGCCGTCGGGGGCAAACACCGTCCGCCCCTCACGCTCCTGCCTTTCAAATCTGACTTCAAACCTCGCTCCCGCCATGCAAAGGTAGGAAAGCTCCTCCTCGACCGCCTTTTCAAGGCGCTTTGCGGCAGACTTTCTCTCATCGGAAAGCCGTTTTGCGATCTCCGAGGTGCGCTTATGACGATCGGCATACTCCCCTGCAAGGCGTTCAAGCTCGGCATCCGAGCGGAGTATCGTTTCAAGCTCGGCGGCCGACTCTGCGGCGCAGAGATTTACCGACTCTATACTGCCGCCGTACTTGCGCTTAAGGGTAGAGATAAGGGAAAGCCTGTCCTCTATCTCGTCAAGCGATGCTTCGGAAAAGCCCGTCTCCTCGGCCGCCTTCCGTATCTCGTCGGCAACGTCGGAAAGCTCGGAGGAAAGCCCGTCAAGGCGGTTTGCAAGGTTGGAAAGCCTTTGGTTTTGCTTTTTCAGCGAAAGGAGGTCTTTGGAGGCCTTCAGGGCCATATCCGATGCCGACCCGTTCTCACCGCCGTTTAATGCCTCGGCCGCCAAAAGGCAGGCCTTTATGATGTTTTTGGCATCACGTGCCTCGGCTCTGCGGGCAGTAAGCTGTTCCTCCTCACCGGGGACAAGGTCAGCCTGCCCTATCTCGGCGATACGGTAGTTCAAAAGCTCTATGCGACGCTGTTTCTCGTCCTCGTCACGTGCAAGCTCACGCTGCGCCGACCGTATCTCCTTGAGGCGGGCAAGCTCTGCCTTATATTCTGCAAGCAGCTCCTGCGTTCCCGCATATCTGTCAAGCAGCTCGATATGCAACGCAGGGTCAAGAAGGCCTCGGCTGTCGTGCTGGCCGTGGCTGCGGATCAAAAGCTCACCCAGTCTTCTGAGTAGTGACAGCGGTGCGGTACGCCCGTTGACACGGCAGAGGTTGCGGCCGTCGGCGGTGATACGCCGTGATATAAAGAGCGAGCCGTCGGGCTCGGGCTGAATGCCCGCATCCTCAAGTATCGGTGCGACAAAATCGGCGCAGTCGAACACACCGCTGACCGATGCGTAGTCGCTCCCCGTTCTTACAAGCTCTCTGGAGGTGCGCTCTCCGCTCAGTGCGGCAACAGAATCGATTATTATTGACTTGCCCGCACCCGTCTCGCCCGTGAGGACGTTAAAGCCCGGCTTAAATACGATATCGGCCGAGGCTATGACGGCTACGTTTTCGATCTGCAGCAAGGTAAGCATCTTATTTAAGCATTTCCTTTATATCCTGGCAGAGCTCGGCTGCCTTTTCGGGGGTACGTATGAGGAGGAATATGGTGTCGTCGCCCGCAACCGAGCCGACGATGTTGCTCACACCCATCGCATCGACTGCGGCACCCGCCGCCGAAGCAACACCCGTGAGGGTCTTGATGACCACGATATTGCCTGCGCAGTCGACGTTTACCACGCTCTCACGGAAGATGTTGCGAAATCTCGCCACAAAGTCGTTCATTCCGTCGGAGGCGGCGGCAACGTAGTGGTATTTCTGGTTTTCTCCCAGCACCTTGACGATTCGAAGCTCCTTTATATCTCTGGATACGGTCGCCTGGGTAACGTCAAAGCCTGCCTTGACAAGGAGGTCGGAGAGCTCCTTTTGGGTCTCTATCTCATTTTCATCGATCAGCTTGAGGATCAGATTCTGTCTTTGGAATTTCATCCGCTTCTTCCCCTTTATTTATGGTTGAGCTTGCGGTGGAGTATGTCAAAGAAGGCATCCTCCCCCACTCTCATCAGCTTTAATACGGTCTTGGAACGGGTTATCTCCACCTCGTCTCCCTCGTACAGATCAAACGGGTCGGAGCCGTCGACCGACAGCCAGACCTCACGCTCGTCCAAGGGATTTATCCTTACGGTTATGACACGCTCGGGTGCCATAACGAAGGGCGGCGCATAGATGGCGTGTGCACAGATGGGGGTGATGACCATGCTCTCGTCCTGCGGATCCACTATCGGACCGCCCGCCGACAGCGAATAGGCCGTCGAGCCCGTGGGGGTGGAAAAGACCACGCCGTCGCCTATCATGTTTCGGATGCGTCTTCCGTCACAGCTTATCTCCAGGGAGATCATCTTGGGACGGGCGCCTCTTGTCACGGTGCAGTCGTTGAGGGCACGACGGTCAAAGACCGTCTCTCCGTTGCGCCTGACACGTATATCAAGCAACATACGCTTCGAAACGTTGTACTCTCCCCTTGCAACCTCGGCAAGTCTTCCGATGTCCTGCTGTTCAAGAGCGGCAAGGAAGCCCACGTTTCCGCAGTTTACGCCAAGCAGGGGAATGTCCCTCTCGGCGGCGGCACAGGCGACCTTTAAAAGGGTGCCGTCACCGCCGAAGGTAACGATGGCATCGGGTCTGCCATCAGCCTCGGAAAGATCGTTTTTTATCACCGTTTCGGCGCCGTTTTGTCTTAATATCTCTGCGGCCTTGGCGGCAGTCTCGCCGTTGCGGTCACGGCAGGGATTCGTTATCAAAAGAAGCTTCATACCGTCTTTTCTCCTTTTGCCAGAAGTTCAAGCATCCGCATATCCGGCATAGCGGCGCCCGCTTTGAGGTATGCGATATATTCACGGTTTCCATCTCCGCCGGTTATGGGACTTTCGGCGATCGCCGCAATGCCCGCTCCGCACTGATCAAGGAATACCGCCATTGACTTAAGTATCTCGGCGTGTGCCTTTTTATCCTTCAAAAGGCCGTTCTTGCCGGGAAATCTGCCGTATTCAAACTGCGGCTTTATAAGCACCAGACCCTCCGGAGCGCAATGTGTCAACACCGAGGGTATCACCTGCTTGAGGGATATAAACGAAACGTCGGCGGTAAAAAACTCTGCCTTTTGCTCAAGCGGTGCAAGGGTGCGTATATCGGTCTTTTCGAGGTTTACCACACGGGGATCGTTTGCAAGGCTTTGGGCAAGCTGTCCCTGCCCCACGTCAACTGCGTAGACCCTTGCAGCCCCGTGCTCAAGCAGTACCTCGGTAAATCCGCCCGTAGAGGCTCCGATATCCATACAGACCTTGCCCTTGACCTCAAAGTCGAAGCGCTCAAACGCACCCTCGAGCTTTAAAGCTCCTCTGCCGACGTGGCTTTTGTGGGGCAGGACGGTTATCTCGTCGTCCTCGGAGATAAGCTCGGACGGCTTTATCTTCCTTCCGCCGACCTCTACCAGCCCTTCCTTTATGGCCCTTGCCGCCTTTTCACGGCTTCCGAAGCGCTCGGCAAGGAACTTATCTGCTCTTTCCACGGTAAAGCTCCTTTGCCCTCAGTGCTATGGCCTCGGCGGTAAGTCCGCAGGCCTCAAGCTGCTGCGATACCGTTGCGTGCGGCACGAAACGGTTTCCGCAGTTTTGGCGTACCACTGTCTTTTTGCTTTGTGCGGCAAGGTCGATGCCGACCGAGCCTGCATCGCTTGTTTCCTCGCAGACAAGCACGGTGTCCCCAAGCATCGGCTCGAGGGTCTCCATGTCAAGGGGGAAGAGTCGGTTTATCTTGACTACCCCTGCCGATATCCCCTCGGCGCAGAGAAGCTTTGCCGCCTCAAGGAGGGTCTCGACCGTCCTTCCGTGGCCGCAAAGTGTAATATCCCCTCCCTCACGCAGACAGACGGAGGTCAGGTCGGAATAGTCGCCCACACCGTTGAGTCCCCCTCTTGGGTAGCGTATTGCGGTGGGACAGACGGCACTCCCCGCCCTTCTGACCATAGTCTCAAGCTCGCTTTCGGACGAGGGGGCGTATATCTCCATGCCCGGCACCTGCCTGAGCATACCTATATCGTAAAGTCCCTGATGGGTCTCGCCGTCCTCACCGACAAGCCCCGCTCTGTCGACACAGAACACCACCGGCAGGCCCATAACGCCGCAGTCGTGCATTATCTCGTCAAAGGCACGCTGGAGGAAGGTGGAATATATCGCAACGAAGGGCCTAATGCCACCCTGCGCCATTCCGCCTGCCATGGTTACGGCATGCTCCTCGGCTATGCCTACGTCAAAATAGCGCTTGGGGAAACGGCGGCGGAAGTCGCAAAGACCCGCTCCCGAGGGCATGGCGGCTGTTATGGCGGCTATACGGCTGTCGTTTTCGGCCATATCGCAAAGTGTCCTTCCAAACACCTCCGAGCAGCTCTTTCCCGTACCCTTTTCCTGCCTGCCCGTTCTCACGTCGAATTTTCCTACGCCGTGAAACTTAGACGGCTCCTCCTCCGAAAAGGAGTAACCTCTGCCCTTTCTGGTTATGACGTGGATGACCACGGGGCGGTCGTAGTTTCTGACCTGATCGAATATCCGCAGCATCTCGTTGATGTCGTGTCCGTCGACGGGACCTATGTATTCACACCCCATATCCTCAAAAAAGGTGTTGGGGATGATGGCGTATTTGACACCGTCACGGATGCTTCCGAGCACCTTGTTGAGCGCATGTCCGCCCGGAACGGTATCGACAATCCTGTGGTAGACCGCCTTTGCATCACGGTAGCGATCCTTGACGCGAAGACGGGTAAGCGACTTTGAAAGGCCTCCCACGCTTGGGTCGATGGACATTCCGTTGTCGTTGAGCACCACTATGAGCGGTATCCTCTCGGCACCTGCATCGTTTAAGCCCTCGTAGGCAAGTCCGCCCGTCATTGCACCGTCACCGATGACGGCAATAGCCCTGCCCTCACTGCCGCTTATACGCATGGCTCTTGCAAGCCCAAGAGCGGCCGAGATGCTGTTAGAACCGTGTCCGGCTATGAATGCATCGTGTATATTTTCATCCGGACGGGGAAATCCCGACATGCCCTCTAACTGCCTTAGCCCCGAAAAACCGTCACGTCTGCCGGTGTATATCTTGTGGGCATAGGCCTGATGGCCCACGTCGAATACCATCCTGTCGCAGGGGCTTGAAAAGCTGTAATGCAGTGCCGTTATAAGCTCCACCGCACCCAGACTCGAAGCGAGATGTCCGCCCGTACGGGAGATATTATTGACAAGAAAGGACCTTACCTCACGGCAGAGCTGCGGCAGGGTCTCTTTTTTTAATTTTTTGAGATCCTCGGGGGAATCGATCCCCGAAAGGATGGGATATTTGTTTTCATCCATCTGTGTTATATCTCTTTCCTCGGGCGCAAGGAAAAACAAACGCGCCGCGACAGTTTATATACTACCACAACGCGTCAGCTTTTGCAAGATAAAAAATGAATTTTTATGCAATTTACGAATAAACCTTATTCAAGGTGGAATAGCTTGGTCGAAAGATATTTCTCGCCTCGGTCGGGGAATATGACTACGATCCTTCCCTTTTCAATGGTCTGCGCCACACGCACAGCCGCAAGCATTGCCGCACCCGAGCTCATTCCGACGAATATGCCCTCCTGCTTGACGATATTGCGGGACATCTCGAAGGCTTCCTCGCTCTCGATCATTACCGAAATATCGATCTGGGAGGGGTCGTAAATCTCGGGGACCATTGCCTCCTCCATATTCTTAAGACCCTGGATGTAATGGCCGTGTACGGGGTGGGCCTCAACTATCTTTATGTCGGGATTTTTCTCCTTAAGACCCATACCGATGCCCATAAGTGTACCCGTAGTGCCGATGGCAGAAACAAGGTGGGTCACCTTGCCCTCGCTCTGGGCCCAGATCTCCTCTGCAGTAGTCTTATAGTGGGCAAGCTTATTGTAGATGTTTGAGAACTGGTTGGGGTTAAAGTACCTGTCGGGCTCGGCCGCAAGCATCTCACGCACCTTGCGGATAGCACCGTCGGTACCCTGGGTGGGGTCGGTAAGTATTATCTTGCCACCGAAGGCCTGGATCATGCTGCGTCGCTCTATCGAAACGGCGGCGCTCATGACGATGACGACCTCATAGCCCTTTATCGTGCCTATCATGGCAAGACCTATGCCGGTATTGCCTGACGTCGCCTCGATGATGGTCTTTCCCTTGGTAAGGGTTCCCTCAAGCTCGGCCTGCTCTATCATCTTAAGAGCGATGCGGTCTTTGATGCTTCCCGTGGGGTTAAAGCCCTCCATCTTGGCAAATATCTCGACCTCGGGCTTGGGTGAAAGCTTGTTTATACGCACCATCGGGGTGTTGCCGATGGCCTCTAAAATGTTGTTATAGTGCATTTGGACGGCTTCCTTTCGAAATTACAAAGAGGCGACCCGAGTTCAGCCTACGAGGCTGCTCACGGATCGCCCCGTCAGGGGATTTATTATATACTATGCGTTTTCGCCGTTCTCGGGTACTGCATCCTTGTGGGAGAGGTTGAGTCTGCCCTTTTCGTCAATGTCGGTGACCTTGACCCAGAGCATATCGCCTACGTTGCAGACGTCCTCGACCTTGGCAACTCTGTAGTTGGCAAGCTTGGAGATGTGGACAAGTCCTTCCTTGCCCGGAGCGATCTCTACGAAGGCACCGAACTGCATCAGTCTGGTTACACGGCCGTAGAAGGTCTGACCCGGCTGGGGATCGAGAACGATGGCGTTGATCATATTCAGTGCGGCCTGGCAGGCGTCACGGTCGGGGCTGGAGATGAAGATACGTCCGTCCTCTTCGATGTCGACCTTGGCGCCGCTTTCGGCTACGATCTTCTGGATGACGCTGCCGCCCTTGCCGATGACCTCGCGGATCTTATCGACGTCGATAACAGTCTGGATCATCTTGGGAGCGTACTTGGACAGGTCGGCTCTGGGAGCGGGGATGGCCTTGAGGATGATCTCGTCGATGATCTCATCACGGGCTACGTGGGTCTGACGGAGGGCCTCCTTGATGATCTCGGGGGTAAGACCGTCGATCTTGAGGTCCATCTGAATGGCAGTGATGCCCTTGTGGGTACCGGCGACCTTGAAGTCCATATCGCCGAAGAAGTCCTCAACGCCCTGAATGTCGGTAAAGACCATCCAGCGATCGCCTTCGGTGATAAGGCCGCAGGAGATACCGGCGACGGGTGCCTTTATCGGTACGCCCGCATCCATAAGTGCGAGGGTGGAGCCGCAGATAGAAGCCTGGGAGGTCTAGCCGTTGGAGGAAAGGACCTCGGAAACAAGGCGCAGGCAGTAGGGGAACTCGGTCTCGGAGGGGATGACGGGCTCAAGAGCTCTTTCGGCAAGAGCGCCGTGGCCGATCTCACGTCTGCCGGGGCTGCGGATGGGCTTGGCTTCGCCGACGCTGTAGCCGGGGAAGTTGTAGTGGTGCATATAACGCTTTTCGGTCTCGGGGGAGATGCCGTCAAGCAGCTGATAATCTGCTACGGTACCGAGGGTACAGGTGGTCAGGACCTGGGTCTGGCCTCTGGTGAACATACCGCTGCCGTGGACTCTGGGAAGAATGCCGACTTCGGCGGCGAGAGGACGTACCTCGTTCATGGCACGGCCGTCAACACGCTTGTTGTCGTCAAGCAGCCAGCGGCGGACGACGTACTTCTGGAGCTTGTAGATGCACTCACCGAACATCGGCTGGAACTCCTCGAACTCCTCGTCCAGGTCGGCGTGGATCCTGTCGGTCAGCTCGGCAACGCCTGCATCGCGGACGTTCTTGTCGTCGGTGTCCATAACACGGCGCATATCCTCGATGTAGTTGTCCTTAATACGGTTAAAGAGCTCCTCGGGGACGTTGATCTCGGTATAGTTGAACTTGGGCTTGCCGATCTCGTTGGCAATGCCTTCGATAAAGTCGCAAAGGGGCTTGATGGTCTCGTGAGCCAGCATGATGGCGTCAAACATGACCTCGTCGGGGATCTCGTTGGCGCCGGCCTCGATCATAACGACCTTCTTTTTGCTGGCGGCGACGGTAAGAGCGAGGGTGGATTCGGCACGTTCCTTCTCGGTGGGGTTGATGACGAGCTTGCCGTCAACGTAGCCTATCTGGAGTCCTCCGATGGGGCCTGCCCAGGGAATGTCGGAGATGGACAGAGCGATGGAGGTACCGATCATGGCGCAGATCTCGGGGGAATTGTCCTGCTCGACCGACATAACGGTGCAGACGATGGAGACGTCGTTTCTCATGTCCTTGGGGAAGAGGGGACGGATGGGGCGGTCGATAACACGGGAGACAAGGATCGCCTTATCGCCGGGTCTGCCCTCTCTGCGCTGGAAGGAGCCGGGGATGTGGCCTACGGAGTAGAGCTTTTCCTCGTAGTCGACAGACAGAGGGAAGAAGTCTATACCGTCACGGGGCTTCTCGGAGGCGGTAGCGTTGACAAGAACGACGGTGTCGCCGTATCTTACAAGGCAGGAGCCGTTGGAAAGTCCGCACATTTTGCCGGTCTCGACGACGAGCTTACGGCCTGCGAGTTCGTACTCAAAGGTTCTCTGGTCAAATTCTTTTCTGGTAAACATGGTCATTCTCCTTTTTGTTTTGGATTTCGGAGCAACCAATTTAGCATTTGAAGCTGACGCCGAAGCTCTGCGGCGGCACCTTCAACTGCTAACAGGTCGCTCCAAGAGATTCGCCGGCAGGACGACGGGAAAATTCCCGTCGCCTCGCCGGCGGTGGGTTCTTACTTTCTGATTCCGAGCTTAGCGCAGATAGCGCGATAGCGGTTGATGTCCTTCTTCTGAAGGTACTCAAGGAGGGAACGGCGGTTACCGACCATCTGAAGCATGCCGCGACGGGAATGGTTGTCGTGGATGTGGACCTTCAGGTGCTCGGTCAGCTCGTTGATCCTCTTGGTCAGAATAGCGATCTGGACCTCAGGGGAGCCGGTATCGGTAGGATGGGTGCGGTTTTCTTCGATAACCTGCTGCTTAACTTCCTTTTTGATCATCGTCTTTTTCACCTTTCTATATAGTATTGCACCGCCCGATGCCGAGTATTGAGTGGGTGAAATCCCGAATTTCGGGCTTTTGTCTCAAAACCAAGCGATTGGCAAATTACGTGCCTAAATATGATAGCACACTTCATTGCAAATGTAAAGTACTTTTTTTATTTTAACCCCTTTTTTCGAAATTATTTTGTCGGTTGTTTTTTTTGAGGAAATATGGTATGATATTGACAATCTAACTTAGGAGCTGAGGCAAATGATAAAGAATAAATTACAGCTTAAAAAGACCTTAAAGGAAAACATGAGGGGCGGCAACGGCATCGTCGAGCTGACCGAGCTGGTAGATCCCGCCGAGCTCAACGGCCACGGCAGACTCTTCTCCACCATAACCCTCCGTCCCGGCTGCTCCATAGGCTGGCACGTACACGAGGGCGAGTCGGAGATATTCGCAGTGGTAAGCGGAACGGGCGTCTACAATGACAACGGCAAGGAGGTTGCCATTTCCGAGGGCTTTGTCACCGTAGTCCGCAGCGGCGAAGGCCACGCCGTGTCCTGTCTGGGCCCGAGAGACCTTGTGCTTACCGCACTTATAATCAACGCCTGACCAAGCCGAATAAAATGAAAAGAATGCTATATTTGGCGATGATCTGCGCCCTGCTTTCCGGTACCTTTGCCGCCTGCGGCAGAACGCCTGCAAGCAAGCCCGACACTGCGCTTCGCGATAAGGTCCTCTCCAAGCTCGAGGGATACTCACGTGATGCGCACGCAGACATGATAAAGAACTTCTGGAGCGAGGAAAAGGGTTACATGGTCGACCCCTACAAGGACGGACATGGCAGAGATACCTTTTCCGATATTATGTGGGTCTACGTTCAGGGCTTGCTCTGCTTTGAGAGCTACATCGCCGCCACCGGCGACGAGAGTGCAAAAAGGTACATACAGACCCAGACCGACGTATGGCTCAACAGCTTTACCAGAAGCTATCTGACGGCAACAGGGACGGGCAACAATCCCGCCCACGACGATGCGGCCTGGACCGCAATGGGCTTTATTCTCGGCTACAAGTTTACCGGCAACGAAACCTGTCTTGACTACTGCCGCAGAATGATAAAGCGCTCCTATGACTACTGGGAGGACGGCTCGACGGCCAACGGTCTTTGGTACAAATACGACCAAGACGGCAGCTCGACCGTAAAAAGCGTCTACTGTGCAGGTCTTATCCTCTCGGAGCTTGAATATTACGCTCTTACCAAGGGAACCGAAAACGAGGATGCCGAGCTTCACCAAAGGACGATGGAGCTTTACAACTGGGTAGAGGAAAACCTCTGCCGAGACGGGGTCAAGGTTTGGAACGGGGTCACCTCCGACGTCGTCGACTACCTCTATTACTGTGACTTTTATGAGGACATCGAAGCCGGTCTGCGCTATCCCGTAGGCTATGACCGTCCAAACGACATCAATCCTGCCGGAAGTGTCTCCTCTCTTTTCGGCAATACCGCAATGGCGGTCATACACAAGCGTCTTTACGATCTTACCGGAGATGAAAGCTACCTTGAAAAGGCAGTAAGGACGGCAAACGCCCTCACCGGCACTGCCTACAACGCCGACGGCATAATAAAAAACGACCGCGACGCCTGGACAAACTCCGCCTTTATGGGATATTTTGTACGGGAGGTCCTCCCTCTTGAGGGTATCTCTCCCGAGCTTGGGCGTATGTTTATCAACACCGCCGCAAGCATCATGAAGAACGCCTTCTTTGAAGGCGGATTTTACGGCGCCGACTGGGGTGGAGGCGACCGTTGGTTAAGAAACGAAGCGTTAGGCGATCCTTCCTACCTTACCACCTCGGCTACCACCGTGCATATTCTTCATGCGGCCTGCTACGCCGTCAAAAACGGACTTGCCGAGCCGACAGAGGGCGATGCAGAGCTGTTTAACTTCGAGCCTTCGCCAAAGCCCCTCGGGTAAATAAAAAATCAAAGACCGTCAGACTCACGGCTGACGGTCTTTTTTCAGTTTGCCATTTTGTAGATGCGCTGCATCGTCGCAAAGGCCTGCTCACGGCTGTATACTCCGAAGGGATCGAAGACCTGTCTGTAGGCATCAACACCCTTCATTATCTCAAGGGCCGAAACGAAATCTATATATTCCACCGACCAAGCCTGGAAGACAGAAGCGTCCTCGAAGGCTATCGGGGTTGCGGTGTTTTCTATGCCGACTATCTTTGCAGACACCGTCAGCATCTTTGCGGCCTCCTGCCGCTGAAGGGTACGGTAGGGCATGAAGCTGCCCTTTGCATCCCCTACCCCGATGACGATGCCCAAGGCGTAGGCCGCCATTATGTCACGGTCGTTTGTGTCGGGGAAGGGATAGCTCTGAACGAAGCTGTCAAGGCTCTTGCCCGTCTTTTCGAGCACTACCTCGTCTATGCTCTTGCCAAGCGCACTCTCGATAAGACGGATGGCAATGCTTGTAAACTCGGCACGGTTAATGGCGTTCTTATACATACAGGCGAGGCCGTTGGGAAGCAGACCGTAATCGTAAGCGTCGGAGAGCTCGGGCTCTGCCCAGAAGGCGATGACCTCGGTAGCGGAGTTGACCGCCCTGCCGTCAAAGGCCACGTAGCCGTACTTTCCGCCGATCGATATCAGCGCAAGACCGTCGCTTACGGGCTCGGCGTATTCGTATGCAACAGCGTTTACACGGTTGCCCTGACGGTCGATAAAGTAGTAGTAATCAGGGGCGGTGGATACGAGCGCCACACCCTCGGAGAAGGGCTCTGCCGAACGGTACTCGGGGGTTATGAGTACCTCGCCGTTTATGTCGGCGTATCCCCACAGACCGTTTACCTCAATGGGAAGCAGACCTTCCGAAAAGACGCCCAGGCTGTCGGCATCGACCGTAGTTACGACATACCCTTCCATATCTATGACCATACAGACTCCCTTCTTGACTACCGAAGCGTAGCCGTCGTGGAAGACCTTAGTCACGCCGTTTTCGAAGGTATACCAAAGATCCTCAAACATAGGAGCGATAACGTATTGGCCCTTGTCATTGGCAAACCCCCACAGACCGTTCTGACGGGACTGCACGGGTACCATCGAGTGTTCATAGGAAAGGCAGGCGCCCCAATCGGGATTCCATACGACCTTTCCGCTCAGGTCGACTAACATATCTCCGCCCATATATCCAAGCACGGGCAGATATTTTTCCATACTCTCGGGGAATGTAAAGCTTCCCGTTGTGTCGGTAGAGACGACGGCGTAGCCCTCGTTATAGACTAACGCCGAGGAAAAGCCGTTGATAGGAAGCACGGTACCCTGTCGGAGGGAGTACATCCTGCCCGCAGATATGAAGGTACCCGAGCTGACCGAAATATCAAGGCTGTCGGCATCGACGTCGCCAAGGTCGGCAACGACCGTACCCTTTCGGTTGATTATATAACGGGTCTGCAGACTGCCTCCGGTCTCGGCCACAGCCGCATATCCCTCGTTAAAGTCGCAGGCGTAGTCCCAGGTGCATTCGATAACAAGCCTGCCGGTAGTATCTATGTACCCCCATTTACTGCCGTCAAATACTGCGGCCATGCCGTCGGAAAAGCTACGGGCCTTGACATATTGGGGAAGGATCTTGTAGTTTTCGGTGAGTCTGTCTGCAGGTGCGGCGAGGGCAGGAAGTACTCCCAGCACCATAGCGATGACGACCAGGGCCGAAACGGTACGGATCAAACCTTTAAAACGCACTCCACCGTCCTCCTTTTACTGTAAAAGTGCCTCGTAGGCATCGTCGGGCAGTATCTCGGAAAGAAGGATATATATCTCCGGTATCCCCTCATCCGCACTCACGCAGGACGATTCAAACTCGGGCGCGTCGCAAAGCGGCAGACGTACGGATATTACGTTTTTCTCGCTGCCGCATTCTCTGACGGTAGCCGTTGACACGGAAAACCGTCCGGCGAGTGCCTGTGTACCATCCTTGACTGCTCGCTCAGCGGTCCGCCTGCATCCTCGACCGTCAGCATGACATAGGGCTTCTCGGCATCCACCGAGACAAGGCTCAGCTCTATCCCGCCGTCTTTTCCGCAGCGTTCAAGGGCATCCGCAACCAACGTAAGAACTATTCTGTCAAAATTCTGCTTACTCATCCGAACGCTTCCGCCCGAGCAGTCGCAGCTTGCGTTCATACGGTATCCTGCGGCAGATATCAGCCTCTGCGCCACTGCGATCACCTCTTCAAATGCGCCTGCAGGGTCGCAGTAGCACTCTTCGGTGTCGTCCGATACGCCGCTTAACAGCGACAGCAGACCGGAGGAATAATTCAGCGTTCTGCAGATGCCGTGTATAACGGCGGCCATACCGCTGCCGCTTGGCTCGGTGCCGTAGGTCTTTACCGAGGCAAGAAGGGAGCTCATCGCCACACGGAGCTGTGACTGCAGGCCGAAATTCATCTTGGCGGTATTCGGCAGGGTGCCGTTTTGGCAGATGCGGAAAATTACGACCGTTGCATCCTTTACCCGTCCCACGCTGCCGTCTATTTCGTAATCTCCCCAAGGCTCTGCGTTGAAAGAAAACTCTGCCGCTCCTTCGTCAGCCTTGGTAATATATCTCTCGACAAACTGTCTTTCAAATACGTTCTCTACCGCTTCCCCTTCCAAGCTTCCTCCGATAAGCTCCGAGAAGGCACGGTTGAAGGCGGCTATCCTTCCTTTACGCACAAATACTACGGCGTCGGAAACTGCGTTTAAAATATATTCATCCGAAACAGGTGCTCCAAAAAACATACGTCCTCCATACAAAAAGGTTATACTTAGGTTAGTTTATTATATCACGTCGAGTCGAATAATGCAATTATCTGCCGCTGTCGTACGAGAATTTTTTTCGCAGGCCTTCCGCACTCGGCAGATAAAACATTATTTTGGAAAAAATGTTTTTTCAGCCTTGACATCCCTTATTTTTTCTGCTATAATCTCATACGTTGACGGCGCCATAGCCAAGCGGTAAGGCAGAGGTCTGCAAAACCTTTATCCCCGGTCCGATTCCGGGTGGCGCCTCCAAAAAAGAAACCGACCCACAAGGTCGGTTTTCTTTTTTTGACACGAAGTGCGGAATCTGACCCTTACGAACCCTGTCGGGAGGGTATTATTTTTTCAATGCACACCCATAAAAATCCCCGTAAAATATTGAGTCGATGGAAGAAATATGGTATAATTCGACTGTAAAAGGTCCTTTACATGCATAAAAGAAAAGTCCTGTCAAGACCAAACCCCAAAGGAGAAGAATGATGTATATAGAGGTCGCTGCCCACCGCGGAAACGTTGCGGAATATCCCGAAAACACGATGCCCGCATACAAGTCAGCCTATGAGATCGGCGCTGATATGATAGAGTTGGATCTGCATATGACCAAGGATGGCGAGATCGTCCTTATTCACGACGGAGACCTTGCACGTACGGCTGACGTTTCTGGCAGGATAAACGAATTGACTCTCGATGAGATCCTGCGTGCAGACGTTGGTATAAAGAAGGGTGAAGAGTTCAGAGGAACAAGAGTACCGACGCTCCGTCAATTTTGCGAATTCGTTGCAGGCGAGAGCTCTGATATGCAGTTTAATTTTGAGTTCAAGGATTATTTTCGTGACGGCGAGGAACGTGCAAAGGCGTGTGCCGACAAAATCATTGCGACGGTTGATCGCTACGGTCTTTGGGAGCGCAGCTTTGTTAACAGCTTTGACGGAAGGCTGCTTAAATATATAGAGGAAAAATACGACGGGCGTTTCCGCCTTCACGGATTTTATCCCTATAATATACTCGGAGATATCCGACCGAAAAAGCTTTATTGTGCCTGTCTTTGGAAGTATAACGATCACGACGGCACACCTGCGTTTGAAGGCTTGGTCAACCCCAAAAAAGATTTTGATGAGCTTATAGCGCACGGAGTCCGCCCTTGGGTGGGTGCATCTATTCGCACGATCGAAGATATGAAGCAAGCAGCGAGCCTCGGCGCACAACTGATAACCTCAAACGAGCCGGCATTTATGATGTCGGAATTAGAAAAAGCAGGACTGCGAATAAGGGAGTAATAAGTATGTACGAAAACCTCGAATACGACAAGACTCTGGTCAAATGCCATCCTTCCCCGCGGCAGTTAGCCGTTGAGCAGATGGAATTCTACGCCTTCGCTCATTTTACGGTCAACACCTTTACCGACAAGGAGTGGGGCGACGGCACCGAGCCCGAATCGGTGTTTGACCCGACCGCACTGGATGCCGACCAGTGGGTCGATGCGCTCAAGTCCGCAGGGTGTACCGGTCTTATCCTGACCTGCAAGCACCA
>JAFXIT010000059.1 GCA_017532825.1 Clostridia bacterium
AACGCCATGGAATACGGCATGCCTCCCACAGGCGGCATGGGCATCGGCATCGACCGCTGTGTCATGCTGCTGACCGGCAACGACTCCAGCCGCGACGTTATCCTCTTCCCCACGATGAAGCCCGAAAAGTAAAAAGTCACACCCTATGGCCTTTCGCCATAGGGTGTTTTCCTTTGTGGCAAGGGTACAGTCCTACCCTTCCCCCTACCGCAAGAACAAGACAGCTCGGAGACTACATATACAAACTTGGGACAAATCAATAATATACAAGGAGGTCAACCGCATGAGTGTATTAAGCAGGGTGAATGATTTCAAAGCCTTCCTCATCCACGAGGAAAAGAGCGATGCCACCGTCGAAAAGTACGTTCGGGACGTACGCTCTTTCGGCCGTTTTCTGTCAGGCCGTGAAATAAGCAAGCAGGAAGTCATCGACCACAAAAAGCAGCTCTCCAAGCATTACGCTCCCTCAAGCGTGAACTCTATGTTAGTTTCCGTCAACCGTTTTTTACATTTCATAGGCCGACCCGATTGCTGTGTAAAGCTGCTCAAAATTCAACGGCAGATGTTCACAAGCGAAAAAAAGGAGCTCACAGCCGCCGAATACCGCCGTCTGCTGAAGGCGGCGCAGGGTACACGGCTGGAGCTGGTGATCCAGACCATCTGCGAAACGGGCATAAGAGTCAGCGAACTGAGGTATATTACCGCAGAGGCCGTCGAGCAGGGACGGACGTCCGTGGACTGCAAAGGCAAAGCCAGGGTGATCTTTATTCCCTCTGCGCTCAGAAGGCGGCTTCTTGAGTACAAAAAAAGGACCGATATACGGTCCGGAAGTCTTTTTATAACGAGAAGCGGAAAGCCTCTCAACAGGAGCAATATCTGGCGTGAGATGAAGAGTCTCTGCGAAAAGGCAGGAGTTCTTCCCTCCAAGGTGTTTCCGCACAACCTCCGCCATCTCTTCGCAAGGACCTTTTACTCTCTTGAAAGGGATATCGTAAGGCTGGCCGACCTCCTCGGACACAGCAGCATCAACACCACACGCATCTACACAGTCGAAACGGGAAAACAGCATCTTGACTGTATCGAAAGGATACACCGACGATTAACAACATAATACCAATTATGTTGTATTAATCAATTCTCCGAGCAGTGCATTTACTGTTCTTGTGGGCTTACTTTCCCAATTAAAATAAAAAGGCGCACAAGACAGACCGGTAAAACAAAAATAGCTGTTCCGGCCTGTTTTTTGTGCGCCTTTATTTAAATAATTCAGAGAGAAAAAGAAAATTTAGTCAATGTGTTGTTAAATAACAACTTGCAATTAGCAATTCGCTGTGATATAATTAGACCAAGAATCGGGAACTGCACCTTGTTGTTAACAACATAATTGGTATTATGTGACAAGACGGTATTTTCACCAAGTTTGCTGTTGGTCGTTTATGTTACATAATTGGTATTATGTTGCCCCGTTCACGAGATTTCCGCCGACGAAAGTTGCGCCGATTCCCAATTTTGCAATATAAAAAACGACAGCTGCGTTGCCCACCGCCCATTTCGATGAGTTTGAGATGCGGCAGACCGACCGCCCATTCGGGCACAACGGCAGACAAGGTGTGAATCGAAAGGAAAAAACATATGAACGCAGATAAAACCGATACCAATATCAAAGACTACTACGGCGTTGATCTGGCTCACATAGTAAAGGTCATCTGGCACAGGATCTGGATAGTAGGCATAGTCGGACTTTTGCTGGCGGCCATAGGGTTTGCGATGGCGGCGTTCGCCATCACTCCCACCTACTCGTCCTCGGTAATGCTCTACGTTAACAACAGCTCCTTCAACGTCGGAGACCTTGGTTTCAGCATCAGCTCCTCACAGCTGACCGCAGCACAGAGCCTGACGAGGACCTATACGGTGCTGTTGAAAAACCGCACGACCCTTGAACGTATCATAGACGAGACCGACGTCCGATACACCTGGAAAGAGCTCTACGACATGATAGATGCAGGCTCTGTAAACGAGACCGAAATAATACGAGTCACCGTTACGAGCACGAATCCCTATGAAGCCGAAAAGATAGCAAACGGCATTGCAACGATACTCCCCCAGCGTGTTTCGGAGGTCGTGGAAGGGGCTTCGATGGAGGTCGTCGATTCGGCTATCGCCGATATGAAGAAGGTAGCGCCGAGCATAACGGTCTATACGGCCGTCGGATTTATACTTGGCGTGCTGTTGGCGGTAATCGTTCTTATAATTTTGGCGTTGATGGATAATACCGTCCACGATGAGGATTACGTCATAAAGACCTATGACTATCCCGTTCTTGCAAAGATACCCGACCTGCTGGAAGCAAATACAAAGAGGTACGGTTATTACTATAAACGGCATTCCGGCAAGGAGGGAGCGTAATGTTCGGCCGAAAAAAGCACAGCGAAAGTCCGTTTTCGATCAAGGACACCCAAAAGACCCTGCACAAGAATTTGGAATTTACGGCCACCGAGCAATACAAGCTTCTGAGGACGAACCTGAAATTCACCCTGCCCGATGAGGACGGCTGCAAGATCATCGGCGTTACCAGCTCGATGAGGGGCGAAGGAAAGAGTACCACCGCCGTTAATCTGTCCTACGTGTTGGCCGAAAACGGAAAAAAGGTCCTGCTTATCGACGGAGACCTGCGAATCCCCTCGGTTGCCAAAAAGATGGAGATCGACAGCTCCCCGGGTCTTACCGATCTGCTCAGGGGGGACACCAAGATCGATATAGCCTCTTTAAGGTCACCCCACCTTCCGAATTGGTACATTATGCCATCCGGAGCCTTACCTCCCAACCCTTCCGAATTGTTAGGGTCAAAGCGTATGGAGGCCGCACTGAAAAGGTTAGCGGATATTTTCGACTACATCGTAGTGGACCTGCCCCCCGTAAACATCGTGTCCGACGCCCTGGCGATCTCGCAGTATATAACAGGAATCATCGTTGTTATCAGAGAGGAATATACCGAAAAAAGAGAGCTTACGACCTGCTTTAGACAGCTCAAGCTCTCCAACGCAAACGTTTTGGGCTGTGTTATGAACAGCACCAGCAGCGGAAAGGGATATTACAGCAAATACAGGTACAAACGGTACTACAAATACTACAAAACGTATGGCTACTATGACAGTGCCGGCAACAGTTAGAGGAGGCGCAGTGCTTGATTGACTTCCACACGCATATCCTGCCTGCGGTTGACGACGGGAGTCGCAGTATCGACGAGAGTCTGTTGATGTTAAGGGCGCTGTCCGAGCAAAACACAAAAAAGGTTATCCTGACCCCGCACTTTTACGCCGACAATGAATCCGTCGATTCATTTCTGAACCGCCGAAACGAGGCTTACGAGCTCCTAAAGGCAAAGGCGCCGTCTGACAGCCCGAATACGGTCTTGGGCGCCGAGGTCAGGTATTACGCAGGGATAGGTCATCTGCAGGAGCTTAAGAAGCTGCGGATAGACGGCACAAAATTGCTTTTGCTTGAAATGCCCTTCAGCCATTGGACCGAGCATTCCCTATCCGAGGTGCTTGATATCGCAGGCAGGGGAAATATCACGCTTGTCCTTGCGCATATCGAAAGGTACCTTCCCTTCATAACCGGCAATATTTTTCAGCGGCTGGCAGAAAGCGGCGTCCTGTTTCAAGCCAACGCAAGCTTTTTTGACGGCTTTTTCAAATCGGCAAAGGCGATAAAAATGCTCAAGGAAAACAGGATCCATTTTATCGGCTCCGACTGTCACAACACCTCTGAGCGCAGACCCAATATGACTACGGCGTTCCAAACCCTGAACAGAAGGCTCGGGGAGTACGCCGCAAAAAAATTTTTCGACTACGGGAACCAATTGTTCCTGCAAAATCAAATTTAAAAACTTATCCAATTGAAAGGATGGATTTTATCATGAAAAAAGCTGCTACTCTTTGTCTGTCCCTGGTCTTACTCCTTTCCCTGAGTTTGACCGCACTCGCCGCTCCCGACGGATTTATTTCCAGCCCCTCGGGCAACCCCGCTCCCACGATCATCGACTTTATCCCCGCCAACGATGACTGCACCGCGACCGCCGTCATCACCTCCTACGGAGATAGACACAATCTCCCCGACGCTCTCCGCACGATGCTTGAAAAGGCCTACAGCGACATAACTAACGCCGGCAACATCACCGAGCTCAACACCGCACTTGCGCAGCTCGTCGAGGAAAAGCAGCTCAACAGCTCAAAGCTCGTTGTCAGCGATCTGTTTGACATCCACGTAACCGGCTGTGACTACCACTCCGAGCACAGGGATTTTGACATCACTCTGGCGGCAGAGACCCTCAAGCACTTCGTGGCCCTTCTTCACATGAACGCAGAGGGTGTTTGGGAGATTGTAGCCGATGCCACCGTCGTCAGTAACGGCGAGCACCTGCAGTTCTCCGTTGACGCCTTCTCCCCCTTTGCCATCGTTGTTGACACCACTTCCGAAAGCGGTGACACGCCTCCGACCGGCAACAACGGTATGATCTATCTTTGGGGCACGCTCGTCGTTGCAGCAGGCGCACTTTTGATCTTGATCTGCTATAAGACAAAGAAGCAGAAGGCATGAGTGCAAACAAACACAGCAACGAGGTAAGAGCAATGTCCCTCAAGGTCGGGGTCATTGCTCTTACCGTCATCTTTTTAGTCTCCTTGCTCATGCTTGCGGCAGGTCTTTTTGAAAGGTATAACAGCCGGTACAGCGGAGATGAGGTGTCCATAGAGGATTCCGTCATCTACAACGGGCAAAAATACCTCCTTAACGAAAATATCGAGACCGTTTTGCTGTTAGGCTTGGACAAGCTTGTCGGTGACGGAAACGAGTCGTACAACAACGACAAGCACGCCGACTTTTTAATGCTGCTGGTCCTTGACCACGAGGCTCGGAGCTGCCGTGTTATCCACCTGAACCGTGATGCGATGGTAGGGATGAACATCCTCGGCGTCGCAGGGGACAAGGTCGGTACGGTGACCAAGCAGTTAGCCCTTGCACACACCTACGGCAACGGAAGGGAAGTAAGCTGCAGAAACACCGCTAACGCCGTCTCCAAAATGCTTATGGGCGTAGAGATCGATCATTATCTGTCGGTCACTATGGAGGCCGTATCCGCCTACAACGATCTCCTCGGCGGTGTAACGCTGGAGGTCCTGGACGATTTTACCGGAATAGACGACTCGTTGGTAAAGGGTAAGACCGTCTCGCTTACGGGCGAGCAGGCTCTTGTCTACGTTCGTTCCAGGTACGGTCTTGACGATCCGACCAACAACAACCGTATGAAGCGACAGAGACAGTATCTTGAAGCGCTTTATAATAAGACCTGTCAGGCGATCGATGGGGATCCGGCGTTTATTTCCCAGGCAGCTTTGACCGTGGCAGACTATCTGGTCTCTGATTGTTCGGGAAACAAGCTGGAAACGCTTGTGAAGCGTCTTTCCGAATACGAAATGGCCGCTCCCCTTGACATCGACGGCAAGACCCTAACGGGAGAAAAGTTTTTGGAGTTTTATCCCGACGAGGAATCGATAAAAAAGGTCGTAGTTGAGTCTTTTTACATTCCGGAAGAATAAACCAAGACGAAAGGATGTGATCCAAGGTGGAAGCAATGAAACAACCGCTCAGCGATACAAAGGTTGTGGTCATACTGCCCTACGGACGTTGTGAAGACGTCTATATCGAGGACCTGGGTGACGTTCGGGTGCCAAGGCGGTATGCGTTTTTCAAGCGCTTATTTGACCTGGTCTTTTCCGCAACCGCTCTGATAGTACTTGCCTTACCGATCTTGATCATCTCTTTGCTTGTAAAGTTTGGTTCAAAGGGTACCGTCTTTTATCGGCAGGAGCGTTTGGGGCTTAACGGAAAGAAGTTTAACGTAATCAAATTCCGAACCATGGATATGAATGCGGAAAAGGACGGATGCAGATGGTCCGACGGTGACGACGACCCTCGGATAACCTCCGTCGGCAGATTTCTCAGAAAGACCAGACTGGATGAACTCCCCCAATTTTGGTGTATCCTCAAAGGCGAAATGAGTTTAGTCGGCCCCAGACCGGAAAGAGAGTGCTTCTATAACGAATTTGAGAAGTACATCCACGGCTTCAGTCAAAGGCTGAAGGCCAAGCCCGGACTTACCGGTCTGGCGCAGGTCAAGGGTGGCTATTACTTGAAACCGGAAGAAAAAATAATGTACGATATCGACTACATAAAAAACAGGTCCTTGAAGTTGGATATGAAGCTTGTGCTTGATACGGTCAAGGTAGTCCTCAAGCGCGAAGGCGCGAAGTAATCGATATGATCGAATGAATCATTGTATGGTTCAGCAACCTGTGTAATGATGCGGGATTCTTTGTTTGTATGTGTTTATGCAGTACATTTGAGGTGAAGTATGCAAAAAAGAATAAACGGTGTAACGATCATTATGCCGGCATATAATGCTGAAGCTACAATAAATCAAGCGATACAGTCGGTCATCAAGCAGAGTTACGCTGCATGGGAACTAATTGTAATAGATGACAAATCATGCGACAAAACAAGTTCCATAGTCCAATCGTTCATAACTAACGATCCACGAATAAGGTTAATATCCAACCAACAAAACAAAGGAGTTTCTGTTTCCCGAAATATTGGTGTTGCCCTTGCACAATATCAATGGATCGCATTTTTGGATAGTGACGATTATTGGGAGCAGAATAAGCTAAGCAAGCAGATCGAGGCTCTG
Source organism: Clostridia bacterium (assembly GCA_017532825.1). Taxonomy (GTDB): domain Bacteria; phylum Bacillota; class Clostridia; order Oscillospirales; family QAMX01; genus RGIG6452. The sequence goes on from JAFXIT010000059.1 coordinate 6,746, forward strand.
CAAGAACACAAAGATTGCAAGCTCTGCTTTACAGGAACAAGGTATCTTTGCAGCGGCGGGGATCTTTCTCACTACATTCTTCAAGTCCCATCGAAAGTATTTGGCGAGGATATACTCAGGCAAAACGTTATATCATGCTCGTCGGTCCTCGTCGAGAAGGAAGCTTTGTTACGTAACCCTATGCCGAATATCCGGACATTGCACGAGGATCTTGCAACGTGGTATAAGATCCTTAAGTCCGAAAACAAGGAGTCAGCTTCATACGCAGTAGGCATTAACGAACCCTTGTTAGTTTATCGGCTCAGCAGTTCCGGAAAATCAGGAAACAAGCTTAAGTCAGCGGTAATGCAATGGAAAACGTATCGGTATTTAGGTATTTCATTTTTTAAATCAGTGGCATGCTTTATTTCATATGTTGTTAGAAATGTAAACAAATACCGTAAGATCAGAAAACAGGGCGGTGGTTTGGCCCAAATATAGGAGATTGGAAAATGCATCTACAAGTATTAGTTGCAACGATTAACCAATATGATGATTCGATCGTCAATAAAATGAATATACGTTGCGATTCGATCGTCGCAAACCAAACCGACCGAGCTGAAATTAAGGATATTACGATTAACGGTTTTAGACACAAGATCATCTCGACCAAAACGCGTGGAGTCGGAGTAAATCGGAATATTGCATTATTGGCTTCCGATTCAGACGTGGTGCTTTTTGCTGATGATGACGTCGTGTACAATGACGATGTGGCAAGTCGCGTAATCAAAGCATTTGAGGAAACTCCGCAGGCAGACGTTATTGTGTTCGGAATGGACATGACTAAAGCCGGCCTTGTTTACGAAAAACGAAGATGTAAGAACCGGAAGCTTCACGTTTGGAATTCAATGCGATACGGCACCTGCAGAATCGCTGCGAGAAGAGAATCATTGCTTAATAGTAACATCCATTTTCACCAATGCTTTGGCGGAGGATGTTTGTTTTGTTCCGGCGAGGACAGTCTGTTCCTTAAAGAGTGTTTTGACAAAGGGTTGAAGGTGTACTCCCACGAGTATGTCCTTGGAAGGTGCAGCAAAGACAATTCGACATGGTTTACAGGGTGTGACGAAAAGTACTTTTATGATAAAGGGGTCCTGTTTCGGCATCTGTTCCCGTTTGCAGCGTATTTAATGGCATTATATTTTGGCCTTCGTTTTAAGCGCAAGACCGATATAAGTATAATAAAAAGATTGTCTTTGATCTACTCCGGCGTACGCAATGGCAAGAAAATGATTCCGTATAAGGGCTGATACGAAACGACTCATCATTGTTAATAATACGAAAATCGGTGGTGTGCAAGAAAGCCTTTGTAATTTGCTTTGTGAAATAGAAAAGGAGCACTCTTGTGTCAAATGATGGACAGTATCACCATTTCTGTAATAGTTCCCATATATAAAGTTGAAGGGTATCTGGATCGATGTGTTCGCTCATTGATAGAGCAGACCTATACAAATTTAGAGATCATTCTTGTGGACGACGGAAGTCCGGATTCTTGTCCCGAAATGTGTGACGGATATGCAAAAGAGGATAGCCGCATCCGTGTGATACACAAACCAAACGGTGGATTGTCCGACGCAAGAAACGCCGGAATAGAGGCTGCATCAGGGGATTACATAATGTTTGTCGACTCCGACGACTATATTGACCCCGATGCCTGTGAGAGACTTGCCTCATTTATGAAGGACCGTCCCGACATTATCATCGGAGACGGTAAATCTAACGATAAAAACAGAAAAATAAAGCACTGCGGGTTTTATTCAGCCTGTTCCGGAAAAGAGTATTTAAAACGGGCGGTAAAAGCCAATGCTATGCCCGTGATGGTCTGGTTATATGTCTTTAATAAAGACTTTTTGAATAATTACGGTTTTCGATTCAAAAAAGGTATAGCTCATGAAGATGAGGAGTTCACACCGCGTGTTTTTTTGGAAGCGGCTTCGGTTATTGAGACCGGAGTGTGCTTTTATAATTACATGGTACGCAACGACTCAATTACAACTAATCCGGATCTGAGAAAGAACGCCGTTGACTTATACAACACATGTCTTGACTTAGAAAAACGATACGAGCAACTTGAAGATAACGAACTCAAAAAGATCCTTTTAGATTCGCTTGTTATGAAATACTTGAGTCTTGCGCAGACCGGGCGTCTATACCGATATGGACGAGCTTATATACACAAGTCTTTTGTTTTCAGAAACTCCTTTTTTACAAAAACGAAGTTTAAAGCCGTACTGTACTGCCTTAACCCTTCTCTGTATTGGCATGTAAATAATATAACCAAAAAAATCAAATGAACTGTTTGAATAAGGGAAGGATGTGATTCGAATTATTGTCTCCTATATACTGTATATCGGCGTTTTGATTATATGTTGGCAAATAGCTCGTTTCGCAGAATTCTGCAACAGTAAAAAGAGCGTGTGGGCGATTGTAGTTATTCTGACTTTGTTTGCGGGCTTACGTCACTATTCTGTCGGAATAGATACGATATCCTACGCAAACCACTTTGATCTGATAAAAAGGGGCGAGCTTGCATACGCATACGGGCTGGAAGAAGGCTTTAAATACATTTGTTATGGTTTTCTGAAAATTATACCAAACACTTCAGCACTGCTTGTCTTTTTATATTTTATAATCAACGGCTTGATCGTTTGGCGAATGTGGGATTTTAAAAGAGTTTCCGCTTTTGGCACCATGGTAGCGTGCTATTATATGGCTTTTTTCCACTCATCATTGAATATTATGCGCCAGTTTTGTGCTGTTGCCATTATTTTCTTTTTCACTCGTTATTTGACAAGGCACAAAACGTTACTATATATAATTGGTGTAGTGCTCGCATCTCTGTTCCACACCTCCGGCTTGTTGGGAATCGTCTTTCTTGCGATCAATCTTCTCCGTTGGAAGCAACTGAAAACTAAAGAAAAGGTCTTCTACATAGGAATTCTTGCGTCGTTTCCCTTTTTAACGGCCTATTTGGTTACACAAATGCTCCGCTATGAATCTGATTTTATTTTCGGCGGATATGACGTAGGCTTTATGGTCCCGATTAAAATTTTATTTTATGCCTTCACTCTATTATTTGTTTACGCCTTTTACGGCCACCACAACCATTTCGCCGACTGGGCGACCATGACCGAGGATAACAAAACCGAGGTTTACACGGCTCAAATATATTACGGAGCAGGCCTGTTGATGTTGTTTTTGAGCTATATGTTTTCAGCGCTCAACCGAGCAGGGTTGTATTTCAGCATTTTTGAAGCAGTTTATTTCGGAACCCTGGTGCGAACAAAGCATCGATCTCACAGACAAATTTTTGGAGCCTGTGCGCTTGCCATCGTCGGATACGGCTTTGTTATGGCAATGATCGGGAACGAACATGGAACGATGCCGTATTTGTTCACGTGGCAATAGCCGTTTCAAGGAGAAAGCGCAATGAAAGTCGGTATTATTTCAATGCAAAGGGTCGGTAATTACGGCTCATTTTTGCAGGCATATGCGTTGAAAAGATTGATCGAAGATCTTGGAAACGACGTCGTTTTTGTAGACATTGACGCTTCTGAAACCAATAAAAAAGTCTTTTTAAAATCGTTTAAATTCAGACGGTATATTTTTAAACGCCTTCGATACGGAAGAAAAGGAAAGCTCGTTTCACAAAAGTACAAAGAGGCACAAGCCAAGTACTTGAATTTAGCCGATCGGAAAATGACTTCAGAGAACTGCGACGCTATCGTGATCGGCAGCGACGAGATCTTTAATTGCGATTCACAAGGAGCATGGAAGATCACAAGAGAGCGGTTCGGATATGTTCCGGCAGCTAAGCGCGTAATCAGTTACGCAGCCTCTTGCGGCAACACCGATATAACCGGCGCCTCAAGTGAAGATGTTGAGATTATAAAAACGGGGCTTTTTTCGCTTCAAGCCATATCGGTAAGAGATCAAAATACTGCAAAAATGGTTTTCGACGTTTCCGGATTTTCCGCAAACAAGCACGTCGACCCGGTACTTGTTTACAACTTTAAAAGCGAAATGGCTAGCTGTGCGAAAACCGTTTTTCCGGCAGGACCTTATATGATCGTATATGCGTATAGAGGAAGGATCAATTCCAGGGATGAGATCAAAGCAATACGGGCATATGCTCGTAAAAAAGGTCTGCGGATCCTTTCCGCCGGCGGTATGCAGGCGTGGTGTGATGATTATCTTGTTTTAGATCCATTTGAAGTGCTGCTATACTTTAAAAATGCGGCATGTATCGTTACCGATACCTTCCACGGGACGGTTATGGGCGCAAAATTTAACAAGCCTATGGCTGTATTTGTCAGAGAGAGCAATTCTAACAAACTCATAGATCTGTTGGAGCATTTTCACATGGAGTCCCATATCGTGCATAACGTCAATAATATTGCCGAGATTATCGATCGCGAAAACGATTACAGTGCTTTTAACAGAATTGCAGATGAAGAATCCGCACGAACACGCAAATACCTAAAGGAGCAATTAAGTATATAGAGGACTGTACGGAAGCAGCAGGATGACAGGAGCAGCCGATGAATCAGAGGAGTCGAGATCTAATTAAAAATATCATCAGCTTTGCTTTCGGGAAGATCGGAGTCCGACTGATCTCTTTCCTTCTCGTACCGGTTTATACACACATATTATCGACCGACGAATACGGAACCTTGGATCTGATATCCACTGTATGTACCGTATTGGTTCCGATACTTACTCTGAACATCTATGAATCGGTCATGCGCTTTTGTTTAGACAAAGGAGCGGATCGAGAACAGATCCTAAGTATCGCCACATCTGTCTTGGCAGTCGGTTCCGTTGTAGGACTGTTAATAATTCCGATAAGTTATTTGATACCTTCTTTTTCAAGCCTGAGTTGGTATATTTATGCTTACATAGTCAGCGCAGCCGTTATGCAGGTTTTTCTGGCATATTTGCGAGGGTGTGAAAGGCTGAATCTGTATTCGATCGGAAATATAATTCATACTGCGCTTTCCGCAGTACTGAATATTGTTTTTCTGGTCGGTTTGCGAATGGGCGTTCAAGGCTATTTGTTGGCATATATATTGTCCAATCTTGCAACAGCCGTTTTTGCGGTGATCGTCGGACAAGCATACCGTGCAATCAAGCGGTTCCGCTTTGACAAAGCCTTGATCAACAGCATGTTGCGCTTTTCAGTTGTGCTAATTCCCAACTCTTTTATGTGGTGGATCATCAACTCCTCCGACAGAGCTATGGTCACCGCAATGGCAGGAGCCGCGGCTAACGGTATATATGCAATCGCCTACAAAGTTCCTTCGTTGCTGACTGCAATCTCCGGCGTGTTCAACCAATCGTGGATATATACTGCTATCAAAGAAAATGATAGTGCATGTGCGGATCAATATCATGACTCCGTATACAACAGAATGGCACAAACACTCATTTGCCTCGTGGCTTTTATATTGGTGTTTCTCAAACCGTTTATGTCTGTATACACATCCAAAGAATACTATATTGCGTGGAAATACACCCCCTTTCTTCTTATTGGCTTTTTGTTTTTGTCGCTGGGAACGTTTTTGTCCACGTCGTACACGGTAAACAAAAACGGTATGGGCTTTTTGCTTTCAGGTATCGTCGGCGCTGTATTAAATATTCTGCTGAATTTCAGTTTAATTCCCATAATCGGTGCAATGGGCGCTACAATTGCAACCTGTTTTAGTTATATTGGAGTTTTTGCGTTTAGGGCCGTTCATACAAAAAAATATGTAAAAATTCAAACAGCCCGAAAAGGTCATTTAATTGGATATCTACTGCTTGCTGTTATGAGTGGGATAGAGTTTGTGGATGCCTTTTGGGGCGAGGTCCTCTTGATCATACTTTTTTCAATTATTCTTTATTTAAATCGAGGACTTTTTATTGCAATGCTCGGTGCTTTAAAAACAAGAAGAAAAGAAAAGCGATTCTATGATTAACATCCTTAGAAAAAGCCATTGCTCCGGGTGTTCCGCCTGTGCAAATGCTTGTCCTGTCGGCGCTATTGTCATGAAGCCGGACGAGCACGGATTTCTGTTTCCGGCAGTGGATGTGAGCAAGTGTATAGATTGCGGATCGTGTGACAACGTGTGTCACTTCGCAAATCCAAATGACCGTCATCATTGCATTGCCGCCTATGCTATGCAATCGGCGGATCACGAGCTGCTGAAGGCCTCCGCCTCCGGCGGAGTGTTTGCATCACTTGCCAGAGAAATTATTGCGCAGGGAGGTGTAGTGGCAGGATGCACATTGGAACACACATGCGACGGAGCATTTGAGGTTAAGCACATTGTTATTAATTCGCTCAATGATCTGCACAAACTTCAAGGATCCAAATACGTGCAAAGCTCTATGGACGATACGTACGTAAAAGTGAAAGAGTTCCTTGATCGTGGAATAAAGGTGCTGTTTTCCGGAACGCCGTGTCAAGTTGCCGGCCTTAAAAGCTTTTTGACCAATGCAGATCATCCCGACCTTTTGACTGTGGATATTATCTGTCACGGCGTGCCAAATGCGCAGATGTTCTATGATTATATAAAAACACAAGAAAAAAAGCACAAATTAAAAATCACCGATTTTCGCTTTCGCGACAAGTCAGACACTTGGGGATTAACCGGAGGCGTTAGTTACACGGACGACAACGGCAAAAAGCACACGGTATCCTTTCCGGCTCGCAAATCCTCTTTTTACAAGCTTTTTCTCGGCGGTGAAATCTTCCGTGAATGTTGCTATCATTGCCCTTACGCTTCCCCGGAACGCCCCGGAGATCTGACCATAGGTGATTTTTGGGGAATTGAAAAAAATTATCCCGAATCAATTAGCGCAAACGGCGGCCCATTCAAGGTTGAAAAAGGTGTTTCTTGTATGTTGGTGAATACGAGAAAGGGGAACGAATGGGCAGAAGTTTTGACAACTCAAATGGAAGCCGTGCCGGTAGATTATAGGATCGTATCAAAAGAAAACCACCAGTTGTCCAGGCCTTCCGACTTGGGAAAGAACCGTGACAAGGTACTGGTGTTGTATGGGAAACATGGATACGATGCTGTAGAAAAGTGGTTTCAACGGCACGATCTCATTCACAGGACTAAACGCAAGCTGTTTAACCTTTTGAACAGAAACAGAAAAAGGAGCAATGTATAAATGGATAATCAAGCTTCTTCCTTAAGGGAACACCAAGAAGCACTGATAGTCCTTTTGGATGAGTTTGACCGTGTATGCAAAATATTAAATATACCATACGTGCTGTTTGCCGGCACTATGTTGGGCGCCGTTCGCCATAAGGGTTTTATTCCGTGGGATGATGATCTGGACGTATTGATGCTACGCAAGGATTACGCTCGCTTTCTGAACGAAGCCGATACGGTGATCGACAGAAAGCGGTTTTACCTGCAAAAAGAGTTTTCAGAACATTGGCCGATGTTTTTTTCCAAGCTGCGGCTCAACCAAACCACCTGTCTTGAGAAATATCATCCAAAAGATTCAAATTGTCATCAAGGAATATATATGGACATATTTCCTTGCGACTATGCCAAGAATTCTGAATTCGGCCGAAAAATGCAGTTTTGGGCCTCCAAAGTGGTCATAGCAAAATCGCTGAGCCAAAGAGGATATGAAACCAAAAGCATTAAAAAGAAATTGTTCATTGCGGTTTGCCGTTTTCTGCCGAGAAAACCTTTTTGGAAATACGTTGCAAAAGAGAAAAGGACCGGGGATATGGTACACACCTTTTTCTCGGCCGCCAAGGACTATTCAAAAAACGTGTTTCCGTACGCTTTCATTACGGAGCGAACGAGCATTCAATTTGAAGGAAAGAAATATCCGATTCCCGTCAACTATCATCATCTGTTAAGCACTATGTACGGAGATTATATGGTCATTCCTTCACACAGAGAGCGAGAAGCAAAAAAACACGCAATAATCGTTGATACCTTAAGATCGTATGAGGATTATGAAGGGTGCAGAGATAAAATGTCTTTTGATGTTACCTCAAAAAGCATTCGGTAGAAATGCGTGTGAAGCGGCAAAAGGGGTAAAGTGTCATGAACAAGTATGAAACATACAAGATCAGCAAGATATCCTTATTGTTGTTATGTTGCTGCACCTTGTTGTTAGGTGCCTTTATCGGTACGGGCATTACCATGTTAATTTACGGCGGAAAACCACTTGATATGCCATCAAATGACATGTCCGACAATAATAAAAACGAAGTTACGCTTCCTGCACATTCGAAATTTGCCGTGCTTTCAAAAAAGGAAGACGGTGATCTGGTAGTTGTGACAACGACCTACGGATCGTTTAGTTACCCATTTGCATTTACGGATGTTTTATCGTACGAAGCAAGTACGGATGACAGTTCCGCTGCCAAACTAAACTTTTACGCAGACATAGACGAAAATAAATACATATTGTTCACGCTTAATTTCGGCATATCGGAAGGAATATTCATCGGCCGGTTAAATGTCGGAGAAGAAGGCGGTCAAACCGATGTTTCGGTCGTATTTTACGACACCCCCGAAGCTTTGAGCAATGACGAGTTAACGACATATTATGCGGCTAAAGAATTGTTTAACGATATTGAGCAATCGCTAATGAAAAGCGGTAACTCTTTAAACCATTAGAGTCCGTATCGTCTTATATGATAAACGACAAAATTTATCGAAGTATTATCACTTCGTTCCAGATATATTGAGCCACAGAGAGGAGAACGAATATGAAGCGATTACTGTTTAGATGTCTGGCGCTTATGTTAACAATTGCAATTACAGTTGGGGCAATGATGCCGATAACTTATGCAGCTTCAGTTACATCTTATGGGGATTTCATGGCAAAACTTGAGGTTCTGGAGGAGTACGCTGATGAATTTTCAGCAACGTCCGGGAAGGACAAAAATCTTTTGATGATCAACTTTATCAGAACCGGAGTAGATCGTTACCGCGACGGCAACTGGTCTACTTTGGCCGGAGCGGAAATCACGGAGTTTACGGAATACGTAGAACTCAAGGACGCTCAAAACGGCACTACCGTAATGGATCTGAGAGATATTGTCATTGATGACTTCAGTCTTCCAAACGGAAACAAGGTCGACTTCGGCCATATGTTCGGAACAATGAATATTGCTTACGTTGCTTCTGCGGCAACCGCAGATCTTGGCGGCTGGGCAGGTGATATTTGTGATCTGATTCTATACAGCAAGCATTTTGGTAACGTTCCTGCGGGAACCGTTGACGAAATGGCGGATTATGTCCTGACCAATTGTTTCGGAGTAAATGCAGACGATGCTTTTGGTATGGATGACTTCTATGGCGATATGGATGCATTCTATCTGTATACCAATCTCAAAGCAGATGCCTCTTCAATGACCGCACTGATGAGTGAGTATTTCACTGAAACACTTTGTAACGAAGATCGGGCGGCATATTTTCTCAACAATCGCTTTGATGGACTCGCCACCAGAGAAGACGTACGCACAGCAATTTATGACACTTATACTTCCAACACGGGCTTGATGGTTCTTGAGGCAGATCGTGGGATCAGTGACGAAGATGATTTAAGACAAGCATCTTGCTATGCTTTTGCGGATTATCTGTATAATCTTGCCGGCGACAGCCTTGAAGGCGGTTCGGGAAAAGGCGAGGAAGATGATAACGGAAACGGTTACTACTCCATCTTCTCCAGCACCGAGTCTATCCTTGCTCCCGGTATCACGCAGAAGATCAATTATGCGGTTACCACCGACAATAAGCAGATCGTTTATTATGTCGCAACTGTTGATGTTACTCGTGACGATGTAACGATCATGGTAAATTATAAAGACAACGATCCGTCTAAAGGATGGGGAACGCAGCGAGTTGAAGATCAGGCAACCGCTCTTGTAAATAAATACAAGAACAAATATGAGCACTTCAACGCCATCGTCGCAACCAATGCAGACGGCTATAATATGTCCACCGGCGAACCCGGCGGCCTCTTGATCATGGACGGCAGGGAATGGAAGGGTGTTGATAAAGACGGTTTCTTTGCCATTCTCGATGATGGTTCTGCTGTAATTGGCACCCAGGCGGACTACGAAACTTACAGAAATCGCATAAAGGAAGCCGTGGGCGGCTTTGGCGCTGTCCTTATTAAAGACGGCGAGATCGTTACCACAAATAACTCCGGCAGAGCCAGCCGCACTGCGATAGGTATCAAGGCAGACGGTTCTGTCGTAATGATGGTACTGGACGGTCGTCAGGAACCCTTCTCTGCAGGCGGTTCGATGCGCGAGATCGCACAGATCATGTATGAAGCGGGTTGTGTGGAAGCAATTAACCTTGACGGCGGCGGCTCTACCACCTACCTCTCAAAGCCCGAGGGCAGTGACAGCCTTAAGCTGATCAATAAGCCCTCTGACGGATATGCAAGAAGTGTTGCAACCTCTTTGGTTGCGATCTCTACGGCAAAATCCTCCAATGAGTTTTATCGTGCGACGGTTTCGTCGGATTACGATTATTTGACCATCGGCACAAAGCTGCAGATGTCGGCCATCGGTATCAGTAACACCGGAAACGCTGCCGCTCTTCCTGCAGACGCAACGTGGACGGTTTCCGACCCAACGGTTGGTTCGATCACTTCCGACGGTGTATTTACCGCTCTTGCAAACGGCGAGGTTGAGGTCCAGCTGGTCTCCAAGGGAGAGGTAGTTGGCACTAAGACGTTGTATGTTGTCGTACCGGATACCTTGGAAATCGAAGGCGGCTCAGTGACAGCTGTGTTTGGCATACCTACAAAAATCCCCGTTATTGCTACATATAATGGTGAGGAAGTCGCTATAAATGAAAGCGACATCTTCTTGGGAGCTGTTGAAGAGACCGCCGGCGTATTTGAAGGCTTTATGTTCACCGGTGACGAAAATGTCGGCATCCGCAACGTAACTGCGGCAGCAGTTGTAATGGCAGTAGATGATGTTGGCGTAATGTTTAACATTAACCTTTATTATGCCGATGAAGCGTATTTTGATTTTGAAAATGCAACTGCCGGAAATCTCACTCTTGCATGGCTCCGTGAGGTTGCCAATTCGATTACCAAGGACAATTCGTTGTATGAGATCGTTCTTCCCGGACAAGACATGGACGTCTCATATACCTTCGCTCTTGATATGAAGGCGATTCCGATCCCCGATAAGCTTGCCGGTCTTACGGATATGCTCCCCGGTGCGGACCAGGGTTCAACTGCATTCCAGTTCCTGCTTCAACTCGCAGAACGTGTCAGCGTGCTGACCGAGGTTAAAATCGAAGCGCAGTTTGATACCGATCTTGATGTGGATATTTCCGGTTTGAAGATCGTCAATGATTATTTCGAACTTGCCGAAGCAACCGTTGATGAAAACAATAAGCTGACCATGATATGCAAATGGATCGACCGCACGCAAGCAATCGATCCTGCGACCGCAAATTCCATTTGTATTTTGACGGGTATAACCGCTACACCCAAGGATAGCGCATGGGATGATAATGGAGAAACAGATATTATCAACCACGGAACCGTAAGCTACGACATCTACCTCCGTGCATCCTCTCTGTACAGCTTCGCACAGAAGGCTGAAAACCAGGCGACCTACGGTCTTTATCCCTATTCGACAGATCAGACCGGCTATGAAGGCGGAACCGAGAGCGGTGCTCACTTCCGTGACACCTATGCCGAATTTGCCGATACGTATACGCTCGACAGCTCCTTGAAGCAGGGATGGCACGAGCAAGACGGCGATCTGCTCTATTATAAAGACAACGTCCCGCTTACCGGTGTTCAGTATCTTCCCTCCTATGAGGACCCTTCCGTAAAACTGTATTATACCTTTGGCGATAACGGTATTTGTAACGGCAAGGTCATGGGTGCCTTTGAGGTCGGCGGCAAGTATTATTATGCTTGGCTCGGAGAGAAAAGGACCGGTTGGCAGGCAGTGACCGAATCTGACGGAAACAGCTATTATTACTATTTCAGCCCCTACCGTAACGGTGCTGCGATCGAAAGCGGCAGAGTAGGAATTGACGGCATTTACTACACCTTTGAAAACTGCAGATGCGTACTTGGATCCCTCGTGACTACCTCTGCAGGCAGGGTACGTTATAGCTTTGCAGGCTCCTGGCAGCGCAACCAGTGGGTCGAGATGGACGGCAAGAAATACTTCCTTGCAAACGATTATTACTGCGTGCAGAATACTGTTTCCCGTGTGCGGAATTTCGAAGCAACGGCAAATGAGTACCTCGCCTTTGACGAAAAGGGCGTATGGATGGAAGATGAAAGCGGTCTGCGCTTTATAAACGGCTCTCTTTATCTTCTTGAAAACGGTAAGCTGATCAGCAGAAATATCGGTCTTAAGAAGATCGGTGAGGATTACTATTATTTCCGCTCCAACGGTGCGGCAGTAGTTAATGCTACTTATTGGGTCACCAATACGAACAATCTGTTCCCCCAGGGCTCCTACTATTTCGACGAAAACGGAAAGATGTCGACACCCACAGCCGATGACGGCGAAAAGCTGAACGGCGTTGTGGAGGTAGGCGGTAAGTATTATTACTACATTGACGGAGCCATCGTCGGCAAGCTCGGCGTGCTGAAGCTGACCGATGAGTCCGGCGAGGATTATTACATATACGTTCGTACCGACGGAAGTCTTGCGACAGGCAGATACTGGATCACCAAACACAACGACCTTCTGCCTATGCAGGCATACGATTTCGGTACCAACGGCAGATACTATCCCTCTGACGAGCCTAGTACTCCCGTCGTTCCCGACACTCCCGATGTTCTGAACGGTATCGTTGAAGAGAACGGTGAATATTACTACTACGAGGATGGCAAGCTGTCCTATCTCGGCCTTGTGAAGCTCACCGACGAAAGCGGCGAGACCTTCTATATCTACGTGCGCTCCAACGGCAAGCTGGCCATCGGCAGATACTGGCCCACCAAGCACAACGACGTGCTGCCTCTTACCGGCTACGACTTCGGAACCAACGGCAGATACTATCCGAGTGCAACAACCGAGCCTCAGCCTCCCGTGAATCCGGATTCTCCCGCACAGCCCGGCGGCAAGAACGGTATCGTAGATGTAGACGGTGTGCTCTACTACTACGAAAACGGCAAACCCACGTATAAGGGCCTAATAAAGCTTGAGGACGAAGAGGGAAAGACCTACTACGTTTACGCCCGTTCCAACGGTCAGTTGGCCCTCGGCAGATACTGGCCTACAAGGCATAACGATCTGCTGCCCTATGCCGGATATGATTTCGGCACTGACGGCAGGTACTATCCCGCAAACTGACCTCCCAAGGAAACAAGCCCCTTCCTGCCCCTTTAGGGGGCAGGAGGCAGGCTATCAATAACTCCGGAAAGGAAAATCAAATATGACTAATTCGATCAAATCAAGAGTGTTGGCAACGGTCATCGCCTTGGCAATGCTTTTGTCTATGCTCCCAACAATACAACTGCATGTCCATGCGGCGGGTACGCTGACCGTGACCGATGCAAATGTCGGTCTGTCCTGGACCGATGCATCTAGTAGCAAAGGCAACGCAACCTGGACAGCCTCCGGCACCACAGTCACCGGTACGGCAACCGGTTATACACAGTATATAATTAGTAAAAAGAGCGTAACGACCACGCTGACCATCACCAACAACCACAGTGATGACCGTACCCTGTCCTTTGACTATACCTTGACCGGCGGTGGTAGTGTTTCCGGGACCATTTCCGGCACCTCCGGCTCCTATTCCAAGACCCTGGCGGCCGGTACCTCTACCACCATCACCTTGACCTCTCCCTCCGGTAGCAGTAATACCAACACTCTGACTCTTTCAAGTCTGCAGCTGCTCTCTTCCGGCAACGTGACCTCCACATTCCTTGCTCCCGAAAACGGCAACTATACCGTGGACGGCGCAGCCGTTACCACACAGACTACCAAAGAGAAGGCCGCCTCTGAAGCATATGCACTGAATGCGACTCCCGCATCCGGCTATACATTCTTTGGCTGGTGGAGTAACGCAAGCGAAAGTTACGTATCTTATGATAACCCTGCATCCGTAAAATTCGGCTCCGATCCTCAGTTGAAGCCTGTATTTCTTCCCGCCAACACCGCACTCTTCGGTGTTGGTACGGCTAAGTTTGCAGATCTCACAGAGGCTTGTAATTTTGCTAATTCCACTTCGGCTTCCACCAAGACCGTCGTTCTGCTGAACAACGGTACGCTGCGCGGCGAACATACCATTCCCGCAGGCGTTACCTTGCTGATTCCCTTTAATGCCAGTAATACCTTGTATACGAAAGAACCTGCGTGTACAAGTTCTTTTATGAATAACCAGGCATGGGTGCAGCCCACGGCTTACCGCACATTGACTATGGCGGGTGATGCCAAAATTACGGTCAACGGTGCTATGTCGCTGAGTGCGCAGCATGCGGCAGCCAATGGTGGCTCTAACTACTGCGGCAGCCCAACCGGCCCTGTCAGCTTTGTGAACATGCAGGAGGGTTCCAATATTACCGTCAATAACGGCGGTAAGCTCTACGCTTGGGGCTTTATTACCGGCTCCGGCTCGGTAACTGCAAACTCGGGTGCTACCGTTTACGAGAACTTCCAGGTTACAGACTTCCGCGGCGGTAGTGCAACGGGGGATTATGCCGATAATGGTTTGGCATTCCCCTTGAACCAGTATTATGTTCAGAACATTGAGGTTCCCGTCACGTTCTATGCGGGTGCTTCCGAAAAGATTTACACCTCCGCATATGCGAGCAGTCTTTGTATTGGTGGCGAAGCTACCTTTATTGGCTCCGGCGGTATGTTTACCTCCGGTGAAGGCGGATACGTTATCAAAGATTACGATGAGAGCAGCGACCGACTGAATGTTGATCTTTACGGCAGCTGCGAGCTCAATAGCATGACAGTAAAGTTCTCTATTGAGGTGAATTCCGCTAATTATCTTCTGCCCATTACCAACAATGTTTCTATTGGCATTCATTCCGGCACTACTACGCTGAAGCAGAGCGTTGCGCTTTTTCCCGGCGTGGAGGTAACTGTTGACCAAGGAGCAACCCTTAATTTGGCTTACTCTGGAAAATCCATCAATGATTTCTGTGCCGATGGTTACAATATCATTGTATATGACCGTGACGAGTGGTTCTATGGCTTGAGCTTGGCTGAAGCTACCATGGGCGAAGAAATAACCGGTGTTAAATACGGTCTCGTATTGAATTCCAAAGCACCTACACCCAACGGTTATTCCGCTAAGCCCTCTTACTTTGCTCCTGTTCTTTACGCCCCTGGTAGAACCGACGGACGTACTGATGCAGACCTGAAGGATGCTGTACTGGACATCAACGGTACCCTAATAGCTAACGGTTTTATTTATACCACCATCGGCGGTGCGGCTATTAAGTCCACCGGAAAGACCGGCGAGATTCAGATGGTGAGCGGTGCCGGTGCTGACATGATCACCTGTCAGAACAACGGTACTACCGGTGTCACTCTGGGTCTCATGATTCGTTCCGCATGGCTCCAAAACGGTGATGGTTCCTACCTGCAAACTATGGCATTTGACGAAGAGACCGGCGACCCTATCTATGCAGCCGAACCCGGCACCGTATACGAATACTGCGCTACCTGCGATTGCTGGTACACCGGCGTATGCGAGGGTTGCAGAGAATACACCCTGACCTTCAATAACGAAGACGGTACACCTATCACAGATATCGTTGCAGTAAACGGATCGACCGTATCCTACAACGGCCCGGTGCCGACCAAGCCTGCAACTGCAGAGTACACCTACACCTTTGCCGGTTGGAAGAGCTCTCTTGACGACAACGTGTATGCTTCCGATGCGCTTCCCAAAGTTACCAGTGATGTGACCTATACGGCAACGTTTACTTCGGAAACGAGAGAGTACACCGTAACTTGGGTAGACGGCGATGGCAAGACCTTGTACAGTGAAGATATTGCTTATGGCACCGATCCCTCTTACGGGGGAGACACTCCCACCAAGACTGCAACCGCGCAGTACACCTACACATTTAAGGGGTGGGACAAGGAGTTTGAAGCCGTAACCGGCGACGTGACCTACACCGCAACCTTTACCTCTACGGTAAACAAGTATGAGGTCACCTGGAAAAACGGCGACGGCGATCTGCTCCTTACTGAGGAGTACGACTACGGTGATACCCCTGAATACAAAGATGACACTCCGACTAAGGCAGCAGACGGTTGTACTGTTTATGACTTCTCCGGTTGGGATAAGGACGTAGTAGCCGTAACCGGTGAAGCAACCTACACCGCAGTATTCACCGCAGGTACAAACCACCTTAATGTCGTTACTGACAACGCAAAGGATCCCACCTGCGGCGAGACCGGCTTGACCGAAGGTTCTCACTGCGAAGCTTGCGGTGTCACCATTGTAGCACAGGCTGTGATCCCCGCAACCGGCAACCACACCGGCGGTGATGCGACCTGCTCTGCTCAGGCGATCTGCGAAGCTTGCGGACAGCCCTACGGCGACACCGATCCTACCAACCACGCCTGGACGATCGGCAGCTACACCAACAACGGCGAAACCCATACCGTAAACTACGTATGTGGAAATGACCCGACTCACACCAAGTCCGAGTCGGACAAGCCCCACTCATACGACGGCCCCACCCACACATGTGTCTGTCAGGCAGTTGAAAAGTTCACCATCACCTGGATAGTCGATGGTACCGCAACGACCGAGACCTACTCCTACGGCGCAACGCCTTCTTACAAGGGTAGTACCGACAAGTCCCCCGATCAATCCTATCACTACACCTTTACGGGTTGGGATACAACGCCCGTAGCAGCAACAGGCGATGCAACCTATACCGCCGAATTCTCGGTCACTGCGCACGATAAGGCCAAGATCGTCGACGGCAAGCACTACTGCAGTGTTTGTAACTACCTTATGGGCAGCTGCAACGACTCCGGAAACGATCACAAGTGTGACGTCGGAAATGAGGTCATGGCCTGCGGCAACGCCTATTTGACTCTTACCAAGGGTCAGGCTCCGACCTGTGACGCAGACGGTTGGAAGGATTACTACACCTGCTCCTGCGGCAAACTCTATGAGGATGAAAACGCAGTCAAAGGTATCGCCGACCTCAACGCTTGGAAGAACGGCGATGGTAAGCTCCCCGCAACCGGTCATAGCGGAGAGCCCGATTACACCGACAACGGCGATGGAACTCACTCTGCAACCTACAGCGAATGCGGTTGTTCTTATGTAACCAACGAACCGCATAGCTATACCGCCGGTGTCTGTGTCTGCCAAAACAAGCAAACCTTCACCGTCACCTGGATAGTTGACGGTAATGAAACGACCGAAACCTACTCCTACGGTGCAACGCCTTCCTTCAATGGTAGTACCAACAAGGCCCCCGATCAATCCTATCACTACACCTTTACGGGTTGGGATACAACTCCCGTAGCAGCGACAGGTAACGCAACCTATACCGCTGAATTCTCGGTCACTGCACACAATACGTCCAAGACCGAGAACGGCAAGCATTACTGCAGTGTTTGTAACTACCTTATGGGCAGCTGCAGTTATACTCCCGCCAATGCGGTATGGAACGACGACAAGACCGAATGTACCGTAACAGGTACTTGTGAGACTTGCGGAGGCAAAGTTACTGCAAGTGCAGCTATCAGCTCCGCTGTAACCACCGAAGCCGACTGTATGACCGAAAAAGTAACTACCTATACCGCCACCTTTACTGAGGCGTGGATCACCGAAAAGACCGTCAAGGTCGACGTTACCGGTGAAAAGGATCCATCCAACCACACCGGCGGCACTCCCGTACATGAAAACATTGAAGACGCAAAGTGCGAGACTGCGGGCAGCTACGACGAAGTCGTATATTGTACCGAGTGCGGCGCAGAAGTCAGCCGTACTAACAAGGAGATTCCTGCGCTCACGCATGATTGGGCTGCTCCCACCTACACATGGTCCGATGACGGTAAGGAGTGCACCGCTGAGCGTACCTGCAAGCGGGATGGCTCTCACAAGGAGACCGAGACCGCAACTGCAATCGGCGTTGTTACCACTCCTGCAACCTGTACCGAAAAGGGTACGACGACCTATACCGCCAACTTCGATGCGGATTGGGCGGTTGACGGACAGACTGCGACTCGCCAGGACGTTGCTGCAAAGAACCACGCCTGGACGATCGGCAGCTACACCAACAACGGCGAAACCCATACCGAAAACTACGTATGTGGAAATGACCCGACTCACACCAAGTCCGAATCGGGCAAGCCCCACACATACGACGGTACCACCCACGTATGTGTCTGCCAGGCAGTTGAAAAGTTTACCGTCACCTGGATAGTCGACGGCAATGAAACGACCGAGACCTACGCCTACGGCGCAACGCCTTCCTTCAAGGGCAGCACCGACAAGGCGGCAGATGCAGGCCTGACCTACACCTTCAAGGGATGGGACAAGGAGCTTGTCAACGTCACCGAAAATACGGCCTACACGGCTCTTTACAGCGTGACCGGGTTTGTATATACCGATAACGGTTTCGTTTACAAGAATGAAGATGATGTGCAGAAGACCGAATGGACCAAGATCGGCAACGCCTGGTATTACCTTGATCCCGTAACCGGCATACGTGCAGAGGGCATCAGTCGAGTTCCCTATCCTACCGCCTTTGGCAACTACGGTCCCGATGGCAGAGATCTTGGCAAAGAAGACTTTCCCGATACCGACACTGCCCTTTTCGTCTTTGGAGAGGACGGTAGGTTCCTAAGCAACTTTACAGGACTTACATCCGACGGCCACTGGGCTGTAAACGGTATGCTTCCTTGGTTCGTTGGTCTGGTTGAAGCGGACGGCGATTACTACTACTTCGGTGCAAACAATGTCATGGTTACCCCATCTCACCGCACCGGAGGCAGGATCTATCTCTCCAGAGACGGCAGGACCGATGTCTCCGCAAATGACGTCTTCGTTGCTGACGGCATCTACTTCTTCGGCGCAGACGGTAAGCTTATTAAGAACGATGGTGTTACCGAGATGGACGGTGAGCTCTACTACTTCGACAATTACCGTCTGGCTCTCGGTGCAGGACTTATCAAGGAAAGCGGAAACTACTACTACGTTCGTTCCTCCGGTAAGTTGGTCGTAAACCAGAGCTATTGGATCTACAACGTAAATGAGTATACCGATATCAACATCGGTACCTACCTGTTTGATGAAAACGGTGTAATGGACGTAAACTCTGCCAAGAACGGTGTTTACGAAGAAGATAACGGTCTGTTCTACTACGAAAACGGCAGACGCACCTACAAGGGACTGATAGAATACGACGGCAGTCTCATCTACGTTCGTTCCAACGGGCAGCTGGTAACCGGTAGGTACTGGATAACCAAAACCAACGGAATCGAAGGCTTTGTCCAAGGCTCATACCACTTCGGTACCGACGGCAAGATTCTTAACGGCGTTGCGGACGGTTTCTACTATGAAAACGGTAAGCCCGCTTACAAGGGCCTGATGGAATATAACGGCGGTTACATCTACGTCCGTTCTAACGGCCAACTCGCAACAGGTCAGTACTGGGTCAGCAAGCATAACGAACTGGCTCCTGTGGGCAACTACAATTTCGGCACTGACGGCAAGATGCTCATCGATGAGCTTCCTGCTTACCATGACGGCGTAGTCAACGGCTATTACTACGTTGACGGAGTGATCCAATACGGTGCAGGACCCATCGTTTGGAACGGCGACGTATATTACGTTCGTTCAAACGGGCAGGTCGCGACCGGTGCCTATTGGACTACAACGTCAAACGAGATCCTTCCTTCCGGAAGATATACCTTTGACCCGACCGGAAAGCTGATCACAGATTAAAGATCGCCGCATTGATGCGGCAACAGAATAAAGGCTCTGTCTTGTCTTCAGACCGGGCAGAGCCTTTATTATCTGTTGATGATGAATAAAGAGCATACAGCGTTTTTATTCACCATCAACGGATAATAGGTTTTTCTGTTCTTAGCACACAGTAAGGAGCATATCAAAATGGATAACAACAACATAGATGATGTGGTTAAATTAACCGAAGAAATTTCCGACGGCATATCAAACACGGAGGAACGTGACGTCGCACCCTCCGATCCGCAAAGGGCGGCGGCTCACCATTCCCACCATTCCGGCCACAGAAGAAAAAAGCACAGGCACCGCGCCGGATTATTTAACAAGAAGACCGGCGAAAGCATAAAACATTTTCTTGTAAAGAACAAGCGCTATCTCATTCATGCAACGATAACTCTCGTTGCCATAGTATGTCTGATTGCGGTCGGATCGGTCATAGATAAAAAATATTCTTCACAGAAAAACCCGCAATGGGAATCGAAGGACCCGACCCTGCAAAACACCGTAAACAGCCTCAAGATCGACGTCCCGTTTTTTGCAGAAGACGTTGTACTCGTTAATCCTGCCGTCTATGCCTATTATTCTGCCGAGGATGGCACCTACGCCTCCGACGTATACGATCAATACCGCTCTCAATACGACCGAATGGATGTCGGCTTGCCCGTCAAGCTGTCCTATAAGCTTCTTGGAGCGCCGATAGGCTGCAGCGTGAAAAATGCAAGATGTTTTGTAGCAGATAATCCCGAATTTACCGATCAGCTCGTCTATACGGCCGACGGATACAGCACAAGTATTGACGTTTACCATCTTAAGACCGGAACACGGTATTATTTCAAGATCGAATTGACCTTCAATGACGGAAACGTAACCACCGTGAGCGGCAGCTTCAAAACCGCCGAAAGCCCCCGTTTCCTTACGGTGGGCGGTGTATACAACCTGCGAGACGTCGGTGGTTGGAATACCTCTGATGGCAGGGTCATCAACCAAGGGCTTCTCTACCGTGGGTGCGAGCTGGACGGCGCAGTTGAAGAAAAGTATACGATCACTCCCGAGGGAGTAAATACGATGCTGTCTGTTTTTGGTATCAAAACGGACATGGACCTTCGTGAGCCCACAGACAATTTATACGGTTTGGACGCTCTCGGCGCAGGTGTAGACCACGTTTATTATTCCGCACCAAACTATTCCGCAATTTTTGACCATCCCGAGCCTATCAGGAAGGTCTTCTCAGACCTGGCGGACAGATCAAATTATCCGATATATCTTCACTGTACGTACGGCCAGGATCGAACGGGAACGGTCTGTTATCTGTTGGGAGCGATCCTCGGAATGGACGAAAGCAGTCTGATGAAGGAATATCAGCTTTCGGCATTTCATCACAGTGATGTGTCGATGGATTGGATGTATAAGTTTATCGGCCGTATCAACGGCTTGCCCGGCGACAGCGTCAACGAAAAGATAGAGGGCTGGTTACTGTCGATAGGCGTTACGGCGGAAGAAATTTCATCCATTCGGGATATCTTTTTAAGCGAGTAATATCCGAAATATTTTATTCCGACGGCTGTTGTCCCTCGGCGAAATGCACGATATTACCGTTAATTGAAAACTACTGGAGATGTTTTTATGATTTTAGTTACGGGTGGAGCGGGTTTTATCGGTTCACACACCTGTGTGGAATTACTCAACAAGGATCATGAGATAGTGATCGCAGATAATCTTGTCAACTCCAAGATAGCCTCCGTAGAAGCTATAAAACAGATCACGGGAAAAAGCTGTCTTTTTTATGAGCTTGATATAAACGACGAAGACGGTCTGAGAGCGCTCTTTCGAAGCCACGATATCACCTCCGTGATCCATTTTGCGGGGCTGAAGTCGGTAGGCGAATCCTGTAAATTTCCGCACAGGTATTACAGCAACAACGTTGGCGGTACGCTGACATTGTTGAAGATCATGCGGGAATTTTCCTGCAAGAGTATGGTCTTTTCCTCCTCGGCAACGGTGTATGGCCGCGATAACGACCCGCCGTTCACGGAATCTATGCCGACAAGTGCAACAAATCCATACGGTTGGACCAAGGTGATCCAGGAACAGATCCTTGTTGACCAGGCCAAAGCAGATCCCGAAATGAGGATCGCCCTTTTAAGATATTTTAATCCGGTAGGGGCACATCCAAGCGGACTGATCGGTGAAGACCCGGTGGGTATCCCCAACAATCTCGTTCCCTACATTTGTAAGGTGGCCTTAGGCCGGCTGCCGTATTTGAACGTTTACGGTAACGATTATGACACGGTCGACGGTACCGGCGTGCGTGATTATATTCACGTCGTCGACCTTGCAAAAGGCCACATAGAGGCTATGAAGTATCTCGACAATAACCGAGGCGTGCTGACGGTAAACCTCGGCACGGGTATTGGTTACAGCGTCCTTGAGCTTGTTGATGCATATAGCCGTGCAAGCGGTAAGGAGATTCCCGTTAGGTTTATGCCCCGAAGAAGCGGCGACATCGCAACGAGCTATGCCAATGCCGAAAAGGCCTGCGAGCTTCTCGGTTGGAAGGCAGAGCTGGGCATAGAAGATATGTGCCGTGATTCCTGGAACTACGCTCAAAAGAAGATGTGAGCCACCTTCGCAGGTATATGCGGGTGCGGCAGCGGCAATAATAATGACAGCGCCCTTCCAAAAATACGTCCGACGGAGACAAGGATGAAAGCTGCACTCATTATCGCTACCGTCGTCTTTATGCTTGCAGATGCACTGCTTATGTGGTGTCTTGTGTACGTAGGTGCGTCCTGCGAGCGAAACGACAAAAAAGAAAAGTAAAAACAAAGAAAAGCCCCTCTCTGCTTAGGCCGCAGAGAGGGGCTTTTTTTCAATCCTCTTCCAAAAGCTTGGAGGGGGATATTTTTAATACCTGTGCTATCTTAAACAGGGTCTCAAGCGATACGCCGCGTACCGTGCCGGGGCCTTCAACCTGACCTACGAAATTTACGCTCTTATCAATAAGCTCCGCAAAGTATTCTTGGGTGTAACCGGCTTTCTTTCGGTAATAGGCAATTTTCAAACCTAAGGTTATATATTTATCAGCAAACTCCGTATTCATCATTACGCCTCCCCCATACTAATAGTTTAAAGTGAAGGCAAGTAAATTATAACTTTCTTCAAATAAATAATTATTTACTTTCAGTCAATAATAATCTATAATATGTGAAGAATTATATACTTGGAGTGAAAGAATGTGAGAGAACGAACCTGCTGTTTTTTCGGTCACCGAACCATAAACGAAACGGATGAGCTGCGGACGAAAATAACCGAAGCCGTTGAAAGACTGATTACTGACGAAAAGGTGGACACCTTTCTCTTCGGAAGCAAAGCGCCCCTACCACCCGCAGAAGCGGCACGAGGATCGCCCTTGACTACGCCCTCAGAAAAGGCCGGTACAGTCGTTACTGCCGTTGTGGACGACGGTACCCTTTTCGACCTTGCGTTCGGTAAGGCTCGAAAGGATACGCTCCCTGTACCCCACGTCAAGCTTGTTCCATATTCCTGAAATGTCATTTGCGCTCCCTCCTTTAGTTCCGTCTGCCCCTATTATAGCAAAAATTCAATATTCGGCGGTGACAGCCGCCGTGCGATTGATTTCGTGTAAAAGTTATTGTATAATATGTACAGACTCCAAACTCCGATAAACGGGAGCGTGAGAAATATGAATATGCGCCGTGCCTTCTTTATGCTGCTTGCCCTCGCCCTTGGGCTGTCGGCCACCGGCTGCTCCTCCGACCGTCCCGCTCTGCAGACTACTGCAGGAAGCTCTCTACAGGGCACCTCGGCATCCCACGAAACTACCGCCGTCCCGACCGGGGAGCCCTTTGTCTACCCCGACGATGACAAGGATTTTTCCGCCTTCACCTCTCCTTCGGAGCAGGAGGCGGCGTACGACTACGAGACCTTCGTCCTCCCCGAGCCCGACAACGGGGTACAGCCCTACGTCGGCGACCCCATGCCCTACTACGAGGACGGGGTATTCTACATCTACTATCTCAAGGACGGCGGGGATTCCCACAACCACTCGGTATACCTCCTGACCACCCGCGATTTCGTCAGCTACGAGGAGCACGACGGTCCGATACTGGAATCCGACCGCAACGGCGGTCAGGACGACTGGATCGGTACGGGATCGGTGGTCAAGGTCGGCCAAAAGTACTACCTTTTCTACACCGGTCACAACGGCTCGGGTGCTATGGAGTACAATGAAAAGATAATGGTCGCCGTGGGCGACAGTCTTACCTCCTTTGAAAAGCTTGCGGGCTGGGAGATAGTACCCGACCCCTCGCTCGGGCAGAAGACCGACTTCCGCGATCCCCAGGCCTACTACGACCCCGATACCGGCATCATCACCCTCACCGTCACCGCCTCGATGCAGGGTACGGCGAGGATACTTCGGTACTCCCTCAACGCCGACCTGAGCGGCGCAGTCTACGAGGGCATACTCTACTCAAACCGCAGCGGCAGCTTCTGGAACCTTGAGTGCAGCGACACCTTCCGCATCGGGGACAGGTGGTACCTTACCTACTCTGCCCAGGACGATACCCTTTGGTTTTCCTCTGCCGACAGCCAATACGGCGAATACACCAAGGCGCGGCGGTTTGAGGGCAGACTTTTCTACGCCGCAAAGCATGTCGAGGACGAAAACGGCTCGTACATGGTCGGTTGGGCACGCAGATCGAGCGACCCCTCCTCCTCCGAGGTCACGGCCTGGGCAGGAAATCTCGTGGTGCAGAAGATAGTCCGAAAGGAAAACGGTCATCTTACCCTTGAGCCCGTCGGCGCGGTGGCCGATTCCTATGACAAGCGCCGCGAGCTGCTCCTTTCGGAGGACAGCATCTCCCTTGAGGGCAGCGCCGAGGTCTTTAACTGCTACGAAAGCTTTAAGCTCACAGGCAAATTTGTCTGCCCCGAAAGCGGCAGATTCGGTCTTTCCTTTGACTGCGGCGGCTCTGCCGAGGGGTGCAAGCGTGTAGAGGTAGACCTCGACTACCAAATGCTGCATCTCCTCTTTGACGGCGGCAGCACCTCGGTGACCTGGGTCAATACCGATCTTGAACCCGGCAAAAGCTACGGCTTTACCTACATCCAGGAGGGCTCGGTCGGCTGCTTTTATATCGACGGTGAGGCCGCGATGACCGTCCGTCTCTACGGTGTCAGCGGCAGGCCGGTCTCTCTGTACGCAGAGGGCTGCGTTGCGGAGCTTACCGAGCTCCGTCAGTACACAAGATAACGGAGGATATTATGAGAAAAGACCTCGGCCCCAAGGCCCACCTCTACCCCATGCCGGTGCTTATAATAGGAAGCTACGATGAAAACGGCGTCCCCGACGCCATGAACGCCGCCTGGGGCGGCATATCGGAGGCCGACGAGATCTCCATAACCGTCGCAAAGGAGCACAAGACCGCCGCAAACATCCTCTCAAGCGGCGGCTTTACCGTCAGCATTGCCGACCGAGACAACCTCGTTGCGGCAGACTACGTCGGCATCGTCTCGGCAAACGACCTTCCCGACAAGATAGCCCGTTGCGGCTGGACGTCCGTCAAAAGCGAGCGTGTCAACGCACCCCTTTTCGAGGAGCTCCCCTTTGCCCTTGAGTGCGAGCTTGTTTCGTTTGACGAAGAGACCGACCGCCTGGTGGGAAAGATAGTAAACCTCTCGGTCGATGAGCGGATACTTACCGATGGACGGGTCGACCTTTCGAAGTTTGCTCCCCTCGTTTTCACCCCCGATTACGGCTATTACACCCTGGGCCAGAGGGTCGGACGTGCGTTTTTTGACGGAAAGAAGATAAAATAGTATGAAAAAACGCCGTGAAATATCCTTTGAGGACACCGCAAGGCTTGCCTTTTTAGGCTGTCTTATCATCTCTTTGCTCATCGTCTTCCTACCCGGGAAGATCGCCAAGCTTTCACGTATCTGTACCGAGAAAAGCTACGAGGTCTGCTACGTTCCCGAGGCTGACTCCCCCTTTTGTACCCTTTATATTATGGCAAACCCGAGGCTTGTCGATCTTGACCGTCTGGAGGAGGTCGTCACCCCCGAGCTTCTTGACCAACTAAACCTCCGTATGGAGCAGGGACAAAGCTCGGCGTGCGCCGTAGTCATCGTCTGCCCCTCTTACAGTCAGCCCGAGATCGGGTACGGGCGGGTGCTTGACGATCCCACCGAGACCAAATATGCCGACCGTGTGGCACGTATAACCGTCGGGCTTGGCGACAGGTCGCTTTCGGAGTGCGAGGTGGTGCGGGAACACGACTGGGACTACTACCAGACCCACCGCACCTGGCTTTGGATACAATGCTTCCTCTTTGAGGTAATACTTTAACTCCACGCCTCCGTTATTCGGAGGCTTTTTTATGTCCTTTGGGGCGCAACTATCTCCGAAAAATGCTTGAGCGCAGTACGGCGCACACGGTAGACCGTCCGCTCGTCGCAGAAAAACTCGTCGCAGAGCAGGTCGAAGGGGAAATCGTTTGCCTCGCAGAAGAGCACCTCAAGCGTACGCCGCTCCCTCACGGGAAGCCGTGCAAGGGCGGTATCGGTATCGTCGATGGCGGCAAGAGCCGCACGGCGGCTCTGCTCGGCCTCTAAAATGAGGTCGGTCTTGTCCTTTTCAAGTCTTTTAAGTCTCTGCTCGGCGAGAGCAAGCCGTGCCTTGGCGGTACGGTAGCCCGAAAGCAGGGGGTGCACCGATGCGGCTCTGCTCATACAAGCCTCACCCCGTATCCAAACGCCGCCGCAAGCTCCCTTGCTTCGAGCTGTGAGACCTCCTGGACAAAGCAGTCCCTGCATACCTCTCCCCGCTGTGTCACCACCATGACCTCACCCGACAGAGCCCTACGTCCGCAGTCGGCACAGTCGGGCCAGCCCTCTGTGTTGCATATTTGTTTCATTTAACGCCTCCTTTGTTTCTTGATACGCAACAAGTATACCCCTGCGGCGGCGGCTTGTCAATACGAAAGATGCAATTTTGCTCATCTTTCGTGTTGCGTATCACGAAACTTTATGGTATAATGGGGGCAGATGATAAGGGGCGTGAGCGAAATGGGACTAAAGGAAAACATAAAGCTACGGCGATTGAAGCTTAAGATGACACTTGCCGAGCTGTCCGAAAGGGTCGGCGTATCACGGGCGACCATGCAGAGGTACGAAAGCGGAGCGATAGCCAACATACCCTCCGAAAACGTAGAAAAGATAGCTGCGGCACTCAAGACCTCCCCCTCCGAGCTGATGGGCTGGGAGGAGAAGCAGGATGGCGAGGAGGCCGAGCTTTACGGATACCTTGACGAGCTCAAAACACGAAGTGAGCTTCGGATGCTTTTCAAGCTTGCAAAGCAGGCAAGCCGTGAGGACGTTGAGACGGCGGTAAGGGTCGTCGAGGCGTTATTTAAAGGAAGGAGCAGCGATGAATGACGTTTTCATCCGCCGTGTGGGCGGATTTCCCCGTTCGATAGAGGCGGTGACGGTAGTAGACAGCAACGGCGATTACAACGTACTGCTCAACGCCGCCATACCTCCCCACCGTCAGAGGCAGGCATTCAGGCACGAGCTGGCGCACATACGCCTGAATCACTTTGAAAGCCTCGAGCCTCTGCAGATAAACGAGCTTGAGGCGGGTGTCTGAGATGTATATTTCGGTATTTTTTTCACATATACTTGAGCTTGCCCAAAAGGAGGGGCTGTCCCTTGAGGCCGCCCTTGAAGGGGTAAGGGAGCTTGGATACGTCGGTGCGGAATGCTCCGAAAGGGAGCTTTTGTCCCATCCCGATGCCCCCGCCCTGCTTAAGGCGCAGGGCATGCGCCTTGCCGCCGTTCACGGAAGCGCCGACCTTGTCAAGGGTGACTTCGAGTCTGCCGCAGCTCTTTTGGAGCTTGCCGCCTCGGTCGGTGCGCCGAATCTGCTGATAGTCCCCGGGCGTGCCGAGACCGTCGATACAAAGCAGGCCGCCCTTGAAAGGATATCCGAGGGGCTTTTTCGGCTCTGCAAAAGAGGACGGGAGCTTGGGGTCGGGGTGACGGTCGAAAACTTTTCCTCGGTTCTTGCCCCCTACTCGACCGAGGAGGACCTCCGTGCCCTGTTTGATATGACCGACGGGCTTTTCTGGACCCTTGACAGCGGAAACTTCCGCTGTGTCTGCGCCGACCCGCTCAACACCTCGGCGGTGCTTATCTCAAGGGCGGCAAACGTCCACCTCAAGGACTGGTCGCTAACGCCCCACCCGTCCGACGGAAGCTTCCTTGCAAGCGACGGCACAAGGCTTTACTGCTCGGCGGTAGGCGACGGTATAATGCCAAACGCCGAGATACTGCGCCTGCTTACGGCGGTGGGCTACGGCGGTCCGCTGACGGTAGAGCTTCACGGCCCCTCCGACCCCCTTACCTGTCTCAAGGCAAGCCGTGAATTTATAGTGCGGCAGCTGCCGAAGTATTGATTTTTCGGGGCTTGTGTGGTATAATTTTCAGAAAACATTTGACCTGCCGCCTTTTTTAAAAGGCCCTATATATCAGATATCAATTAAGGAGGATTCTTATGCAAACTACCCGCAGATCGACCCGTACACTGGTGCTTGGCGCAGTACTGACCGCCCTGGTGGTCGTGCTTCAGCTGCTTGGCTCGTTTATTCATCTGGGACCCTTTTCCATCACTCTGGTGCTTCTGCCCATCGTCATCGGTGCGGCCACCTGCGGCATCGCCGTCAGCGTCTGGCTGGGACTTGTCTTCGGCGGAGTGGTGCTGATGACCGATGCGGCGGCCTTCTACGCCGTCAGCGTTATCGGCACGGTCATCACCGTCCTTGCAAAGGGCGGACTGTGCGGACTTGCGGCGGGACTTGTCTACAAGCTTTTTGAAAAGAAGAACCGCTACCTTGCCGTCATTGCGGCGGCGGTCGTCTGCCCCATCGTAAACACCGGCGTGTTTATGCTGGGATGCGTGGTATTCTTCCTTGAGACCATCAAGTCCTGGGGACTTGCAGAGGGCTTTGGCTCTGCCGCAGAGTATATGTTCCTCGGGCTTGCGGGAGGAAACTTCCTTTTCGAGCTCGGGACCAACATCGTCCTCAGTCCGGTCGTGGTAAGACTTCTCAACATAAGAAAAAAGAGCCTCTGAACCTGAATAAAACTGCCGTCTTATACCGAGACGGCAGTTTTTTATTGCATATTCACCGAAAGTATGATATTATATAGTAGATAAAGTATGCTT
The DNA here is from genome assembly GCA_017532825.1 of Clostridia bacterium. GTDB lineage: Bacteria > Bacillota > Clostridia > Oscillospirales > QAMX01 > RGIG6452. Next base: position 35,957 of record JAFXIT010000059.1, read on the forward strand.
ATGTGTCTGGAGGTGGGAGAATGGAAAATACCCTAAGAGTCAACTTTTTCGGTACCTTCTCTCTGGAATACGGGGGCAAAAGGGTCAGCTGCGATGCAAATCGGTCAAAGCGGGTCTGGATACTCATTGCCTATATAATCTACAACCACAGCCGCATCATCTCCCAAAACGAGCTTTTGGAGGTGCTGTGGAACGACGAAAAGGAGCGTGCAAACCCCGCAGGCGCACTCAAGGCGGCGCTCTACCGTGCAAGGGCTCTGCTTGAGGAGCTTGAGCTCGGCGGCGAGCTCATCGTCTACAAAAACGGCGGCTACACCGTCGGGGACGGTATCGCCTTGGAGCTTGACAGCGAGCTTTTCGAGGAGCTCTGCCGCAGTAAGGACTACGCAGAGGCCCTCAAGGTCTACAAAGGCGACTTCCTTTCCAAGCTTTCCTCCTCGGTCTGGACCCTCCCTCTTTCGGCATACTATCAGAATATGTACACCGGCTGTCTTTACGACTACCTCCCCGTCCTCTTTGAAAAGGGCGACTATGCGGGGGGCGAGGAGCTCTGCCGCACGGCGGTGCGTATCCTCCCCTACGAGGAGGGCATCTACACCCACCTTATGCGGATGCTCATCGCCCTTGAAAAGAGGCAGGAGGCCGCAGAGGTCTACGAGCAGCTTTCAAAGCTTCTGATGGAAAACTTCGGCGTGGTACCCTCCGAGCCGACCAAGGAGCTCTACCGTGAGGCAATGCGGACGGTCAACCGCAGCTCGGTCTCTCCCGTTATGATAAACGAACAGCTCCGTGAAAGCGGCCCCATCGAGGGTGCGCTGGTCTGTGATTACGACTTTTTCAAGCTCCTTTACCAGGCCGAGGCAAGGCTCATTGCCCGAAACGGCAACGCCGTGCACATCGCCATTCTCACTATCGTCTCGGCAAAGGGCTTTGAGCTTACCCCACGCACCACCGAGAGCTCGATGGAGTTTTTGGGCGAGCACCTCCGCAAGAGCCTGCGAAAGGGCGACGTGATATCCAAGTGCAGTCCCACCCAGTACGTCATCATGCTCTCAAACGCCAGCTTCGAAAACAGCTGTATGGTCTGTGACAGGGTCATTTCGGGCTACAAACGGCTAAAGCCCCACAGTCCTGCGGCTATCGAATACACCGTCCACCCCCTCGACCCTCGGGAGGAGTGCGCTCCCCCCACATCCTTCCGCAAAAGCTGACATCTAAGGAAAGGCGGGATCACCGATGAAAGGCGCAGCGTTGATATGCTCCGTTCTGGCGGCTATCGTCGTCTCTCTTTCCGCACGCCTTTTTCCGCCTGCGGGCGGTGATCCCGCAGACACCACACTTTTGACTGCTACGGCAACGACCGCAACGACTGCGGTCGCAACAACTACGACTGCCGCAACAACTGCGGTAAAGACCACGGTAAAAACGACAGTTGCGACAACCACTGCTGCAACCACTACTACTGTCCCAGCGACTACCGTTGCAACTACTACGACCGTTGCAACGACTACCGCAAAGACGACCATTGCGACCACTACTGCGGAGAGCTCCAAGAGCGATCTTTCGGTCATTCCCGACAACCCCGCTCCGAGGCCCATCCTTTTGGAGGCGGAGGCGTCGGGTGTGCTTCAAAAGTCCAACACCTACGCCATTATCGACTATTCAAACACCTCCGAGGGATACGTCATGGTAAAATTCAACCTTGACACCCAAAAGCGCATCAAGGCACAGCTCAAGGGTCCCCTTTCGACCTACACCTACAACCTTCAGCCCGGCGCTTGGGAGGTATTTCCCCTTTCGGAGGGGAG
>JAFXIT010000060.1 GCA_017532825.1 Clostridia bacterium
ATACGGTGTGGTATAATATCTGCAAAGGGGAGGGGAAAGGCTTATGAAGCTTCTTATAAAGGCGCTTACGAGGTTTATCGCAGGTATAGTGCTCATCGGAGCACTGTTATTCCTGCCTGCGGGCAGCTTTTTCTACCCCAACGCCTGGCTGTTTATGGGATTGCTTTTCATTCCGATGGCGGCAGTCGGGACTGTAATACTTGTCAAGGCACCATCGCTTCTTGAAAAGCGGCTCAATGCCAAGGAGGGCCAAAAAACACAAAGGGCCGTCGTGGCTGCCTCCGGGCTTTTGTTTGTCCTCGGATTTATCGTGGCGGGGCTTGACTTTCGCTTTGGTTGGTCGGATATGCAGACCTGGACGGTGGCGGCCGCCTCGGCGGTACTGCTTATTTCCTACGCGCTTTACGCCGAGGTGATGCGGGAAAACGCCTACCTTTCACGCACCGTTGAGGTGCAGGAGGGGCAGAGGGTGATCGACCGCGGACTTTACGGCATAGTACGCCATCCGATGTACGCCGTGACCGTATGGCTGTTTCTTTCGATTCCATTGGTGCTTGGCTCGTTTTGGTCGCTTCTGTGCTTTTTGCCCTACGTCGGAATAATCGCGGTGAGGGCGGTAAACGAGGAAAAGGTGCTTAAGGAAGGCCTTGAAGGCTATGAGGAATATATGTGGCGGGTAAGGTACAGATTACTGCCCTTTATCTGGTAGGAAAGGTGAAAGAAAATGAAGATAGGCTTTATGTGTGACCTGCATCTGCCCTTTGACAAAAACGCCCTGCAATACGACGTTTTGGAATGGGCGGTGTCCGATATATTAAAAAATCGCCCCGACTGTGTCTGCTTTGCGGGGGATGCGACCTGCGACGGAAACGCAGAGGTATACGAGGGCTTTATCGAAAAAATGAAGGGCATCGGCATACCCTTTATATACGTCCCCGGAAACTCCGACCTGCGAAATGCCGAGAGCCGTGACCGCATTGCCGCAAACGCATCACCCTTGAAAAACGCGGTCGGCGGTATCACGGTCTACGCCATAAATGACTGCGGGGGGAGCGTAAGCGAGGGTTGCCTTGCCGAGCTTGAGTCGGCAGGAGCGGGAGACGTTGTGTTTATGCACCATCCGCCGCGCTCTCTTGCCGCGTGGCGGCTTACACACCCCGATACGGCGGTGTTTTACGGCCATCTCCACCGCTCGGAAATAAGCGGAAAGGACATTTCCCTGCAGGCTCTGGACCCCGATAAGGCTATCGGTGAATGCCCCTGCATCAGCTATTACAATACCGAGAGCGGGGTGACCGAAAAGGCGTACTTTAACTGTCCCGTTCCCGATGATATGTATCCCTGCTTCGGCATTTCCTGCTACGATCCCATCGCGCAGACGGAATTTGCCGTGGAAAAGGGGCTTAAATACCTCGAGCTTCGCCCTAACTGCATATCTGCCGATAGGGAAAGCCTTAAGGCACTGATTGAAAAATGGCGGGAATGCGGCGGTGTCGGACTTTCGGTACACCTTCCCGACGTAGGCTGGTGGGGCGGAGAGCTTCATGAAAAGAACTACGACGAGGTAGTAATGCTTGCCTCGGAGCTTGGCGCCGACCGTGTGACCCAGCACGTCCCCCTCGCATCGGTGGGGGACATACGGCGCAAGCCGACGGTACTTGAGGAAATATGCGGGTATATTGCGGAGCGGCTCAATGCGATTGAGAAAGACATCACCGTCGGTGTTGAGAATATGCACATGACCGCCAAGGAATCGCCCGATGACCGCCGCAGGTTTGGCTACACTCCCGAGGAGTGCGAGGAGTTTATGGAGCGGCTTTCGGCGGTATGCCGCCATCATGTCGGCATAAATCTCGACATCGGCCACGCCCGAAACAACGCCCCGTACAGTCAAAAATATCAGATAGGTACATGGTATTCGATGCTCGGAAAGCATATAGTAGGTTACCATGTCCACCAGGTCAAGCCCCAAAAGGGCGGATATGAGAACCATATGCCCATCGACGAGGTCTACGGACACCTCATAAGCTACGCTTCGTTGTTTGGGTGCTGGGCGGGCGGAAAAATAAACAAGGCTCCCGTCATATTTGAGATGCGACCCGAAAACGCCTACGAGATCACTCTTGCGACCTTTGAAAGGATGAAAGAGTCGAAAAAATAGAGGTCTTATCTATGTAAAGCAGATTGCTTAACATAGGTAAAACCGCCTGAAATGCAATATTTTTTGTCTTGTATTGCAAGTTGAGGGCGAATGTGATAAAATACGCGGGTATTTGATTCTGCCCTTGGGGGTAAACGGAATGGAAAACCAACAAACAAGTCTGATAAATTCACCCGATTACAAGCGCTCTCGCAAAGCCTATACCATGGAATGCGCATTTGAGTATTTCGTGGCGCTGTTGGTGTCTGACGCCTATCTGTCCTCCCTTCTCTCGAACATGGGTATAAGCCACGGAACGATAGGTATCATATCCTCTCTTATCTCGCTTGCCTTTCTGTTTCAGCTGTTTTCGATCTATGCCGTAAAGAAGATAGCCAACGTCAAGCGCGCGGCGATAATTTTCCACTTTGCAAGTCAGCTCTTCTTTATGTCGCTGTTTTTAATACCCTTCCTTCCCTTTGCAACGAAGTACAAGACCGTTATCGTCATCTTCTGCACCCTGGCAGCCTATTTCGGAAACTATCTTGTCACCTCGGTCATCTTCAAATGGGGAATGAGCTTTGTCGACACCCGCAAGCGGGCAAGCTTCAGTGCCACCAAGGAAATGATATCCCTCATTCTGGGAATGATCTTTACGGTGACCGTTGGATATTTCGTCGACCGATTTGCGGAAGCGGGAGACCCTAAGGGCGGCTTTATCTTTATCGCCTGCGCCATGCTTGGGTCAAGTCTGCTCGATCTTTCTTGTCTGCTTTTGATGAAGAAACCGGCTGCCCCGCCACCCGAGACTCAAAGCGAGCCTATACGTCTGGTGCTCAGGAAACTTTCAAAAAATAAATCCTTTATCTGCCTGTGCATGATCGGTATGCTCATGTATACCTCGACGTATATGACCAGCGGCTTTCTTGGAATATACAAAACCAGCGACCTTGCCTTTACCGTCGGCGAGGTGCAGATAATCAACACGGTAGGCGTTCTCTTCCGATTTGCCATTTCCAAGCCGCTTGGACGGTTTTCCGACAAAACGTCCCACGCAACGGGACTGCTTGTGGGCGTGACAATGCTCTCGGTATCCTTCCTTCTCAACGTCTTTTGCGCTCCATCGACGCGCTGGATGATATACGTCTATTCGCTTCTGAACAACGGCGCAATGGCGGCAACGGGACAAAATTTCCTGAACATAACCTTCGACTACGTAGACAACCGATATTTTGTCCAGGCGACCTCGATAAAATCCGCCCTCAGCGGCGTTTGCGGATTTCTTGCATCATTAGTCGGAGCACAGATACTTTCATACGTGCAGGCAAACGGCAACAGCTTCCTTGGCATTGCGCTTCGCGGTCAGCAACTGCTCTCGGCAATATCGTTTGTTTTGACCGTCCTGCTTCTGATATTCATACTGTTGAACCCCTACCTCAAAAAACAAAAGAACTGATAAAAAGGACCGATGCGGCTTGGCATCGGTCCTTTTGTTTCTTCTATTTTACTTCGACGGTAAATGCGGGCAGGGGTTGGGAGTTGCCGCAGAGGTTCGCCTCCTCAAGTGTGGCGACGTTTGCATAGCAGAAGTGCAGACGTGAGGGGTCTGCCCCCTCGGGAACGGATACCCGCACGGTGTCGGGCGAGACGATCTCGGCACCTGCCTGTATAAGCCCTCCGTCCTTTCCGCCAAAGGAAAAGCCGCTCACTTCGCCGCCGTCGGAGGTGTAAAGCCCCTTTCCGACAAAGTCAAAGCGCACCCTTACGTTCTGCCCGTCGGACATCGCTTCGATGGGAAGGGATGGGTTGGCATCGGCAAGGCTTCCGATACCGTACTCGACGGCGAGTATCTGTGAGGCAATACGGCAGGAGAGGACGTATTTGTGGATGGAATGAGCCCAGTCGGCGTAGTCGGGGTCGGAACCGAGGTCACGGCTGACCGACAGATAGTATTTCGGAATAAGAGAGAGGGCGCGGTGCTGGGCGCTGCGGACGTGGTAGAGATAACGGAAGAGCTCCGCCCCCTCGGGGAGGTAGGAACAGAGCTGGACGTTATAGAAGGGGAAATCTATACCGAAGCGCTTGCGCTCGTCGGCAACGTATGCCGTAAGATCCTCGGCGTAGGTCTTTGCCGTGTCCTCCCAAATGCTCTCGCTTTCGCCCTGGAAAAATATCTGTCCCTTGAAGGATATGCCGATAAGCGGGGCAATGAGGGTATTGTAGTAGCCGGCGATGGGGACGCCTGCTCCCTTGTCGTAGCCAAGCTCAAGGGCAAGCTCGGAGGGCATAAGCTCACGCAAGCAGGCCCCTCCCGCACACATCATCACCATTCCCACGGGTATGCCGAGCTTTTCGGTAAGCATCCGTCCGACGTAGTAGCCTACGGCAGAAAAACACCTTGCAGAGCCTTCGTCTGACAGGCTCCAGGTCCAGTCGGGGTCGATAATGTCGGGGGAGGGGGTGGAATGCCATTGGGTGTGCGACGCTGCTCCAACCTGGGTCTGCCTGAACAGCCTCAGGGGGATGTCGGGGGTGAGATCTGCCGCTATTTCGGGGGTGTCGACAAGGCAGGGAGCGAGGTTCATCTCGGCGTTGGACTGACCGCCGACGAGCCATACGTCGCCGACGAGAATGTCGGTAAAGACGTCACAGCCGTAGTCGGAGGAGAGGGTCATTTCGCTTGGCGTAAGGGATGCGGAGCGGGGGGAGAAGGTAAGCTCAAAGCGTCCTTTCTCGTTAACGGTGGTATCTACGCTCTCGCCGTCCCACGATCCGTGCACCTCGGCGCCGACGTGTGCAGACCATCCCCAAACGGTTATGGGCATTTCACGCTGGAGCACCATGTGTGAAGCAAAGATGCCGGATACCTTCCACTCGGGAAGCTCCGACGGGAGAGAAGAAGGGGCTGCGGACTCGGTAATACTGTCGGTGGGCAATGCAAGCCCGTTTTTTTCATTTTCAAGCATAGATAAGCCCTGCCTTTCAATAAGGTCTACGTTATTATAGCACATTGCAAAGATATATGACAAGCCGGACGGGAATTTTGCAAAATTTGTGTTTTGTTAGTTGCGCTTTTCTGTTGTGTTTTCGGGGAAGTAGTGTTATAATGAAATATGTCAATTAATAATATGTTTTTCGCATATGGAAACAGGAGATAGTTATGGAAAACATCAGAATTCAGGACGACCTTTATAATTTTGTCAACGGCGAGACCCTTGAAAAGCTTGTCATTCCCGACGACAAGCCGGTGGCGGGCGGCTTCCAGGCCCTTGCTGACGGGGTAGAGAAGATCATGATGGACGAGTTTGCCACCATGAACGAGACCAAGTCTTATCCTAATGAGCATCTTGAGAGAGCTTGTACGCTCTACGCTATCGCAAAGGATGCCCCGAGAAAGGCAGAGCACGGCATTACTCCCGCTCTGAAAAATCTTGCCATCATTGACGAGATCAAGACCGTAAATGATCTTAACCGACTCTTCAGGACCCTGTCGCTCAAGGGTATTCCCACCCCCTTTGGTATTTACGTTGAGACCGATATGAAGAATACAAAGCAGCACCTGGTATACATTCAGGGTGCGGGCGTAATTCTTCCCGACGCATCCTACTACAAGCCTGAAATGGAGGCACAGAAGACCCAGCTCCTCGGCATCTGGACAAACGTTGCCAAGGCTGTTATGGCGCAGACCGATCTCTCGGCCGAGGATCAGGAAAGGTACGTAAACGATGCACTTGCGTTCGACGCAATACTGGGCGGACTTGTAAAGACCAGCGAGGAATGGTCGAAGTACGTTGAAATGTATAATCCTATGAGCACCGACAATGTAGCACAGATGCTCTCGACCGTTGATTTCGGTGCGATCCTTTGCAATTTCTTCGACAGGATACCCGAAACGGTCGTCGTTACCGAGCCCAGATTCTTTGAGAATTTTGCCAAGGTGGTCAACTCGGAAAATCTTGAGCTTTACAAGCACTGGGCTTACGTTACCGGATTGCTTAGCGACTGTAACTACCTCTCCGAGGAGCTCCGTGATATGGGCGGAATGTATATGCGCGCTCTTACCGGTGTGGCCAAGATGCAGTCCATAGAAAAATTTGCCTATAACCTTGCTTCGGGCAGGTACTCCGATCCCGTGGGTATCTACTACGGTGATAAGTACTTCGGACAAGAGGCAAAGAAGGACATCACCGAGATCGTTTACCAGATCATAGATACATACAAGACCAGGATCAAGACCAACGATATCCTCGGTGAGGAGTCCAAGGAAAAGGCAATTCTCAAGCTCTCGAAGATGGGCGTCAAGATGGGATATCCCGATAAGCCCAGAGCGATCTACGATAAGCTCGTTTTTAACCCCGAGGATTCGCTTTACGATATTATGACTGCTCTGCATGAGATCAAGACGCTTGATATGCTTTCACTGCTTGACAAGCCCACCGAGCCTGAAAACTGGGCAATGCCCGGACACATGGTCAATGCCTGCTACGATCCCTTCGTAAACGACATTACCTTCCCTGCGGCTATCCTTCAGGCACCCTTCTATTCCCTCAAGCAGACCAGAAGCGAGAACCTCGGAGGTATCGGCGGCGTTATCGGTCACGAGATCTCCCACGCATTTGACAGCAACGGCGCCAAATGCGACGAGAACGGCAACATCAACGACTGGTGGACCGAGGACGACTTCAAGCGCTTCGACCTTAAGGTTCAAAAAATGATCGAGCAGTTTGACGGCATAGAGCTTCCTTGGGGAAAGGTCAACGGAGCGTTCATCGTCAGCGAGAATATGGCGGATAACGGCGGTATGTCGGCAACCCTTGACATTATGTCGAGAACCGAGGGCGTATCCTACGAGGAGTATTTCAGCAACTGGGCAAGAGTGTGGTGTCAGAAGGCAAGGCCTGAGTATCAACAGATGCTGCTTTCCATAGACGTTCACGGCCCTGCGATCCTCCGTGCGAATATGCCTCCCAGAAACTTCTCCGAGTGGTATAAGACCTTTGACGTAAAGGATACCGATCAGATGTATCTGCCCGAGGATAAGAGAATCGTTATTTGGTAAAAAAAGTGCGGCTCTTCTCATTTGAGAAGAGCCGCTTTTTTGTTTGGAAAGATTAAATAAAGACAGGGCTTATCAACCTATACCGGTCAGCTGGATGCCGGTAAAGTAGTACTTAAGTATCTGATCGTAGGTCCAGCCGGCCTCGGCACGGCCCTTTGAGCCGTACTGGGACAGACCGAGCGAATGTCCCCAGCCTCTGCCGTCGAAGGTGAACTCGCTGGCAACGCCGCCCTCGATGGTGACGATGCCGGTGGAGGTTATTGCCGAGCGGCTCTTGGAGTCGAGTTGGGTAACGTTTCCGCTGCCGTCTATTACGCAGACACCTGCAAGTCCGTCCGAAAGCATACCGCTTGCCGAGTTGACGTATACCGCACCGTCGGCAATGATGTTAAAGCGCTGTGAAAGGAGTATGCCGGTGCCGAGCACGAAGCGCATATTCTCCTTGTAGAGGGTGACCTCACGCACTCCGTCGGAGAAGGTGATGGAGTAGTTGTTGCCTGCGGGGGTGACCTTTGAGACCCAGGCCTTGGTGACCGTGCCGATGGAGTAGTTGTTGGCACGGAGCTTGGCGGTTATCTGTTCGCCGGTAAGGGATGTTTTCCAAAGACCGTTGTTTCCGTAGGTAAGGGTCTCGAAGGTGTCGGGCACGGCCCGCAGATAGGGTACGACGGCCACCCAGACGTTTTCGGAGTTTTCGGTGTATCCGCCGTTGGTTGAGTGGTAGACCGCATCTATGGGCTTGCCGTTATAGGTGGCGATTATACCTGCGACCGCATTGACGCAGTTGTTGGTCTTAACCGTTGCCGAGGTGGAGCCGCGGTAGACCTGACAGTGCTGACCGGTGCAGACGTCAAAGCCGTAGCTTTTGTGTCTTTCTCTGTTGGCAACGCCGAAGGTGGAGGCACAGACGGCGTGAGCCTTGAGGGTCTCCTCGGGCCAGTTGGGACCGAGCTCGTAAGGAGCAACGCCCTTGGTGTATTCCACGAGGTCGACTACCGATACGACCGCAAAGGTCTTACTACCGTACTGGACAAAATCAAAGCCGCCGAGGTATCGATAGGAGCCGTATTTGGTCTCGGTGGCGGAGTTTCCGTAGGCCTTGATGCCAAGCTGCTTTGAGGCGCCGTCAAACTCGTAAAGGACGGTGCGTGTGCCGCTTCGAAGGACGGTGTAGGCGTTGGTGCCGTTGGCTACGGCCTTGAGGGTGGCCTCGGGGTATGCCGAGGAAAGCCTTTCAAGGATGGTCTCGATGACCTCTTGGGCATCCTCCTTGGAGGTGAAGCGTCCTATGCGGACACGGTAGCCCTGCTTGGTAAAGGCGGGGAAGGAGACGTAGTTTGTAAGGGCAAATACCTTTGAGACCCCCGCATCAAGCTCCTTTTGATCCTCGAAGTCGACACTCAGCTCCAGATGCCATGCTCCTACCACGTTTGCAGAGGAGGTGGTATCGGTAACGTAGGAATTGGTGGCGATGTTGAAATTGTAGCTTCGGATAACGGTAATGGCCGTCTCTCCGTCAAGATCGTACAGCTCGGTAAAGCTGCGGTCGTCGCCGTAGTAGCCCATCTTAAAGCCGGTGCCGTTGGTGGTGGTAAAGCTGGCGTAGCCGGGCGAATTGCTTCCGTAGGAGATACCTACGCGCATTATGTATTTGGAATAGTCGATAGGATTGTCCGCACGGGAATTGCCGGGCACGCAGGTCACGATGATCGCGGCGAGAGCAAGCAGAAGGGCTGCTTTCATTGTCCATTTGGGCAGTTTTACAGTCTTTTGCATTCAAACCTCCGATATTGTAGGTCAGTGTTTTCATTGACAGAAGTCTATGGATTTGCTATAATATAATGACAGGGTGGGCAAGCAGATGCTTCGCCGGGAGAAATAAAATATTCTGTGAACATTATACAGCATTTTCTCTCTTATTTCAACCCTTTTTTTATGGCAAAAATTGGAGGTAATTACTATGCAGAAATATAAAGCCGGTATAATAGGCGCCACGGGTATGGTGGGACAGAGATTTACCACCCTCCTTGCAGAGCATCCCTGGTTTGAGCCCGTCGTTCTTGCCGCATCCGGCAGGTCGGCAGGAAAGAGCTACAGCGAAGCCCTCGCAGGCCGCTGGAGACTGCCCGTCGAGATGCCCCAAAAATTTGCCGATATGCCGGTCTACGACGCCGATGCCGACTTCGATAAGATCGTTTCCATGGTCGACGTTATATTCTGCGCCGTCGATATGCCCAAGGAGGAGGTCCGTGCACTTGAGGACAGATACGCCGCCGCAGGCGTTGCCGTTATGTCCAACAACAGCGCCCACCGCTCCACCCCCGACGTTCCCATGATAATTCCCGAGATAAACCCCGACCACGCCGTTGTCATAGAGACCCAGAGAAAGCGCCTTGGAACCGAGACGGGCTTTGTCGCCGTCAAGTCCAACTGCTCCCTGCAGAGCTACGTTCCCGCCATCCATCCCCTTAAGGACCTTGGCGTGAAGCGTGTGCTTGCCTGCACCTACCAGGCCATTTCCGGCGCCGGCAAGACCTTTGAGTCCTGGCCCGAAATGGTAGACAACGTCATTCCCTACATCGGCGGCGAGGAGGAAAAGAGCGAAAAGGAGCCCATGAAGATCTGGGGCAGCCTTGAAAACGGTATCATCGTTCCCGCAACCGAGCCCTCCATAACCGCACAGTGCCTGCGTGTGCCCGTAAGCAACGGCCACATGGCCGCGGTATTTGTCGAGCTTGAAAACTACAAGGGTCTTGACGATATAAAGCAGCGCTGGGCAGAGTTCAGGGGATTCCCCCAGGAAGCCGCTCTTCCGAGCGCCCCCAAGCAGTTCCTGCACTACTTCGAGGAGGATAACCGTCCCCAGACCCGTCTCGACCGCGAGCTCGAGGGCGGTATGGCCGTCTCGATAGGCAGACTGCGTGAGGACAGCCAGTATACCGTCAAATTCGTATGCCTCTCCCACAATACCCTCCGCGGTGCCGCAGGCGGTGCCGTACTTATGGCCGAGACCCTCTGTGCCAAGGGCTATGTAACCCACAGAGTATGATCGGAATAGGATAAGGATGAGGAAAGGAAGGTCCAAACTATGAAAACACCCGTGTTTACAGGCGCATCCGTCGCCATAGTGACACCCTTTAACGAAGATTTTTCTGTAAATTATGAAAAGCTTGCCGACCTCATCGAGCTTCAGATAGCCGGAGGTACCTCGGCAATAACCATCTGCGGCACTACCGGTGAAGCAAGCGCCCTTGACGATGCCGAGCACAAGGAGTGCATCCGCTTTGCGGTCGAAAAGGTCGCAGGCCGTATACCCGTCATCGCAGGTACCGGCTCCAACGACACCGCCTACGCCATCCAGCTTTCGAAGTACGCCCAAGAGGTCGGCGCAGACGCCCTGCTGCAGGTGACCCCCTACTACAACAAGACCACCCAGGCAGGTCTTATACGTCACTTTACCGCTGTGGCCGACAGCGTGGATATCCCGATAATACTCTATAACGTGCCCTCACGTACCGGTATGTCCATTACCGCCGATACATACAAGACCCTCTCGGCACATCCCAACATCAACGGTGCCAAGGAGGCCTCGGGCAACTTTACCCTCATCGCCCAGACCCTCTCCAAGTGCGGCGACGAGCTCAACATCTGGAGCGGTAACGACGACCAGGCAGTCCCCGTAATGGCGCTTGGCGGCAAGGGAGTCATATCGGTCGCCTCCAATATTGCACCGAGGCTTGTTGCCGATATGTGCAAGGCCGCTCTCTCGGGCGATTTTGCCACCGCAGGAAGGATGCAGACGGAGTACTTTGACTTCTTTAACGACATCTTCTGCGAGGTAAACCCCATACCCATAAAGGCCGCCATGAATATGGCGGGTATGAACGTCGGCTCACTTCGTATGCCCCTTTGTGAGATAGGTGCCGACCATGCCGAGCTTCTCAAAAAGACCCTTACAAGACTGAATATAATCTGAGACTTCGGAGATTCAAATGATAAAGATACTTCTTTCGGGCGCCGCAGGGCGCATGGGACGTGCGGTGGCCTCGCTTGCTGCAGACAGAGAGGACACCGTGATCGTCGGCGGTATCGACCCCGTAGGCGGAAATGCCGATTTTCCGATAGTTGCAAAGCCTGAACTTTGGTCGGGCGAGTGTGATGCGGTAGTTGATTTTTCCAACGCCTCGGGCATATACGATCTGCTTGATTGGTGCGTCAAAAACCGTGTTCCTGCGGTCATTTCCACAACGGGTATGGACGAAGCCGCCCTCGAGGCGATAAAGAAGGCCTCCCGTGAGATAGCGATATTCCGCAGTGCGAATATGTCGCTGGGCGTCAGCCTGCTTAAGGACCTTGCCGCACGTGCCGCAAAGCTGCTTGGCGAGGACTTTGACGTTGAGATAATCGAGCGTCACCATAACCGCAAGCTGGACGCTCCCAGCGGTACGGCGCTCATCCTTGCCGATGCCATCGCCGCACAGAGGGAGGAGAGCCGATACGTCTACGACCGCCACTCGGTCAGACGTGCAAGAGAGTCCTCCGAGATCGGTATACACTCGGTCAGAGGCGGCACGATAATCGGGGAGCACGAGGTGCTTTTTGCGGGAGCAAACGAGCGCATCAGCCTTTCCCACAGCGCCGAGAGCCGTGAGGTTTTTGCCGCAGGAGCCCTCCATGCCGCCGCCTTTATCGTCGGAAGAGAGCCGGGACTGTATAATATGGACGATCTTGTAGCATCTCTTTGAAAAAATTTTAAAAACCCCTTGATTTTTTTCTAAAGATATGCTATTATATGTTGGTCTACGAACAAAAGCCGTCGAGGGAGGTGTGAGCTGATGGCAAAATGTGATATCTGCGGAAAGGGCGTTACCTTCGGAATCAAGGTCTCCCACTCGCACAGACGTACTAATAGGACTTGGAAGCCCAATGTCAAGCGCATCAAGGCTGTTGTAAATGGCACCCCCTGCCATATCAACGTCTGCACAAGGTGCCTCCGCTCCAATACGATAACCCGCGCTGTCTGACGGATTAATTGACAGTCAAATATCTATTGGAAACAAGAAGCCGGTCTCGTAAGAGGCCGGCATTTTTGTACTTTACAAGAGGTATGGAAATATGGTAAAATATATAAGATAAGAAAAAAGGAGCTTACTATGATAGAGATAGACGAATATAAGCAGAGAGCGCTTGCTCTCGCACCCACCATAGAGGAGCTCGGCGGCGCGCTGGACGTTGAAGGCGCAAGGACCGAGCTTGAGAGCCTTGAGGCGATGGCCGCCGAGGAGGGCTTTTGGAACGATCTTGAAAACAGCCAGAAGGTCCTCCAGCGCACCAAGCGCTGCAAGGAGCGCATCGATAAGTACGAGTCCTTTGTTTCCCGTCTTGACGATATAAAGACCCTCATAAGCCTCGCCCTTGAGGAGGAGGACGACAGCGTCTCCGACGAGATACTTTCCGAGATCACCTCCCTTGAGCAGGACGTCGAGGAGGCAGTGCTCCAGACGATGCTCTCGGGCGAGTACGACAACTCAAACGCCATCGTCTCCTTCCACGCAGGCGCAGGCGGCACCGAGGCGCAGGACTGGGCGCAGATGCTCTACCGTATGTACACCCACTGGGTCGAAAAGCGCGGCTTTAAGTATAAGGTGCTCAACTACCTCGACGGCGACGAGGCGGGCATCAAGTCTGCCGACATCCTTGTCGAGGGTGAAAACGCCTTTGGCTACCTCAAGTGCGAGATGGGCGTACACCGCCTGGTCCGTGTGTCCCCCTTTGACGCCTCGGGCAGGAGACATACCTCCTTTGCCGCCGTTGAGGTCACACCCGAGATCGACGACAGCGTCGAGGTCGAGATCCGTGACGAGGACCTCAAGGTCGACACCTACCGCTCCGGCGGCGCAGGCGGTCAGCACGTAAACAAGACCGAGTCGGCTATCCGTATTACCCACCTGCCCACCGGCATCGTCGTAGCCTGCCAGAACGAGCGCAGTCAGCATCAAAACCGTGAGGTCGCCATGCGTATGCTCAAGTCAAAGCTCATCGAGATAAAGGAGCAGGAGCACTACGACAAGATCGAGGATATCAGAGGCGAGCACAAGCAGATAGAGTGGGGAAGCCAGATCCGCTCCTACGTATTTATGCCCTATACCCTCGTCAAGGACAACCGTACCGGCTTTGAATCGGGCAACATCCAGGCCGTGATGGACGGCGATCTCGACGGATTCATAACCGCCTACCTCAAGGCAAAGGCCAACGGTACGCTGAATCTGAAGTAATTAAAAAGGCTGACGGAACTTCCGTCAGCCTTTTTTTATTTGCTTGACCTGTAATCGATTATCCCGATGATGCCAAGAACGATGAACGCTATGCCCAAAGCAAGGGTCACTAACCACCGTGTGACGTTCTCGCCGTTTAGCGCAACTATAACGAATGCAACCGCAACGGCAATGCCGACGGCAAGCTGAAAGATCGATGCTATGAGAGCCCGTTTGTTTTTCATCTTTGTTTACCCCTCAAACGAAAGCTCAAGGACGTTGCCGTCGGACTTGATACGTCCGTCGTCGGCAAAGCGGCCAAGCACCGCCGTGATGCGGTAGGGGGTACCCCTGTAGCGCAGGCAAAGCTCGCTTTCGGTGCGTGAGGTCACCTCGGGGAGGTGGTCTCCGCCGATACCGATGCGGTTTTCAAGGGTGAAGGGAGAAGGTGCGGTGATGCGAAGGCCCTTTTCCGAAAGGACTACCTCAAAGCTTCCGTAGCTTACCCTTGCACTTCCGTCGCCGTTGTCGGTAAAGACCATACCATCGGCGGTCACGCCGTCGATATATCCGCCTGCAAGCACCCCTTTGCCGGTGTAGCGGTTGCCGTCGATGACGGGCAGGGCCTCGTATACGGCGCAGTTTTCGGTGCAGACGGTGTCCTCGTAGATGTCAGGACAGTTGTCCGAGAAAATATGGAGGTCACGGATGCGGAATGCGCTTTGGTCGGTGTAAAGGTTGACCCGATAGTATCGGGTGGAGTACCAGACCGAGGTCTTGTCGGAATCGTAGGCGGAATGTGCGGTGATGGCAGATGGGGGAGTTTGAGGATAGATGTTTTTATACCACCTGCCGGTATCGCCGAGGGTCTCAACGGTAAGCCTGCCCTCGTTTTGCAGACGTTCAAACTCGGCAAACTGGTAGGCAAGACCGTCCTTCATCCTGTCCCAGCCGAAGCTGTTTTCCTGGCCTGCCTGGGCGTATCCGAAGCTTAAACACTCGCCGTTGAAGTTTTCCTTGAGATACCAGTCGACCCACCTTTTACAGCCGCCGCCTCGGTCGTGGTAGGCAGGCTCAAGGCTGATTACCTCCTGCATGACGGGTTCGGTACGGTCGGGGTCTATACGATAGTCGTACTGATATACCTGGTCGGAGCCGAGCATTCTGAAAAGTGGTACCGAGATCTGGTTTTCGGGGTCGGCGGCGGGGAGAAAGACGTTTTTGCGGGAGGGATAGTACCCCTGGCCGTAGTAGCCGCCCCAGAGGGTGTAGCCGTCGGTGCCGTACTGCTCCTTGCAGTTGCAGTATGCATCTGCGCCGTATTTGTCTGCGACGTAACGGGCGGTGTGGGTATCAAAGAGCCAGGAGCCAAACACCCTTGGATAGTAGCCAAAGACAGCCTTGAAGCGTTGGTAAAGAAGGTCTATGAGCTTTTCACGCTCGGGCTTGGAATAACCCACGGGGAAGCCGCAGTGGGTATGCCAGTCCCAGGGGAAGCGGCCGCGCCAGACAAGCCCGCAGTCCTCGACAAGGGGCTGGACCACCTCGTACCAGACTCCGAGCTCGAACTGCTCGGGGTCGAGGTCCTTAAGCAGCTCTACGTACTCATCGAGTATAAGGGCATCGTACTGCAAAAGGAAGGTGCCCTTAAGGGAGTGCTTTTTCATAAGCTTTATCTGTTCCTTTACCGGCCGCAGGAGGTCGACGTATTCTCTTGGCTCGACGGCACGGATAAAGTTAACTATGTTGATTATCTGTCTGTTCATAGCTGCCACGTCCATGTAATTTTTTAGTATATTGTACCTCAAAACCTAAGTCTTGGCAAGGAGTAAGAGCAAATTGACAGACGGATGCAGATATGGTATATTTATATCATACAAAACGGAGGAAAGAAAATGAAACGATGGTTTAAAGGAGTACTTATTCTGATGCTTTTTGGAATGATAGCGGGCTGCGGAGAAAAAAACACCCCGAAGCCTGAACAGACAACTGCCGAGTCCACGACGTCCGCATCAACGACTGCCGCAGAGACGACGGAACAAACCACGTCCGATCCCGGCATATTTCTGCCCGATCATTATTATGACTACCGTGACGAGAGCGTACTGTATTCAAGCACGACCTTCCGCAACATTTCCGCCGTTGCAACCGAAAACGGCTCACGCTTTACCTTCCACGGCGTTAACGGCAGCGATATCTGTGACGACCCGTTTTTTGAACTGCCGAATCCCGACGTAAATGCAAGGTTTGAGCTTGACGACTATCCCTACGTCGTCATCATTGCGGATAGCTCCAGGTGCGACCTGCAGGGTATCCTCCGCTTCCACACCACGGGAAACCGTTACGCCTCCTATCCGTCTATACTCTTTAACTACAACGGAACGGGTCGGCAGAAGATAATCATCGACCTCCACGACGAGGAAAATCTCGTGGCGGTAGATCCGAGGGACGTTCCCGTCTGGGGTAAGATCACCGACCTGCGAATCGACATATATGAAAACGAAGCAAGCATCACCGATGAATTTACCCTCGAAGCAGTCGCCTTCTTTGCAACCTACGAGGAGGCAGAGCTTTTCAAGGGACTTCCTCCGATCGAAAAGGATGACCCCTCGGAGCAGGTCTACGACATTGCGGGCAGGTGGCTTGCCGCCGAGTTTACAAGCCCCTCCGCCGACTACCGTGCAAGAAAGCTCCTTTATCAGTTTGACTCAAACTACGCCTTTATGCTCGATAGCCTTGAATATATGGGCTACGGCGGCGTTATAACCAACGTGCCCTTTAGCTCCGAATACCTCAAAAACGACGATGACTTTGCACTCTTGAAGCTTGCCTTTGAGCAGACTCGCAGAATGAATATGGTCGCCTGGATATACGACGAATACCAGTGGCCAAGCGGCAAGGCCTTCGGCTACGTTCTGGACAGCGATCCGAGCTTTGAGGCTACGGGTATCGAATTCCTGACGGTGAACGGGGAGGGCAATATTGACTACACCCTTTCCAAGGATTATATCTGCCTGCTCGGAGCGTCACTTGAGACAAAGGACGGCATTATACCCCTTGAGGTGGGCGAGCGCAGGGTAAAGTGTGATAACGAGGGCGAATATACCCTCTACCTCTATGCAAGGCGGTACGCCTACGCTCCCGACCGTGTCGAGGACCGCACCGACTTCTTCACCCTCAGAGACGTCGACCTGCTCAACCCCGACGCCGTGGCGAGGTTTATCGAGATAACCTACGAGAGATACCACGATAAGCTTGGAGACATATTTAACGAGGTCGAGGCCTTCTTTACCGACGAGCCCCAGCTTGGCAACCGTGACTACAAAAACTACGTCGTCTGGACCGACACCCTGCCGCAGGTCTTCCTTGAGATGCACGGATACAGCATAAACGACAACCTCCATTCCCTCTTCGCAGGGCAAAGCGAGCAGGACCGTGCCGTGAGAGTGGACTTTTATCAGACGGTATCGGAGATGTTCTCCCGAGCCTACACCCGCCAGATAAGCGCCTGGTGCGAGGAACACGGTGTCAGCTCGTCGGGACACTTCCTCTTTGAGGAATCCATCGTCCGCCACATCGAGACCTACGGCGGAAACTTTATGGGTATAGTCGGAGAGATGGACATCCCGGGCGGTGACATACTCCACGTTGAGGCGGATTTCCTGCTCAACAGAAATATGGATATAGGCAGTGTCATAGGCCTCAAATACGTCTCCTCGGCGGCTAAAAACGTCGGTAAGACCGACGTGCTGTTGGAGTTTACTCCCCTTGCCGATCCTAACGCACCCTTTGTCGGCGATCCGGGACGCTACTGCCTTGAGGGTGCGACGATAGCCACCTTCTGCGGCGCAAATAAATTCGGAGTCATCTGCCCCGACAACTCCTTTACGGCAGATGCCTTAAGGGTGTTTAACAGCTATATCGGACGTATAAACGCCCTTTTGGATAACTCCACGACGGTAACCCCCATCGGTCTCTTCGTCCCGACCGATTCGGCGAGAGCCGAGCACCTTGTCGACCCCGAAGCCGAGGCGGCCATAGACCTCGCCCTCAAGGATTCGGCTATGACCCTCCTTGAAAACGGACTTGACTTTACCTTCCTTGACAGCCCAAGCATCGAAAAGGCCTCCATCGACGGGGGTGAGCTGGTCATAGGTCTCGGACGGTACTCGGCGGTTGTACTGCCGAGCGTCACCGTTATCTCTTCCGAGACCGCCGAAAAGCTTTCCGCCTTTGAAGCCGCAGGCGGAAGGGTAATATGGATAGGAAGCAGACCCGAAGAGTGCGAGGAGATCGGGCTTGTATATAGCGAGATGGATGTCGACTGCATCTCCGAGCTCTCTGCCCTTGCCGCCCCTGACATCACCGCCCGCGGCGGGAATGAGAAACTCTTTATCTCCCACTATACCCGCCTTGACTGCGGCAAGGAGATATACTACCTTGCAAATCTTTCCAAGGAGACTGCCTCGGTCGAAATATCCTTTGCCGACGGCAGCGGATTTGACGTCTACCTGCCCATCGACGGCAACGTCATTTCGGCAGACGGCTCCCACATCCTGGATATTGACAGCTGTATGGGCGTGCTTGTCGTAAGAGACAGATAAAACGGTAAAAGAAAATACCGACACGTTTTGGCGTGATACTCTTATCGGAGTATCACGCCAGTTCTATTCGCCTGACGGCGAGTTATATTGCTTCGCAGTGATATTATGCTACGCATAGTGATATTGTCCTGCGGACAGTTTATGGCGAATAGAATATCACGAAACCGATAGGTTTCATATCACTTTCGCAAAGCGAAAATATC
>JAFXIT010000061.1 GCA_017532825.1 Clostridia bacterium
ATCGACATTCTTCGACAGAAGGATGTCGATTTTTACTTTTTACCTCTTCACTCTTCACTTTTCACTATTCCCTATGGTCGATTTTTGGCAAGTAATAAGTAATAGTGAATAGTGAAGAGGTTTTATTTGCAAGGCTTCGCCCAGTTTTGGAGGCGAATATAATATCACTGAAACCGCAGGTTTCAATATCACATTTTGCGCAAGCAAAATATATCACTCCGTCGCAGACGGAATATCACTAAAAACTAACGATTACGTAAGAGTTCGAATTCATACGCAAAAACAGCAAAAATATCTTTTTTGTAGCTCATAGGCAAAAATCGACAGGTTTCGTCCTGTCGATTTTTCTTTTTCTCCATTATTTCTTTATCTTATATTCACATCTTCCGAAACTTGTCGGTAAGTATTGATTATTTCCTTTTCTATTGGTATTATATAGGTACATTCCTCTCAAGGAGGCTGTATCGATGAGCATTGCAGAAATAAAAGATCACAACGGTTCCCCTGCCATAACCGTTGACGGCAGGCCCTATCCCCCAATGGCATTCACCGTAAACGGTCCGCTAAACGATCCCGAATACATTCGTGAGCTTGGCAAGGCAGGCTTTAAGCTTTTCTTTATAGAGACCAACACCGATTGGTTCCAGCCCGGAGACCCCACACTTCCCGAAACGGCGGCGGCACACGTCCGTCTGTCGGGCTCGGAGCTTTTTGAGCAAAGCGCCCGCACCCTGCTCAAGTACATACCCGACGCTTACATCATAGTACGCATAGCCCTTCATCCACCCACGCAATGGCTCAAGGATCATCCCGAGGAGCTGATGAGATACAACGACGGAGGAAACCTCCCCGTCGACTTTCCCGCAGAGCTGAGCAACTACTTTGAGACTCTGCCGGGGATGTATTCCCTTTGCTCAAAGAGATGGCGGGAGGACGGCGGCAGAGCGCTTGCGGAGTTTTGCGATAAGGCAGAGGCGCTCCCCTTTGCCGACAGGATAATCGGTTATTTCCTCTGCGCCGGCGGCACCTCGGAGTGGTACCCAGTTAACCACCTTGAAAAGTGGGCCGCAGAGCGGTACGGCGACTTTTCACAGGGCTTCCTTGAGCATTACTCTTCATATCTTAAAGAAAAATACGGCGACGAGGAAACCCTCAAGAGGGTATGGCGCAGGGACGACGTTTCATTTTATCCTCCACATATCCCCCCTCTTAATGAACGAGAACATCTACGAGCCCACAGCAGGATATCCAACAGGATGAAGGACTGTTATTACGACAGCACTCCCGTCGAAAACACCCTCGGAGTATTTCTCGACGTTGATAAATGCATGGCCACCCTTGACTTCTACCGAGCCTGGCACGATGCGACCGCCGACTCGGTGATCCACTTTGCAAGGCTTCTCAAAAAGCGCAGTCCCAATCTTCTTGTAGGTGCCTTTTTCGGTGCAATGGGATGTACCGAATACTACAACGCCTCCACCTGCGGAGGTATACTCAAGGTACTTGATTCGGGGTATTTCGACTTTCTCTCCGCCCCGGGAGTATACACCAACCGATGGCCCGGCGGATACGTTGCCCAAAGAGAGGTGCTTGACGCCTTCAGGCTGCGTAACATGGTATTTATCTCCGAGGAGGACAGCCGCACCCACCTCCAAGGCGAGGGAGATATATTCCGTGATTCCATGATGCTTTACGGTGTTGAGGACTCGGTCAACACCCTCAAGCGTGACTTTGCAAGAAACCTCTGCCAGGACAGCTACGGTTGGTGGTACGACCAGTTTTACGGCGGAGGCAGGTATGACTGTCCCGAGATCCTCGAGCTTTTCAAGCGGCAAAACGAGATCTCCGAGCTCGCCTTTTCCCTTGACCGCAAAAAGAAAAACGAGGTCGCAGTTATCTACGAC
Source organism: Clostridia bacterium (assembly GCA_017532825.1). Lineage (GTDB taxonomy): Bacteria > Bacillota > Clostridia > Oscillospirales > QAMX01 > RGIG6452. The sequence continues at coordinate 1,905 of JAFXIT010000061.1, forward strand.
CTTGAAAGCATACACTCCGCATCAATAGGAAGCGACGATCTGTTGGTGGATTTCTACCGTTCTACCGACCTGTCACGGATAGGCGTACCTGTTGACTTCCACTTCCACAACGACCTTTTAAATCCGCAGATGCCCGATTACAAGCTCTACGTGATGCTCAACGTCTTTTACCTGACCGAGCAGGAGCGTGAGGCAATACATACCAAGGCGGCAAGAAACGGTGCTACGGTACTGTGGCTCTATGCATCGGGCTTTATAGACCCGAATGCCGAAAAGCGCATGGAAAACGCCCACATAGAAAGGCTGACGGGCTTTAAGGTGGGCCGTGACGACCGCACTACCTCCCCCCGCTTCCGCATATGCTCCGACCACCCTGCGGTGAAATATCACGACCCCGACCGTGTCTACGGCTGGCTGGACCGTGAGCTCCGCTCAAATATTTGGGTAGGTACCCCAAACGTCAGTCCCTTCGTAAATCCGAGGTTTTATATCGAAGAGTCTCCCGATTCCGAGGTGCTCGGAAGATACTGTCTTGACGGCAGGGTCGCTTACGCATTAAAATGTTACAAGGGCTTTACAAGCGCCTACTGCGCCTCGCAGATACCCCGTGCCGAGCTTGTAGCCTCTCTTGCCGAGTATGCGGGATGCCATCTGTATACCAAAAGCGACGACTGTCTGTATGCAAACGAAAGCTTCGTTTCCATCCACGCCGCCTATACCGGCAGCCGCACGGTATACTTCAAAAGGCCCTGCGATCCCTACGAGGTATACCAAAAGAAATACTACGGCCACAGTCTTACCGAGCTCACCGTAACCATGAAAAAGGGTGAGACCCTTACCTTCTGCGTAGCACCAAACAAGTATAAGGAGTGATATCATGTCCGAAGATAAAAGCTTCGCCTCTTTTCTCACCGATGACAACCTCGTATTTATTGAAAACGACTACCTTCGTCTGGGTGCAAACCTTTCGCTGGGCGGTGCGCTGACACATCTGTCGGAAAAGGGCAAGAAAAATCTGCTTAACAGCGCCGACTGGGGCAGACAGGTACAGATGTCATTCTACGCCTACCCCGTCCCCTTTCATCCCGACGGCTTTGAAATGGCTGAAAACTGGCATTTTATCGGTTGGAACCCCATTCAGTCGGGCGACTGCTACCGCAACCGTTCCAAGGTGCTTGAGTACAGATGCGAGGACAACGAGATCTACGTAAAGTGTATACCCATGCACTGGCCGCTCAACAACCACCCCGGTGAGTGTACCTTCGAGGTATGGTACCGTCTCGACGGGTACTGCGTAAACGTTACCTCACGCATAAACAACGCCCGTCCCGACACCGCCCAATACCCCGCACGTCACCAGGAGCTGCCTGTGTATATACCAACGGCGAATGGTACAAGGGTGTCTCTTACGTCGGAAAGCAGCCCTTTACCGATGGGGAGGTCACCGAGCTTGTCACAAAAGAAAACGATCTTGGCTGGCCCTGGCTTGATTTCTACCCGACGGAAAACTGGTCTGCATTGGTCGATGACAGTAACTACGGTCTTGGCGTATATATCGGCTCTACCAACCTTTCAAAGATAGGTTTTTTCGGCAAAAAGGGCTTTGGCGGTCCGAGGGATTCACAAACGGGTTATATTGCCCCCCTTGCCGCCGAGATACTCGACCACAACATCGTTTACACCTATGACTATTCTCTCATTGTAGGCTCGGTCGATTTCATCCGTGAGACCGCCAAGCAAAAGGACCGCAGTGCCGACCGCCGCAATTACAGCTTTGAGCATGACAGAAACCATTTTTACTATGAAAGGATCACCGACAAGGGGTACCCGACCGGCGGCTGTCTTGACTTTGATTTCTCCGTCGGCTCAGCTTTGAAAAGCCCTGCGGTGTTCTTTGGCAAGGACGAATGCGGCAGCATAGTTCTGGATGCAGACTTTGAGGGTGATATCAAGGGCGAGGTCGTATGTCACCTATACGAAGGACTTGACGAGAAAAACACGGGAAAGCTCGGTGGCTTTGCCATTCCCTTCAGCATTTCCTCAAACGGCGAAAGAGCCCTGCACACCATCGATATCAGCTCCGTGCCCGACTGCTTTATAGGCTTTTCGATACGCTTTTGCGTCGAAGGGCACCTTAAGCTCTACTCGGTAAAGATAAAATAGGATAACCGAACAAGACTGCACCGTTCTTCCACACGGCGGTGCAGTCTTAATGTTTATTGTAAATTATTTATCGTTTATCATAAAATTATTATTGACAAAGATAAAATCGCATGGTATAATATCCACCATAAAACAAACTTTATTCGGAGGGTTAAAATGAACGGTCTTAATAAACTCGGAAAAGTGGTTACGAAAATTTTAGAGGTATTTCATTGGGTCGGAGCGGCTTTGATCACAGCTGCTGCGATCTGCTCCGTCGTTGCACCCGATTGGGTCAAATACTTTGTAAGCCTTGATTCAAAGGAATGCTGTGGCGCAAGCCTTAACGTTTACGGCTTTGAGGTCAACGCACCCATTACTGACGGTGCCATTGACACTGCCGCCTTTGTAATTTTCGGTATCGGTGCAGCAATAATACTTGCGGTAATGGCTATGGTATTTCGCAACCTACACCTTATTTTCAAAAAATCGGAGAATGCTACCCCCTTCCAAAGGGATAATGTACGCCTTATGAGGGAGATCGGAATATTTACCATTGCCATTCCCGTGATCGGCTTTATTATGAGTGTCATTGCAAGACCGATCCTCGGTTCTGAAGCTACTGAGATAAGTATCGATATGGGCGGCATATTTATGGGAATAATAGTTCTCTGTCTGACACAGTTCTTTGCTCACGGCGTTGCTCTTGAAAACGACGTAGACGGACTGCTGTAAGGAGTGCAGCATGGGACAGATAATTTTGCGTCTGGACAGAATTATGGTAGAGAGAAAGATATCTTTAAACGAGCTTGCACAGCGAGTTGGCATCTCCAATGTCAATCTCTCCAAGATAAAAAACAACAAGGTAACAGCCATTCGCTTTTCCACCCTTGCAGCTATCTGCGACGTACTCCAATGTGATCCGGGAGATATCCTCGAATATAAAAAGGATTGACCGAAAAATTGAAAGCACACCCCCGAGGGTGTGCTTTTTCTTTAATTACTTTAAAAGCGTATTAATATAACTCTGCAGCTCGGTCAAACGTTCCTTATCAAGAGACCTTACCGATGCAAGAGGGTTCTCAATGCCTAACCTTTCGTACTTGAAAAAGCCCATCGTGTGGAAGCCGAGCAGCTCGTATCTTTCCGCATTGGGAATCAGTCTCTTGGCCGTTTTGGCGTACCGCTCCATCCATTCCTCGGTGTCGTTGATTCCCGGGACAATGACGGTGCGAAGCCAGGTCGGAATATCATTCTCCGATAAAAAAGCCAAAAAGCCTTCAACAAGTGCAAAATCGCCGCAGGTATATCTCCCAAAGCTTTCCGCATCGGGAAACTTCAGATCACATATAACGCTTTGTGCGCCGCAAAGGAGTCTTTTTACGCTATCCGTGAGCCCGACCGCTCCGCTCGTGTCTACGGCATATCCGATGCCCTCGGTTTTGAGGAGCTCGGCAAGCTTGCAAAGCTCGTCAGCCTGCAACAGCGGCTCGCCGCCGCTGAAGGTCACTCCTCCGTCGGTACGGAAGTACGGCTTATAGCGCACGATCTTTGAAAGAAGCTCTGCAGGCGACATATCGGTACCTGCATCGGCGCTCCAGGTGTCGGGGTTGTGGCAGTATACGCACCGCAGTCCGCAGCCCGCCAAAAACACCCCATAGCGCAGACCCTTTCCGTCAAGGGCGGCAAGCGACTCAAGGGAATGTACCCTCATACGTTACATCCTTTCGTGGAAGGTGCGTGCAATTACCTCAAGCTGCTTATCCTTTGAGAGCTTATTGAAGTTGACGGCATATCCCGAAACACGAATGGTGAGGTTGGGATAGAGGTTGGGATCGTTCATTGCGGCAACGAGCTTCTCACGGTCAAGGACGTTGACGTTGAGGTGCTGTGCGCTTTGGGCAAAGTATCCGTCGATGACCGAGGTAAGATTGCCCACCTGATCCTCGGTATCGTGTCCCAAAGTGTCGGGGGTGATGGAGAAGGTATTTGAAATACCGTCCCGGCAGCAATCATAGCAGAGCTTTGCCACCGAGTTGAGCGATGCAAGTGCGCCCTCGCTGTCTCTGCCGTGCATGGGGTTTGCACCCGGGGCGAAGGGCTCGCCCGCACGTCTGCCGTCGGGGGTGTTGCCGGTCTTTCTGCCGTAGACGACGTTGGAGGTGATCGTAAGCACCGAAAGGGTGTGCTTTGCATTGCGGTAGGCGGGAGTTTTTATAAGCTCGGAATAGAAGCGCTCAACTATCCACCTTGCTATATCGTCGGCACGGTCGTCATCATTGCCGTACTTGGGGAACTCTCCCTCGGTGCGGAAGTCGACTATGAGTCCGTTTTCTCCCTTTATCGGGATGACCTTGGCGTATTTGATAGCGCTCAGCGAGTCGGCAAGCACCGACAGACCGCTGATACCGAAGGCCATCAGACGCTCGGGCTCGGAATCGTGCAGGCTCATTATAAGACGCTCGTAGGCATACTTATCGTGCATAAAGTGGATAAGGTTCATGGTGTTGACGTAGAGCTTTGCCATCCACTCCATATATCTGCAAAGGGCATCCTTGACCTCCTCGAAGTCAAGCGGTACACCTTCCTCAAAGACCTTACCCTCGGGTCCGATCTGCTCGCCGTACTGCTCGTCACAGCCGCCGTTAAGGGCCATAAGAAGGACCTTTGCAAGGTTGCATCTTGCGCCGAAGAACTGCATCTGCTTACCTATCTTCATCGCCGAAACACAGCAGGCGATGGCGTAATCGTCGCCGTATATCGGACGCATAACGTCGTCATTTTCGTACTGGATGGAGTCGGTCTCTATCGAGATACGTGCGCAGAAGCGCTTAAAGCCATCGGGCAGAGCCTGCGACCAAAGCACGGTAATATTGGGCTCGGCTGACGGGCCGAGGTTTCTCAAGGTGTTGAGCATACGGAAGGAGCTCTTTGTCAGAAGGGGTCTGCCGTCCTCCGACATACCGCCCTCGGAGCAGGTCACCCATACGGGGTCACCCGCAAAGAGGTCGTTATATTCGGGGGTGCGCAGATGACGGATAAGGCGAAGCTTTATGACCAGGTCGTCGATAAGCTCCTGTGCTCCCGCCTCGTCAAGGGTCCCCTCACGAAGGTCTCTTTGGATATAGATATCTATAAACGAGGTTATCCTGCCGATGCTGTTTGCCGCACCGTTTTGTTCCTTTTGGCCGCCGAGGTAGGCAAAATAGAGCCACTGCACGGCTTCACGGGCGTTTTGGGCCGGTCTGGTTATATCGCAGCCGTACTGTTGGGCCATTTTCACCAGGTCTGCCATAAATTCAAACTGTCTGCCGATGTCCTCAAGCAGGCGGATATTCTCATCCGACATATCACGAATGCCTATCTCGGCACAGTCTGCCTTCTTTTGGGCAATAAGCCTATCCATGCCGTAAAGGGCAACACGGCGATAGTCACCGATAAGCCTGCCTCTGGCGTATGCGTCGGGAAGGCCCGTAAGGATACCTGCGTGACGCGCCTTTTTCATGGTTGCGGTATAAGCACGGAAAACGCCCGTATTATGGGTGGTACGATAGGAAAACTCACGTCTGACGTCGTCGCCGATATCGTATCCGTAGGCAATGCAGGCCTGCTCGGCATTTCTGAAGCCCGCAAAGGGGTTGACAGCACGGCAAAGGGGCTTTTCCGTCTGCAGACCGTATATGAGCTCGTCTTCCTTGTTGATGTATCCCGGGGCATAGGTCAACACCGAGGAAACTCGGTTTGTGGCTACGTCAAGCACTCCGCCTGCCTCGGCTTCCGCCTTCATAAGGCCCTGCACCCTATCCCAAAGGCGCTTGGTACGCTCGGTAGGACCCTCAAGAAAGCTCTCGTCACCATTATAGGGCGTAATATTCTTTTGTATAAAATCACGGACATCGATGGTGTCGTTCCAGCGGCCCGATACAAAATCTCTCCACTCGTTCATCATTTTACCTCCTCAAATAGGCTTATCGCAATAAAACGGGGCAGGATAGCACTCTGCTGTCCTGCCCAGGCGTACGGCAATATAATCCAACGATCCGCTCCCCTGCAGTGCTCTGCGTTACGCCAGTTGCGGACGGTCATATTATACACCGAAACGAACGGTATGTCAAGCGTCTATTCATCTCCGCACAGACCTATATATGCCGGTCGGATTATCTTTCCTCCTCCGACAAGCTCCTCCAAACGATGAGCCGACCACCCTACGATCCTTGCCACGGCAAATATCGGCGTATAAAGCTCGGGCGGTATATTCAGTAATTCGTACACAAAGCCGGAATAGAAGTCGACGTTTGCGCTGACACCCTTGTATATCCTACGTCGCTCGGATATTATCTCGGGAGCGATCCGCTCGGCCATAGAGAAGATACGGTAGTCATCGTCCCTCCCCTTTTCGACCGAGAGCCGCCTTGCAAACTCTTTTAAAATGCCTGCTCTGGGATCGGAAACGGAATACACGGCATGGCCCATCCCGTATATAAGCCCCGAGCGGTCGTAGGCCTTTTTGTCCAAGATGTCCTCAAAAAACCGTCTGACGCCCGCCTCGTCATCGGGAGAAGACAGACGGCTCTTTAGCTCGTTCATCATACCCGTGACCCTAACGTTTGCGCCGCCGTGTCTGGGGCCCTTGAGAGAGCCCAGTGCCGCCGCAACTGCGGAGTAGGTGTCTGTACCCGACGAGGTGACCACACGCATGGTAAAGGTCGAGTTATTACCGCCGCCGTGCTCCATATGAAGTATCAGTGCAATATCGAGCGCAGCCGCTTCAAGGGCGGTAAAGCAGCGGTCGGGACGAAGCAGCATAAGCAAATTTTGTGCAGCAGACAGCCCCGGCTCGGGATAGTGGATATACATACTGTCGTTGTTGATGTAGTAATTGTATGCGTGGTAGCCGTAGACCGCAAGCTGCGGAAAAAGACTAATCAGCCTCAAGCACTGCTCAAGCACGTTCGGCAGGGATATATCAAGGCAGTTCTTATCATATCCCGACAGCATCAAAACGCTTTCCGACAGAGAAAGCATGATATCGTCGCTTGGAGCCTTCATAACAACGTCACGGACAAAGTTCTTGGGCAACTGACGCAAAGATGCAAGGAGCTCGTTAAACTCCGCAAGCTCGGCGGCATCGGGTTCCTTTCCGAATATAAGCAGATAGGCTATGCGCTCATATCCGAGAGTGCCGCCCTCAACGATCTGTGATACCAGCTCGTTTATATCCTTTCCCCTATAAAACAGCCTTCCCTCGCATGGTTCTCCGTTTCGTGATGACCTGATAAAGGAGACATTCGTAAGTCCGGCTACAACGCCTTTACCGTTAATGTCACGAAGTCCCTTTTTTACATCGTATTGAGAGTACAGCTCGGGATCGACCGAATCATTCTGCAGACACAGTTCCGATAGCCTTTCAAGATCGTATCGTTTCATTTACTTCTCCTTAAATGTTTGTGTATACATTCTACATCAACAGTCAAAGCATGTCAACACGTTTGCGCAAGTTTTCTCCAAAAAAGCAAGGCGGACAGCGCAAAATGTCGCAATCCGCCTTTTTTGCCATTTTAATTTACAAGGAATAAATTTTGCTGAACTTGTTTTTGAGATAATCGGTGTAGAACGACGGATCAAATTCACTTCCGCAGCACTTTTCAAGCAGCTGCCAGGGGTCGTACATCCGCCCGAATCTCCACAGTCTTTCCTCAAGCCATTGGTTTATACGGGATATATTTCCCGAGGCGACCAGGGAGGGAATGTCTATCTCCTTTTGAGCCGTTGCGTATATCTGTGCGGCATAGGCGCTTCCCAGTGCATAGGAGGGGAAATATCCGAAGGCTCCGCCCGACCAATGGGAATCCTGAAGGACGCCCTGCCTGTCATCGGGCACCTCTACTCCCAGATAGTCCCACATCTTTTCGGCCCAAATACGGGGCAGTTCGCTTACGTTTACCCTGCCCGAGAAGAGAAGTCTCTCGATATCGTATCTTACCATCACGTGAAACGAATAGGTGAGTTCGTCGGCCTCGGTGCGTATCAGCGACGGACGGCTGAGGTTTACACCCTTCCAGAAGGTCTCGCCGTCTATGCCCTTGAGCCTTTCGGGGAATATCTCCTTTGCCTGCGGCAGGATATACTCGCAAAACTCTCTGCTGCGTCCGATCATATTCTCATAGAGACGGGACTGGCTCTCGTGGATACTCATTGCCGCACCGCCTGCAAGGACGGTACCCTCAAGGTCTTCGCCGCTTCCGAGCTCGTACAGAGCGTGTCCGCCCTCGTGAATGACCGAATACATCGAGGAAGCAAGGCTTTGCGGATCGTAGTTTGTGGTTATGCGTACATCGTCTCTGCCGAAATTTTCGGTAAAGGGATGGAGGGTCTCCCCTATTATACAACGGCTGCGGTCGATGGCAAGTGCAGACATAAGGCGGTCGGAGAATTTTCTTTGCAGCTCAACGGGGTAATCTCCAAAGAGGAAATCCTCTCTTGGCGGCGTTGAAGCGGATATCTTCTTTATCAGCGGCACAAGCTCGGAGCGAAGCTTGCCGAAGAACTCGTCCAGCTTTGCGCTGTCGAGCCCCTTTTCATACTCGTCAAGGGCGGCGTTGTAGGGATCCTTGTCCGGGTCGGTATAGCCGTATATGCGGATGGAGGACTCTACCAGCTTTTCAAGGCAGGGAGCAAACATCTCAAAGTCGTTTGCCGGCTTTGCTCTGTGCCATACCTCTTGGGCGGTATTGACAAGGCTTTCGTAGGCGATATATTCATCCTTGGGGATCTTGCTTATCTTGTCCGAGCTCTTTTTTAACAGCTCTACCCTTCTTACCGTCTCAGAAGAAAGCTGATCACGGTTTTCCCAGAGGCTGTTAAGCGTCAAGATCAGCTCGGGATCGGTAGACATATCGAATACCACACCGCTGAGGACCTCAAGGGTCTGACCTCTGCGGGTAACGCTTTTTTCGGGGGCGACCGTTGCGGCATCGTAGCCCAAAACACCCATCGCATGGTAGTAAGCGCCCACCGTTGCTTCGTATCGGTCGATTCGTTCTATCATCTTGTTTATATCCATCGTATCATCCTTTCACCTCTTATTTTACCTCAAACACAAAATATTTTCAAGCGATTTTACCTTCATTTAACAATTGCAGACTTGACATCACCCCATTTTGATTATATCATAGAATCGAATCATGTATTAAACGGAGATGTTTTTATGAAGCTCTGGAGATCAATAGCCGTCGTCGTGCTGTGTGCAATGGTGCTCGGATGCGTTGTCGGCTGCTCCCGTATTACCTACACGGTCAGCTTCAGCGGAGGTATCGAGCCGATAACGGGGATAAAAAAGGGCTCTACGATCACCCTGCCCACACCCACACGTGAGGGCTTTGTATTTTTAGGCTGGTACTACACCGTCGATAAGGTCGAACACCGATTTACCGAGGACACCCCGGTAGATCGGGATTACAGTCTATATGCGATCTACGAGCGTGATTTCAGCGCCTATTCGGGCTGTCCCTCCGCTACGCTCGGAGAGCCCAACGCCCTCTCCCTGGATGCCGTCGGGGTATGCTGGGCGACAGAGTTCTTCCTCCCCTGCAATCCGACCCACAGCTACGACGATTGGGAAAGGCTCATTTCTCTTGCAGATGAGCTCTGCATGGCCAAGATACGCATTCCTCTCAATCTTTCCTCCTTCGAAACGGCAAACGGAGGATATGACTTTTCCTCTGACGAATTTGACGGATTTCTCCAGGTCCTTGACATCGCCCAAGAGCTCGGAATGAAGGTCGATATTGCTTTTTCCTTTGCCGAGGCGAAGAGGGACTCCGCTACGGTCTCCCAAGGAGTTACGGCACTTATCGACTACCTTGTAACCCAGCGCAGATACAACTGTCTTTCCGACGTCACCATCCTCGGCGGTATTCCCCAGAACTCTGCGGAGAGCTATGAGAGCTATTTCTCCGCAATAGACTCTGCCCTGACTGCCGCCTCCCTCCGAGAGGGCATATCACTTATCTCCGCCTTCGACGATACCGTCAAGGAGTTTGGAGCGGACGTCATCTCGGACGAATACGCCCGTGCGATGTACTATGCGGACTTTGCCGTTAACGCCATCAACGACGGTACGACCTCGCTCTACGCTTCTGCCTTCTTTGATATGAACGTCTTGTCCGACGGCAGTACGGATATGACCTCCCAAGGACTCTTAGGCAACAAGAGTGAAGGGTTTGCCCCCAAGCCTCTCTACCATGCCTACGGAATGTTAGTTAAATTCTGCCGTCCCGACTCTCTGGTGTTTCCCATGGATTTCGGTACCGAAGGTGTCAGCGGGACCTATCTTCTCGATACCAACGGAAAAAGCACCTACGTCATTGTAAACAACACCTCGGAGGAGGTACTCCTGACGGTAAAGGGCACACCGAAGCTCTCTGCAAACCTTCGGTCGTTCCTCTTCTCCAAGGACACCGTACCGTCCGACACCGCTCTTCCGTCGCTCGGTGCTGACTACACCACATACAACGGCGACATCTACATTACCCTACCGGCCAACAGCTTTGCAGTAATTTCAGACGTATACGAGGTGGACAGATAATGTCAAAGGTACTTATAATAGGCTCCTACGCCGCAGATCTTGTCAGCCGTGCCGACCGTCTCCCCCTCCGCGGCGAGACCGTCAGCGGCAGTGATTTTTCCATGGGACACGGCGGAAAGGGCAGCAATCAAGCCGTCGCCGCAAACAGACTGGGCTGTGACGTTACCTTTATTTCCCGTGTGGGTGATGACGATTTCGGTAAAAAGGTAAAGGAATTTTACGCCTCCGAGGGATTAAACACCCTGCTTATCACCGACCCTGTACGTCCCACGGGTACGGCGCTTATCTGCGTCGAGGAATCCACCGGTGCAAACCAGATACTCATGGTCCCCGGTGCCTGCGGAGCCTTTACAAGGGAGGAGCTTGATTCCTTTGTCCCCCTTATTAAGGAATGCGACTATCTCCTTCTCCAGATGGAGATCAATATAGACGCTTTGGAGTACGTCATCGAGCTTGCATCGGGACTCGGTACGAAGGTCATCCTCAACACCGCCCCCGTCAGAAGCATCTCCGAGCGGGCTCTGTCTTTGGTGTATATGGTAACCCCCAACGAGCACGAGGCTGCAGCCCTTACGGGCATTTCGGTAGACGATGACCCATCTGCCGCACTTGCTGCGGCGGAGTTCCACAAAAAAGGTATTGAAAAGGTGCTTATTACCCTTGGCTCGGCAGGCTCGTATTTCTCCGACGGTAACGGCGAGGGCAGACACTTCCCTGCATTCCCGGTCTGTGCAGTCGACTCCACGGGCGCAGGCGACGTATTCAACGGAGGGCTTGTCACCGCCCTTTCGGAGGGCAAGGACATCCCCGAGGCGATAGAGTTTGCTTCAAAGGCGGCATCCGTATCGGTAACAAGACAAGGAGCGGCGCTTTCCGCACCGCTCCGTTGTGAGATCATCTAGTTAAATATTTTTTGATATCCTTAAGCGCTTCGGCAAACTCGCCGTAGCGCTTATTTTTTGTTACACCGTCCGCTTCGTCATATATCCACCGTGCATGGGTATAATCTATACCTGCAAGACCGTGTTTTCTGACGATGTAGCCAAGGGTTTGCGGGAACTCTCCGTTGCCGCCTGCATTTTCACCGTAGACAGGTACATCTATGGCGTTTTGGGTCATATAATCAACAAGTATTGCAAGCTTTTCGGTATCGTTTATGCCGGTATACTGCAGTCTGCAGCCCTTTTCCTTTGCAAGATCTGCCATAAACTGGTTATCACAGCCAAGCTTCATGCCGTGGCTTGCACTCTTGTTTTTTATGTTTGCATCCCACTCCTCCTCGGAAACGTCCGCACCGGGAAGGTAGAGTATCAACGGACAGTCGGCAATGCCGAAGTCGGACAGAGCGGCGGCGAATACGTCTACCTGCTTTTTGCAGAATTCCCGCTTGGTATCACGGTACCACTCCATAGTGTCCTCCCAGAATTTCTTCCCGACCTCACCCTCATACGGCACCGAGATCTCCGAAAAGGACTCATAATAGGTCTTCCACATACGGTTTAAAGCCTCTATGTCCCCGTATTTTTGCTCCATTTTGGCTCTGAAGTCGGCTTGCGCATTTTCACCGTAGCACCACATGACCTCACCTTCGACCTCGGATGCAGGCTGTGTCCATGCAGGGGGATAGAGCGGCTCGCCCGCAGGTCCCATATCCACGACTATACCGCCGATAAGATTGGTATATCCCCCGTCAACGATAGCACTAAGCTGCGCTCTCAAGGCCATATCGGAGTATTGGTATATCCCCTCATACCAATAGCTTACGGTATTGTATGAAAGTCTGCCGTATCTGTCTGCAAGACGTGTATTGACGTCCTCAAAAAGCCATGCAGGGGGACCCATGACCGTAGGAAGTATCAGCTTGAGGGTCAGGCCGTATTTTCTTGCGGCTTCAAGATGCCATTTTGTAACCTCCGACATCCTCCACACACCCCGCTCCGAGGTGTCCCAATATGTATCTATTCGCACGCAGGTAATTCCCATCTCGACGTAATCGGCAAACCTTTTGTCGATCGTCTCCTCGGTAAGCGGCAGACCGCCTTCGGTTATACACAGTGCAAGAGGGTCTACAGTCTTCGCCTCGGGGGCGGTAGTAGATGCGGTAGTCTCCGGTGCAGTAGTCTCCGGTGCGGTAGTCTCCGACGCAGTAGTCTCCGATGTTGACGTTGTCTGAGCTTTATTTACCGTTCCACCGCAGGAGGCAAGTATCGTCATGCTCATAAATATAAGCACCATCCTTCCAAACCGATTCACAGACATTCCCTCCATTGTAAGATTTCTCTTTAATTATCTCACAGGTCGAGCTTTAATGTCAACCCTTTTTCTTCCTATGTTAAAATAGTCAAAAAACATCTTTTCAAATCGTTTTTTTTAGGTTATAATACTATTAAGGAGATGATACCTTGAAGATCACCTTTATCGGAGCCGCTCACGAGGTCACCGGCAGTATGCATCTGCTGTCGGCCTGCGGCAGGAACATACTCATTGACTGCGGCATGGAGCAGGGTACCGACGATTACGAAAACAGTCCCCTTCCCATACCCGCATCCGACATAGACGCAGTTGTGCTGACGCACGCCCACATAGATCATTCGGGAATGCTCCCCTTTCTCTCTGCCTCGGGCTTCGGCGGCAGGATATACTCCACCCCCGCAACGAGAGATCTCTGCTCGGTCATGCTCCGTGACAGCGCAAGCATCCAGGAATCGGACGCAGAGTGGAAAAACCGCAAGGCCCGCCGTTCAGGTGAGGAGCAGGTCAAGCCTCTCTACACCCTCTCCGACGCAGAAAAGACCCTCAAGCTCTTTTCTCCTCTTCCCTACGATGAAAAGACCGAGCTTGCAGAGGGGATCACCCTTCGCTTCTGCGACGTAGGACATCTGCTCGGCTCGGCATCCGCAGAGCTTTGGATAAATGAGAACGGTGTTTCGGAGAAGCTCGTTTTTTCGGGTGACATCGGAAGCACCGACCGTCCGATACTCCGTGACCCCACACGTATAGCGCACGGTGACACCGTCATCATGGAGGCTACCTACGGTGACCGTGACCATCCTCCCGTGTCAGACAACGCTTCCGAGCTTGCCGATATAATTTCAAAACTCTTTCCCGCGGTGGGAACGTCATAATCCCCTCCTTCGCCGTCGGACGTACCCAGGAGATACTCTATCTGATACGCCGCATCAAGGCCGAGGGTCTTTTGGGAGACCTTGGGGATTTTGATGTATACGTTGACAGTCCGCTTGCGGTCGAAGCGACGAAGATATTTACCAAAAACGATATAGAGTGCTTTGACGACGAGGCGGCAGACCTTGTAAGACGGGGAATAAATCCTCTGTATTTCCCCGGGCTTAGGTTTTCGGAAACCACCGAGCAGTCCAAGCAGATAAACTCCGACAGCTCCCCCAAGGTGATAATATCGACCTCGGGAATGTGCGAGGCAGGGCGTATACGCCACCACCTCAAGCACAATCTCTGGCGGCAGGAGTCTACGGTGGTATTCGTCGGATACCAGGCACACGGTTCCCTCGGCAGAGCGCTGTGCGACGGTGCAAAGAGGGTAAAGCTCTTTAACGAAACGGTAAACGTCCGTGCAAGCATAAAGCGGCTTGACGGAATAAGCGGCCACGCCGACCGAAAGACTCTGCTTAACTGGCTGGGAGCAATGGAGCCCAAACCCCGTAAGGTATACGTCGTACACTCCGAGGACGAGGTCGCCGATGCCTTTACCGCCGAGCTTTGCTCCCTTGGCTACAATGCCATAGCTCCCTACTCCGGTGCAAGCTACGATCTTTCAAGCGGTGATACCCTCTCCGAGGGCAACGCTTCCCCCATTCAAAAAAAGTCTGTTCAAAAAAGCTCCGATGCATATTCACGGCTTGTCTCTGCGGCGGCTAGGCTTGAAAGGCTCGTTACCGACATGAAAAAAGGTACGAACAAGGATATATCAAGGCTTACCGATCAGATAGAATCGATACTTTCCAAAAACAAACGTTGACCCATCCGACAAGGAGGTAGTATTTTATGTTTAATTTTTCCGAGAGGATGCGAGGGGTACATCTTGACCACCGCAAACGCTCACGAATGAACCAGACCGTTTTTATGCCCTCTCCCGCAACCGTTGAGATATCTCTGTCCCAGCACATCGGCGCTCCCTGCGAGCCGCTCGTTGCCGTCGGGGACAGCGTATTCGTCGGTCAGAAGATAGCCGATTCCTCCGCCTTTATCTCCGCACCAATACACTCCTCGGTATCGGGCAGGGTCAGCGGCATCACCGAGCGTCTTGGGGCAAACGGCAGGATGACACGTGCTATCGTCATAGAATCCGACGGGCTTGACACCCCAGATCCGTCCATTGCACCTCCGAAGGTAAACGATCAGGCATCCTTTCTGGAGGCGGTAAGAAATTCGGGACTTGTAGGCCTGGGCGGTGCGGGATTTCCCACCCACGTCAAGCTTGCGGCAAAGAATATCAACACTCTGTATATAAATCTTGCGGAATGTGAGCCCTACATAACCACCGACAACCGAGAGGTCTTTGAGTTCGCCACCGATATAATCGACGGAATACGCACCGTTTTGAAGTATACGGGGATTCCCAAGGCCGTCATCGTCATTGAGAGAAACAAGCCCATAGCGGCACAGATACTCTCCGAGCTTTGTGCGGATATTGAGACCGTCTCCATAAAGGTCATCGGCTCACGCTATCCCAAGGGTGCGGAAAAGGTGCTGGTATACGAGGCGGGCGGTCCGCTTATAGGCAGAGGCAAGCTTCCTGCCGACCTTGGGGTAATAATCCTCAACGTATCCACTGTATCCTACATTGCAAAATATCTCCGTACGGGAATGCCGCTTGTCCGCCGCAGACTTACCGTTGACGGTGATAAGATAAAAAACCCCGGCAACTTCTCGGTTGCCGTCGGCACCTCCGCAGGAGCGCTGTTGGATTTTGCGGGAATCGACAGCTCACAGATCAACATGCTTCTTGCAGGCGGCGTTATGATGGGCTCCTGTCTGATAGACCTGGACACCCCCATCCTCAAAAACACCAACGCCCTTATCTGTCTTGAGCGGTATGCAAGCAGGAACAAGACCCCCTGCATAAAGTGCGGACGGTGTATACGTGTCTGTCCCATCAAGCTGATGCCGGCCGCCATCGAAAAGGCCTACGACCGCGGAGACGTTCAGGAGCTCAAGGCTCTCGACGTCGATCTGTGTATAAACTGCGGCTGCTGCTCCTACAGCTGTCCGGCAAAGCGTGACCTTTCCCACAAAAACCAGCTCGCAAAAGAGCTGCTCAAGAACGCAAAGTAAGGAGGCTTGTAAAATGCAGGACAGATTTCTCATCGTCACATCCTCCCCTCACATTAAATCAAGCGTTACTACCCAACGCATAATGCTTGACGTGCTGATCGCTCTGGCTCCCACCCTTGCCGCATCGGTATGGCTGTTCGGTCCGCGCACCCTCTTTGTCACCGGCATATCGGTAGCCTGTTGCGTGTTTTTTGAGTTTATTTCTCAAAAGCTCATGAAGCGTCCCTCTACCCTTTACGACCTTTCGGCCATCGTCACCGGTACGCTTCTTGCCTTCTGTCTGCCCCCATCCATACCGCTGTGGATACTGCCTATCGGTGCATTTTTTGCAATAGTGGTAGTAAAGCAGATATTCGGCGGCATCGGACAAAACTTTGCAAACCCCGCCATAACCGCAAGGATCGTGCTGTTTTTGTCCTTTGCGGCCTACTGCTCCGACTGGACCTCCCCATTTGCCTGGCTTGGCAAGGCTGATGCGGTATCCTCCGCAACGACGCTGGTCTCCTCGGAGACCCTTCCTCCCTTTACCGACCTTCTTTTCGGCATGAGGGGCGGCTGTATCGGCGAGACCTGCGCTATCACGCTGATACTGGGAGGTATATACCTGCTTGCACGTCGGATCATCTCCCCTATTATCCCCCTCTCCTACATAGCCTCCACCGTTCTCCTCTGCTTCGCATTCGGTACCGATCCCATCCGTACCCTCTTTGGCGGCGGACTTCTGCTCGGTGCGATATTTATGGCTACCGACTATTCGACCACCCCCGTTGCTCCCCTCGGAAAGCTCATTTTCGGTCTTGGCTGCGGCGTTATCACCGCCCTTATCAGGGCGTTTGGCAGCTTCCCCGAAGGCGTTTCCTTTGCGATACTTATCATGAACATCCTCACTCCCATCATCGACCGTACCGTAAAGACCAAGCCGATAGGAGATGATGACTGATGAAAAACGTTAAGCCCACTCTGGTACTGCTGATAATCTGCATCGCCGTATCGGCTCTGCTTGCGGCAGTCAACCACCTCACGGCAGCCTCCGCCATCACCGACCCTGCCGAGATAATCGCAAAGATGTCTCCCGAATACGAAAAGATCTTCCCCGGTGAGCAGTACAGCCTTATCTACCGCAGTGAGGAATACGGCTCCGACCGCCGCGGCATCCCCGTAGAGGCGGTAAGGTGTCCGTCGGGATACATAATCACCGCCCACAGCAGCGGCCAGTACGACTCCTCGCCGATAGTTGCCATGGTCGGCATCGACA
>JAFXIT010000062.1 GCA_017532825.1 Clostridia bacterium
CCCCAACGTAGGACGTTATCTCGGCTCAAAATACGAGGTCGTCTCCTCGATGGGACATCTGCGAGATCTTCCCAAAAGCACCCTCGGAGTGGATATAGAAAACAATTTTGAGCCAAAGTATATCCCCATCCGCGGCAGAGAAAAGACCATAAAGGAGATAAAGACCAAGGCCGCCGCCGCCGAGATGGTCTATCTTGCCGCCGACCCTGACCGTGAGGGAGAGGCAATATCCTGGCACATAGCCGCACTGCTTGGACTTCCGCCCGAGAAGTGCCGCAGGGTCACCTTCAACGAGATAACCAAAAAGGCAGTCCTTGCGGGCATGGAAAACCCCAGGGATATAGATACCGACCTCGTCGACGCCTACCAGGCAAGACGTGTGCTTGACAGGGTGGTGGGCTACAAGATAAGCCCCCTGCTTTGGAAAAAGGTGCGCCCCGGCCTCAGCGCAGGACGTGTACAGTCGGTCGTTACCAGAATGGTCGTCGACCGTGAAAACGAGATACGCTCCTTCGTACCCGAGGAGTACTGGAACGTCTTTTTGAAGCTTTCCCCCAACGGAAAGTCCGAAAAGACCTTTAACGCCAAGTTCTGGGGAAAGGACGGCAGGCGTGAGGAGCTCCACAGCGAGGCCGAGGCCAAGACGGTCACCGACGCCGTCACGGGCGCAACCGCCGTCTGCGATCAGGTAAAAAAGGAGCGCAAGCCCCGTCAGCCCGCACCTCCCTTTATAACCTCCTCTCTGCTTCAGGAGGCCTCCAGACGTCTTGCCTACACCTCAAGACGCACCATGAAGCTTGCCCAGGACCTCTACGAGGGCTTTGATATACCCGGACACGGCTCGGTGGGTCTTATAACCTATATGCGTACCGACTCCCTGCGCCTTTCCGACGATTCCGTCGAGGCCGCAAGAAGCTATATCGCAGGCCGCTTCGGCGAGTCCATGCTCCCCGAAAAGCCGAGGGTATTCCGCACCGATAAGAACGCACAGGATGCCCACGAAGCCATCCGTCCGACCTATCCCGACATAACTCCCGACGACGTCAAGGGTGTCATCTCGGGCGAGCACTACCGTCTTTACAAGCTAATCTGGGAGAGATTTATCGCCTGCCAGATGCAGTGTGCATGGTACGATACCGTCTCGCTGACGGTCGCCTGCGGCGGATATACCTTCCGTGCAAACGGGCGTACCCTCGTCTCTCCCGGCTTTACGGCACTCTACGAGGAGGCTACCGACGATACCCCCGAGGAGGATACCGCCCTTCCCGAGATAGAAAAGAACGAGGCGCTTTTGAACCACGGTGTCACCTCCGAGCAGAAGTTTACCCAGCCGCCCGCACGCTACACCGAGGCCTCGCTGATAAATGCAATGAAGGAAAACAACATCGGCCGTCCTTCCACCTACGCACCCACCATCGGCACCATCACCGAGCGTGAATACGTCGAAAAGGAAGGCAAATCCCTCAAGCCCACCGCCCTTGGCGAGGTCGTCACGGGTCTTATGCTCAAGGAATTTACCGATATAATGGACATCGAATTTACCGCAGGTATGGAGGAGAACCTCGACCGCATATCCGAGGGAAAGCTGGGCTGGCGTGAGGTCATGACCGAGTTTTACGGCGGCTTTGAAAAGGAACTCAAAAAGGCCGAGGAGGATATCTCCGAGCGTGTCAAGGTGCCTGACGTCGTAAGCGACGTAAAGTGCGACAAGTGCGGAGCGAACATGGTGGTCAAGAGCAGCCGCTTCGGCAAATTCCTTGCCTGCCCCAACTACCCCGAGTGCAAAAATACCAAGCCCATGGCCTCCGAGACCCCCGGCATCTGCCCCAAGTGCGGCGGCAAGGTGCTTGAGAGGATATCCAAGAACAAAAACAAATTCTACGCCTGCGAAAAGGGACTTGCCTGCGGCTTTATAACCTGGGATAAGCCCCTTGCCGAGGTCTGCCCCAACTGCGGCGGAAGCCTTTTCAGAAAGTATACCCACACCGAAAAGAAGATCTACTGTGCCGCCGAGGGCTGCGGCTACGAAAGAGAGTACCGCCCCAGAGGCCGTGCAAAGCAGACCGCCGACGGTATACCCGACGAAAATGAATAATATCACGGTAGTGGGAGCGGGGCTTGCAGGCTGTGAAGCGGCCTGGCAGTGCGCCCGCCGTGGGGTGAAGGTCACCCTGCTTGAACAAAAACCGCTGAAAAAGTCCCCTGCCCACGGCTCGGACAGCTTTGCAGAGCTCTGCTGCTCCAACTCCCTGCGTGGGGACAGCCTTTCAAACGCCGTGGGGCTTCTCAAGGAGGAGCTTCGCCTCTGTGACAGTCTTATAATGACCGCCGCAGATGCCACACGTGTCGAGGCGGGTACCGCCCTTGCGGTCGACAGAGAGGGCTTTTCAAGCTATATAACCCAAAAGATATGCTCTCATCCCAATATAACCGTCCTTCCGACGGTCGTTGAGGATATTCCCGAGGGTAGGGTGATAATCGCCTCGGGACCGCTGACCGAGGGCAGGCTTGCAGAGCGTATAGCCGGAATATTCGGAGACAGCAGCCTTCTTTCTTTCTACGATGCCTCGGCACCGCTTGTGTCGTATGACAGCATAGACCTTGAAAAGGTCTTCTTTGCCTGCCGAAATATGGAGGGTCGGGAGGACTATATAAACTGCCCTATGGATAAGGAGCAGTACCTTGCCTTCAGAGAGGCACTTGCCCTTGCCGAGGAGGCACCGGTACACGGCTTTGAGGACAGCCGTGTTTTCGAGGGGTGTATGCCCGTAGAGGTAATGGCAAGGCGCGGGGTGGACACCCTGCGCTACGGTCCGCTTAAGCGTGTGGGGCTAACCGACCCCCGCACAGGAAGATGGCCCTACGCCGTCGTACAGCTCCGCAGAGACAATTCCGAGGGAAGCGTGTATAACATGGTAGGCTTCCAGACCCACCTCAAATTCGGCGAACAGAAGCGTGTATTCTCCATGATACCCGGCCTTGAAAACGCCGAGTTCCTACGCTACGGAGTTATGCACCGCAACACCTATATACGCTCACCCGGTCTGCTTGACAGTTTTTACCGCCTGCGCTCCGACCCCAGGATAAGCTTTGCCGGACAGATGACGGGGGTAGAGGGCTACGTCGAGTCTACCGCCTCGGGACTTTATGCGGGCATTGCCGCAGCCGCCGAGCTTGGCGGACGTGAGACAGTACCCCTTGACCGACGCACCGCCATAGGCGCTCTTTCGGAGTATATCTCAAAGGGCGGCGAGACCGATTTTCAGCCGATGAACGTAAACTACGGCATAATCGATACCGAAATACCCGGAGCGGGGAAGAAGGAAGCCCGTCTGCTTGCCGCAGAGAGGGCGCTGGGAATCGTCCGTGACTGGGAAGAAAGAGTGGTACATAATGAAGATAATCGTTGACGTTATGGGCAGCGACAAGGGCTGTGCCGAGATGACGCAGGGCGTGTGCGACGCCGTCGAGGAATACAAAATAGAGGCCGTTGCCGTAGGTAACGCCGCCGAGGTGGCCCCCATCGTTGAGCAAAGAGGGCTTTCCGAGAAAATACGCATCGTCGATGCACCCGATTTTATATCCATGGACGATGACAGCGCACTCGTGCGTACCTCCAAATCGGGAAGCTCGATGGTGGTCGGAATGAAGGCCCTTGCCGCAGGCGAGGGGGATGCCTTCGTCACCGCAGGCTCGACCGGTGCGGCAATAACCGCCGCCACACTCTACATCAAGCGGATCAGAGGCATACGCCGTGCCTCCCTTGCCCCGACCATACCTACCCTTGAGGGCGGAGCAATACTTATCGACTGCGGCGCAAACGCCGACTGTACCCCCGAGTACCTTCTGCAGTTTGCCTATATGGGAAGCTACTACGCCTCCGTGGAGCTGGGAAAGGACTCTCCGAGGGTCGCCCTGCTCAACAACGGCACCGAAAAGACCAAGGGCGACGAGCTCAGACAGCAGACCTACGCCCTCTTGGAGGCCGCAGGTGCGGAGGGCAGGATAAACTTCGTTGGGAATATAGAGGGTAGGGACGTGCTCTACGGCGGAGCCGACGTTATCGTTGCCGACGGATTTTCGGGAAACATCCTTCTTAAGTCGGTCGAGGGTACGGCGATGTTTCTCATGGAACAGATCAAATCGGCCCTTACAAAGAGCTTTAAGTCCAAGATAGGCGCTCTGCTTGTCAAAAAGGACATCTATGCCATCAAGAAGATGATGAACTACAAGGAGATAGGCGGCTCGCCGCTTGTGGGTGTCAAGGCTCCCGTTATCAAGGCACACGGCTCGGCCGACGCCTACACCATGAAAAACGCCATCGCAAGGGCTGTACGCTTTGCCCAGGGCGGTATCGTAGGCAAGATAAGCGACAACGTAGAGCTTATGAAGCTCCCGAGCGGCTCTGCCGAGTAAAAAATTTCTCCGAGGGTATTGACAAATCATCAAAATACAACTATTCTAAATATAGAAGCAAATAAAGAAAGGCAAGTGTTATTATGGTATTTGAGAAGATCAGAGCAATAATCTGCGACCAGTTCGGTGTGGAAGAAGATATGGTTACCATGGATACCTCTTTTAAGGAGGACCTCAACGCCGACTCTCTGGATATGGTCGAGATCGTTATGACCCTCGAAGAGGAATTTGACATCGGTGAGATCGACGAGGACTCGGTTGCCGGCATAGAGACCGTCGGAGACGCCGTAAACTTCATCCAGAACCAGATCTGAAATGGATAACACTATCCCCGGAACGGGTTACACCTTCAACGATGCCGGCTTGCTTCGTCTGGCGATGACCCATTCTTCATACGCAAACGAGAATAAGGGTATATGCAACGAACGGCTGGAGTTTTTGGGAGACTCGGTGCTGAATATGCTCGCTGCCGAGCACCTTTACACCGCCTATCCCGAGCTTCCCGAAGGTGAGCTCACCAAGCTGCGTGCATCGGTGGTATGCGAGACCTCGCTCTACACCGTCGCTCTTGCGGCCGACCTGGGGAAATATCTCCTTCTTGGCAGGGGTGAGGATGCAAACGGAGGCCGAAACAGGGCTTCCATACTTGCCGATGCGACCGAAGCGCTCATCGCCGCAATATATCTCGACGGTGGCCTCGAAGCCGCACGTGAGTTCATCATACCCCGCCTTCAGGAGAATATAAAGACCGCCGTGGCAGGCAGATTCCTCAAGGATTACAAGACCTCTCTGCAGGAGATCGTCCAGAAAAACCGTGAGGAGACCATCCGCTACGAGCTGACCGCCCAAAGCGGTCCCGACCACGACAAGCGTTTCTCGGTCACACTCTATCTCAACTCCAACCCCATAGCCGTGGGCGAGGGAAAAAGCAAGAAGGAAGCCGAGCAGAACGCCGCAAGGAAGGGCCTTGAGCTCATGGGCGAAAGATAGCATCAAACCAAACAGTCGGGAAGAGTAAGCTCTGCCCGACTGTTTTTACAAAGGAGCAGACCATGCCCAAAAACAGGATAATCCCCATATTCATACCCCACTGCGGCTGTCCCAATATGTGCGTTTTCTGCGACCAGCGCACCATCGCAGGGGTAAAACGTCCGCCCTCTCCCAAAGAGGTCGCCGCCCTTATATCCGAAGGACTTTCCCGTTCGGGCGAGGGCGCCGAGCTTGCCTTCTACGGAGGGAGCTTTACCGCCATACCCAAGTCGCTCCAGGAGGGGTACCTCTCTGCCGCCTACGGATTTGTAAGGGAGGGGAGGCTTTCGGGTATCCGACTTTCCACAAGACCCGACGCCATAGCCCCCGATACCCCCGAGTTTCTGAAAAGCTACGGGGTGCATACCGTCGAGCTCGGCGCACAAAGCATGGAGGACACCGCCCTTGCCGCATCGAAGCGTGGACACACCGCCCTTGACACAGAGCGTGCTTCGCAGATCATCAAGCAGGGTGGACTTGAGCTGGTGCTGCAGCTCATGCCGGGGCTTCCCGGGGAGACCGACCCGATGTATTCCGTCCTTAAGGCCGCCGAGCTTGAGCCAAGCGGCGTAAGACTCTACCCCGTGGTCGTAATAGAGGGGACCGAGCTTGCAAGGATGTACCGAGAGGGAAGCTATACCCCCCTGAGTATCGAAAGGGCGGCAGACATCTGTGCCGATGCAAGCGAGATATTCGAAGCTCGGGGCATAACCGTCATACGCTGCGGACTTAACCCAAGCGAGGGCCTTGAGCCGGAGGTGGTTGCGGGTGCATACCATCCCGCCTTCGGCGAGCTCGTCACCTCAAGGCGTATCCGCCGCAGGGTGGAGGGGATGCTAAAGGATGCCAGAGGCGAGGTACTGGAGATAACCGTCGAGCCAAGGCTTTTGTCGGCGGCGGTAGGCAACAAAAGGGAGAATATAACCTACTTTAAGGAGAGATTCGGCTTTAAGGAGGTAAGGGTAAAGCAGGGCGCACAAAAAAACGGGCTTAGCATAAACTGTTATTGAAGCCCGTATGCGTGCCATCTGCCGGCGGTCAATGGCAAGGACCCCGGGCAATTTCCCTACCGCCGAGAAACGGAGTAAAAATGCCTGAAAACAGAAGCATCTGCGGGAGGGACAGAGAACAGTTCTGTATCCATACCCGCAAGGTGTATGATGCCTGCCGTAGCAAGGATTGCCTTGAGGACATAAGAGTTTACCTCACCTGCGAGGGTCAGGCTGTGCTTAACAATGCGATAAACGTAAAGCCCAAGTCTGCAAGCATACTCTGGACCTACGTAGACGTTGAACCCGTACCCTTTAACGACGGCTTCTATACCGTCGATGCGAAGTTTTTCTACCGCATTGAGGCCGACGCCTTCTGCGGTATGACCCGTCCGGTCGAGATCGAGGGTCTTGCTACCTTCGATAAGCGTGCCATACTCTACGGAAGCGAAGGCAGCGCCAAGATATTCTCCTCACGCCTGACCGTGGGGGATAACGACAAGCAGCTCCCTGCCCGTACCAACCTTCCCACCGCCACCGTCGAGGTGGTCGACCCCGTGCTGCTGGGTGTCAAGGTCGCAGAAGCCTGCGACAGATTCTGCGGCAGCGACAGCTGCTCCTGCCGTTCTGTCTCCGAGCTTCCCGAATGCATCTGCGGTTGCTTCCGTGACCGCATCAGTCAGGGCGACGGCGAAAGACGGCTCTATGCCACCCTCGGCCAGTTCTCCATAATAAGGCTTGAGCGTGATACACAGATAACCGTTCCCGCCTACGAGTACTGCGTTCCCGAAAAGGAGTGCGGACACAGCGAGTCGGACGCCTGCGATATGTTCGCAAGGTTCTCCTTCCCCGTAAACGAGTTTTTCCCGCCCGACAAACGGGGTGACAACTGCGGCTGCAAGTAACCTGCGTAAATTAAAAGCCCCCTTTTTAGGGGGCTTTTTGCCCTATCGGACTTTACAAAACGGGGAAAAGTGGTATAATACGGGGTGGATAAATAAGGAGTGTATTCATAATGAGATCGAAAAAAACGAGAATACTTATTCTGACTCTGGCCGCCGTTGCGATCCTGCTTGCGATCGTACTGGCAGTCATTATTCTTACCTCGGGCGATGACCGCCCCGACGAGCCCGACCGTCCTGCGGTGGGTACTACCGCACCCGGCACCACCGTCGGCGGTACTACCGCTACACCCGGTACCACCGCCGTTCCCGGATCCTCTGCGCAGGACACCACCCTGCCCGATACCTCCGATGTTGGCGGCAGCGTTCCTTCATGCTCAAGCCACAGAGTGTGTACTGGACGACCATCAGCGAGGCCACCTGCTCGGTCGAGGGCGTGAAAGAGGGGCTTTGCTGGGTCTGCGGGCAGACCGTCCAAAGGCCGATACCCACCAATGACATCCACGTCAACTACTCCTGGATGATAGTCGATATGCCCACCTGTACCCTTGAGGGGCTTCAGTGCAAGCTCTGTGACGACTGCGGCGAGACCCTTGAAAGCCAGGTCCTTGATGCACTTTGGCACGATTACGAGACTACCGCCTATGAGCCGACCTTTGAATCGGAGGGCTACACCGTAAGCGTCTGCACCCGCTGCGGAGACACTGTAAGGAGCGTTTTCGCCCCCAAAATAGAGTTTGCTACGGGACTTGAATATGAGTTAAACTACGACGGTACCGCTACCTGCATCATAACCGGCATCGGTGACTGCAGAGACAGAAACCTTTATATACCCTACGCCATCGACGGGCTTTTCGTTGTCGGCGTAGACGATGCTGCATTCCAGGAATGCACCCAGCTTGAGTCGGTCTGGTTCCCCGCCTCGGTAGAGAAGATAGGCGTGGACGCCTTCTGGGCCTGTGAAAACCTTGAAAGCGTATCCTTTGAGGAGGGGAGCCTTCTTAAAGGCTTCGATGCTGAAGCGTTTGCCCATTGCGGAAGCCTTCGCTATCTGGAGATACCCGAGGGCGTAACCTATATCGGAAACAGCGCATTTGCGTTTTGTACCTCACTTCGTGAGATAGACCTCCCAAGCACCCTTGAAAAGATAGGCATGGAGGCCTTTGACGGCTGTCAGTCACTTATAAGCGTGGTCGTACCCGACAGCGTCACCGAGATAGGCGAGGAAGCCTTCGGCCGCTGCAACAATCTTTACAGCATAACCGTTCCCTTTATAGGACACTCAACAGAGAAGGACGGTGCAGTACCCGACGCACCCTATCCCTTTGCCTACATATTCTCCTCCTCGGCCGAGGGCAACTGCGACAGAGTGGATTACAGATATACATTGGAGTCGGGCACTAACTGTATCCAGACCTTCTACCTTCCGAAGTCCCTTAAAAAGGTCACCGTTACCGGCGGAGATATCGTTGCAGGTGCATTCAAGGGCTGTAAGAGCATCGAGCAGATCCTTCTGCCGCAGGATATGACCTATATCGGCGAAAAGGCGTTTGCCGACTGTGACAGCCTTGTGAGCATCGAAATACCCGAAGGTGTGACAGAGATCGGCCAAGAGGCGTTTTCCTACTGCGACCGCCTTGAGACGGTAAAGCTCCCGAGCGGTCTTACCCGGATCGAAGCAGGTCTGTTTTGCGAGAGCGATGGTCTTGAGAGCATAACCATCCCAAAGAACGTCGAGTCCATAGAAAGATCGGCATTTTATCGGTGCAAAAACCTCAAGGAGGTCGTCTTTGAGAAGGGAAGCCGTCTATCGGTAATAGACGCATTTGCCTTCTACGAATGCACCGCCCTTACCTCGATAGTCCTGCCTGCAGACCTTATGGCCATCGAAGGAACCGCATTTGTCTATTCCGGACTTGAAAACGCCCTGTTTGAAGACCCGACGGGCTGGTACGTCAGCACCTCGCCCACGGCTTTGGGCGATTCGGTCATTCTTACCTCTGCGGAGAAAAACGCCGAGTACCTTACCGCAACCTACACCTATAACTACTATTGGCGCCACGTGTAAAGTAAAACGATTGACCGGGGTAAAGGGGGAGACACGGTGGAAAAAAACAGAAAAAAGCTGCTTGTCATAACGGTAGCCCTGCTGGTTGCCGTTGCAGCCATCGTACTGACAGTTATTTTACTGACCTCGGGGGGAGACGGTAAGCCAAAGCCTACTCCGTCCGATACCACAGCCGCACAGACCACAGCCGCACAGACTACTGCGGCACAGACTACTGCTGTACAGACCACCGCAGGTACTACCGCATGTGCGGAGCACTCTGTGGACGGTTGGACACAGACAAAAATCCCGACCTGTGCCGAGGACGGCGTTGAGGAGGGAGTGTGCTCGGTCTGCGGGGAGACCGTCGAGCGCATCGTCCCTGCCACGGATGAGCATCTTTCGGTGTATTACGCCGTCTTAACAAAGCCTACCTGCGTTTCCGAGGGAGTGGGCTGCTTTGACTGCTCTGACTGCGGAAAAAGAATAAGTGAGGAGAGCATCCCTGCAACAGGGGAGCACAACTACGATTATGTTGTTGTGGCCGAGGCTACCTGTACCGCAGAGGGCAGCGCACGGTACGAATGCACCGCATGCGGAGATATTCTTGAGACCCTGGTCATTTCAAAAAAGAGCCATGACTATGAAGATACGACAGTTGACCCCGTGGGAGCTGAAGCCGGGTACACCCTGCATACCTGTCGGCGGTGCGGACAGAGCTATAAGGACGGGTTTGTTGAAGGAACGGTAAGCACAAGCGGACTTGAATACGTTGTCAACAGCGACAAAAAAAGCTGTACTGTCGTCGGTATCGGCGGCTGTACGGACAGAGATCTTTACATACCAAATACCATTGACGGATATATAGTTACGGGAATCGGCGATGGCGCATTTGAAGGCAACACAAATTTGACGGGCCTGACCGTCTCGGCAAACGTTGCGAGCATAGGAGAACGTGCATTCGCAAATTGCACCGGAATAAAATACGTCTGGTTTAACGATTACAGTCAGCTCTACAGTGTCCCAAAATGGGCCTTCTTCTGTTGCACTGCGCTGGAGAGCCTGTTCTTTGGAAACAACAGTCAGCTTTTCGAGATCGGGGAAAGTGCATTTGCTTTATCGGGGCTTAAGGATATAAACTTCGGAGAAAACAGTGCTTTAGGCGTGATAGGAAGCGCTGCTTTTGCCGAGTGCAGATCCCTCAAAAGTGTGGAAATACCCTCAAGCGTTACTGAAATATCGTCATTTGCGGGATGCACGTCGCTTGCCGAGATAACCTTCGCAGAAGGCAGTATTCTTGAAAAGATAGGCGGATTTACAGACTGCATCTCTCTTAAGAGAATAGTGATACCTGCAGGCGTAAGGCAGATATCCTCCAGCGCATTTTGGGGATGTACCGCTCTGGCAGAGGTAGTATTCGAGGAGAACAGTAAGCTTGAATCTATAGAAGAATACGGATTTGTGAGTTGTACCTCGCTTAAAAGTATCGACATCCCCGATGCCGTTTACTGGATAGGTGACGGCGCATTTGCTCACTCTGGACTTATATCGATAGAGCTTCCGCTGTGTCTGGATAATCTGGGAATGGATGCGTTCAATGGGTGCAGTGCCCTTGAGAGGGTGATCTTTGACGAAAGCTGTCCGCTGCAGGAGATCAAGACGTATACCTTCCGTGAGTGTGTAAAGCTCAAAGAGGTTGCCCTGCCGGGCTCGATAGGCATAATTGGTCAGGAAGCATTTGTAAACTGCGCAGCGCTTGAGAAGATAGTCATTCCCGCAAGTGTTTTCGAAATAGGAAAATATGCGTTTGTGGGTACTGCTTTGAACGAGATGGTATTTGAAGAGCCGCTTGGTTGGAATGCATATTACGTCAGAAAAAGCGGCGGCAAGAGCTATACGATGCACATCGGTGAGTTTGATATGACCGATCCCGCCGTAAGTGCGGATACGTACGCTTCTTACAACGACTACACAAATTCCTTCTGGCAGCGCAAAGGATAAAATTTAAAACAAAAAGACCTGCTTACGTTGTGTGAGCAGGTCTTTTCGGTGTTGACCCCAATGAGTTTTTTTGATACAATATAATCGTATCAAAATATATATAAGGGGGATAATTCCCTTGAACGAGAAGGTAAACGTACTGGGTGTCGAGGTCGACAACGTGACCATGGAGCAGGCGGTGGCAAAATGCGCCGAGCTTGCCTGCGGCGAGCGCGCACGCTACGTCGCAACACCAAACGCAGAGATAGTCTATACCTGCCATAAGGACCCTGCCGCAATGGAGGCTGTATCGTCGGCGGCACTGATAGTGCCCGACGGTGCGGGTGTGGTCAAGGCGTCGAATATGCTTGGCAGACCTCTGAAGGAAAAGGTCGCAGGGGTCGAGCTGGGCGAAAACATACTTCCCGAGCTTGTCCGTCTCGGAAAGAAGCTCTACATACTCGGTGCAAAGCCGGGCGTTGCCGACCGTGCCGCCGAGAACCTTATGAAGAAATACCCCGGTCTTGCGGTAGTTGGCTGCAGGGACGGATATTTTACCGACGATGACGAGGTCATAAAGGGGATAAACGCCTCGAATGCCGACGTCCTTTTCGTCTGCCTCGGCGCTCCCAGACAGGAGCTGTGGATGAATAAGCACGCAGGGGAGCTTACCTCGGTCAGGCTTATGCTCGGGCTTGGCGGAAGCGTTGACATCTACGCAGGCGACACCGAGCGTGCCCCCGATTTCTTTGTAAAGCACGGTCTTGAATGGTTCTACCGCCTTGCAAAACAGCCGGGACGTGTGGGACGTATAATGAAGCGGCTGCCGCCCTTTATCTCGGCGGTAAAAAAACAGCGCCGCGAGGAAAAGAAGGCGGCCAAAAATGGGTAAACTGATAGTGTTGGAGGGCCTTGACGGCTCGGGAAAATCCACCCAGTACGAAATGCTCAAAAAGGTATTCGGCGACAGGGCCGCCTATGCGAGCTTTCCCGACTACGATACCCCCTCGGGCGGTACGGTAAAGCAGTACCTCTCGGGCGAATTCGGCGGAAGCGCCGACTCGGTCAACGCCTATGCGGCGTCGGCTTTTTATGCGGTAAACCGTGTGGCCTCCTTTTTAAAGGACGATTGGGGACGGGTCTACCGTGAGGGCGGTCTGGTTTTCACCGCCAGATATACCACCTCAAACGCCGTGCATCAGGCCTCAAAGCTCCCGCAGGGTGAGTGGGAGGACTATTTTGCCTGGCTTGAGGACACCGAATACCGCCTCTACGGGCTTCCGAAGCCCGACCTCGTGATATACCTCCGCACCGATGCGGCCACCTCCAAGGCTAAGGTGATCTCAAGGGGCGAGGGCGTCGACATCCACGAGGCCGACTCCGACTATATGTCCCGTTGCGCCCGTGCCGCCGAGGCCGCGGCGAAATACGGTGACTGGCAGATACTTGACGTGCTTGAAAACGGCAGGATGCTGCCTCCCGACGTTATCCACAGGGCGATAGTCGAAAGGATCGCCTCGGTGTGCGAAAGCGGGGAAGATGAGTGATTTTCCGAGACATTGAGCTTTCCGACCGAGCGCTCATAGAAAACGCCGCTGCCGAGGCTGACAGCCTTTCCTGCGACGATTCCTTTGTGAATATGTATATCTGGCGTGAGCTCTACGCCCAACAGATAGCCCTCTGCCACGGTACCGTCCTCCGCAGAAGTATAAAAAACGGCATGCTGAGGTTTTCCTTTCCTCTTGGACGGGGCGACCTGCCGCTGATACTTGCAGAGGTTGCACAGATGTGCGAGGGACGTCCGAGCTTTGAGGGACTTACCCAACAGGAATGCCGTGAGGTAGTCAAATGTCTGCCGGGTTACGACTTTTTCTTTGAGGAAAAGCCCGACAGGGCCGACTACATCTACCGCCGTGAGGACCTTGCCCTGCTTTCGGGCAAGAAATACCACCAAAAGAGAAACTTCGTAAACCGCTTTCGGCTTGAAAATGCCGACAGATATACCTCCGACCCCTTTACCCCCGAGGATGCACCGGAGATACTTGCCTTTAACCGCAGACTTTGCAGCGGCGAGAGCTGTGTGGGCGGAAGCCTTGAAAGGGAGGGCTGTGCTCTGGGACGTGCCCTTGCCCACCCGACCGAGCTTGGTCTTGAGGGAAGGGTGATACGCCTTGAGGGAAAGGTCATCGCCTTTTCGCTCTGCAGCCGAATAACCCCACGTGTGGCCGACGTACACTTTGAAAAGGCGGTGGCCGACATTGCGGGTGCCTACGCCACGGTAAACAACCACCTGGCGTTATCCCTTGAGGACGTGGAATATCTCAACCATGAGGAGGATATGGGCATACCCGGCCTTAAAAAGGCCAAGGAATCCTACCGTCCGACGATACACCTTATGAGATACAGCGCAAGAGGTGAAAAAAGGTGATCGGTCCCGCAAAAGAAAACGACCGAGCCGAGATGGAGGGGTTATACCTTTCCTGCTTCGACGATCCGAAGGACTTTGCAGGGGCGGTGTTTGAGGGAATATTCCGTCCCGAAGCCTCGGCAGTATACCGCCTTGACGGTGAGATAGTCTCGATGGTGCTCTTTCCGAGTCTGCCTCTTTCCGACGGACGCAGAGCGGGGTATATATACGCCGCCTGCACCCGACCCGATATGCGGGGCAGGGGATATATGTCGGAGCTGCTTGGGTATGCGCTTGGGAGGATAAGGGACAGGGGAGACTCCCTTGCCCTGCTCATCCCCGCAAAGGAAGAGCTTTTTGACTACTATAAAGGCCTCGGATTTGAGACTGCATTTTACAGGGTCGAATACCCGCAGAGCCTTTGCGGTATGAAAAGGGCGGAAAAAGGCGACCTTGAAGCCATCGCAGCCGTTGCACAAAAGCATCCCTTGGGGGTGGACGTCTGCAGAAGCGGCGAGGATATTGCCTTTCTTGACAGACTCTATTCCACCCTCGGCGGTGGATTTTATACCGACGGAGAAAGGTTCGCCCTCTTTGACGGACAAAACATCATCTTCGCATCCGAAGGCAAAACGACCGACCTTCCCAGAGGGATGGCGGTATATTTCGAAGCCCCCGGGGAGGGGCTCTGCCCGGGAGTGCTTTTTGACTGAAAGGAAGAAAATTATGGTAATGATACTTCTCGCCGACGGCTTTGAGGAGCTGGAGGCTTTGGCCCCTCTTGACGTTTTACGCCGACTTGAGGTGGAGACGGTGCTGGTAGGTGTCTCGGGTAAGACCGTTCGGGGAGCGCACGGTGTCGAGCTGACGGCCGAGCGTACCCTCAACCAGCTCAAAAACGAAACTCCCGACATGGTCGTGCTTCCCGGAGGAATGCCGGGGGCGGCAAATCTTGAGGCAAACCCCATTGTCAAAGCCTTGATAAAGCGCACTGCAGAGGCGGGGAAATACCTCGCTGCTATCTGCGCAGCACCGATGGTGCTTGGCAAGGCGGGACTTTTAAAGGGAAAGAGAGCCTGCTGCTATCCGGGGTTTGAATGTGACCTCGAGGGGGCGGAGGTCTGCAGAGATGCAAGGGTGGTCACCGACGGCAACATCATAACCGCCAGAGGCCCCGGCGCCGCCGCCGAGTTTGCCTTCGAGCTGGGACGGATAATGAAGGACGAGGTAAGCGCCGCCTTTGTAAAAAGGTCGATGCAGTATTAAAAAGCCCCGCCCCTGTGTGGGGCGGAGCGACTGCCGAGAGGGCTTAGTTGTTGCCGCAGTAGCAGTTGAAAAGGAGCACTGCTGCGATCGCAAGAAGGATCCACAGGCAGGTGTTGTTATCCTCGAAAACATTGCCGCACATAAAGAAACCAACCTTTCATAAAGAAAACTTATTTTCAAGCCGTTTCCGACTTCGGTCTATACTATGCCCCGAGGGGGAAATGTGTGAGACGGCGGAGGGAATGTTTTTCCATGAGAAAAAAAGACAAAAATACCGATATAATGATAAACGGCATTCCCCCCGAGCAAAATAGGGGAGAGAGCTTCGACGACGGTGCGTCAAGTCCCGACGAGATATACCGTCAGACCGAGGAAAAGCCCCAAAAGCAGGGCGTGGGCTGTATGTCGGCCATCAGCTTTGTTATGCTGGTGTTTGGCATTGCGGTGCTTATATCGTCGTTTGCCATAATCGCCGTCAACGACATCTTCGCCCTTTCAAAGGCCGATGCCGAGGCGGTGGTGGTCATAGAGGAAAACGACGGTATATCCGAAATAGCCCAAAGCCTCAAGGATGCGGGAATAATAAAATACCCATCGCTGTTTACCCTCTTTGCACGCCTTACCGATATGGACAGCCGCATAGAGGCGGGAGAGCATACGCTGAGCGCATCTATGGACTACCGAACCATCCTTTCCTCCATCCGCTACCGAGTCAGCTCCCGACAGACCGTGCAGATAACGATCCCCGAGGGCACCGAGCAGGAGGATATCTTCCTTTTGCTTGAGCAAAACGGTGTCTGTGAGGCCTGGAAGCTCAAGGCTGCGGCACAGTATTACGACTACGGCTACAGCTTTACCGACGGTCTTGAGTATACTCCGACCCGCCTTGAGGGTTATCTCTTCCCCGATACCTATACCTTCTACGTCGGAGACGATCCGGTGAGGGTTATAGGCAAGTTCCTTTCAAACTTCAACAGAAAGATAACCGTAGATATGAAGGCACGTGCCGACAACATAGGCTACGATATAAATCAGATAATAATCATCGCCTCGATGATAGAAAAAGAGGCAAAGTACGACGATGAACGCCCGACGGTGTCATCGGTCATTCATAACCGTCTCAAAAGCCCCGACTATCCCCACCTCCAGATAGACGCTACGGTGCAGTACGTCCTTCCCCAGCGCAAGGAAAATCTGACCAACGAGGACCTGAAGATAGACAGTCCCTATAACACCTACGTCGTCGAGGGCCTCCCCATAGGCGCTATCTGCAACCCGGGTATAGCGGCAATAAAGGCCGCACTCTACCCCGAGGAGAGCGAGTATTACTACTACGTCGCCCGCATCAACGGACGGCATATCTTCTCCCGCAACGCCGAGGAGCACCAAGCGGCGATAGAGCAGGTCAGATACGAGGCCGAAAACGGTATAGAAGAGTAGAATATTGCGCCCCTGCCGA
Organism: Clostridia bacterium; assembly: GCA_017532825.1. GTDB lineage: Bacteria > Bacillota > Clostridia > Oscillospirales > QAMX01 > RGIG6452. The sequence goes on from JAFXIT010000062.1 coordinate 16,496, forward strand.
GCATAGACTTCATGGGGGTGAGACCGCTATGAAAGAAAACATGAGACTTTACGACCTTCAGTGCAAGGACGTTATCAATCTCACCGACGGACGGAGGCTCGGCGTGGTCGCCGATGTCGAATTTGACGGAGTTACAGGCTCTATAATCTCCCTTGTGGTACCGGGGCGTCCCCGCTTTTTCGGTCTTTTCGGCAGACGGGAGGAATACGTCATCCCCTGGGAGGAGATAAATCGGATAGGCCTTGACAGCGTGCTTGTCGAAAGCCGTGTCGAGGAGCTGCCCGGACCGCCGATGAGAGGCGGTATAATAGAACGCTTCAGAGGTTGAAACAGGAGTAAGAATGGAATCGGACAAAAAAAGCATTTGCATACTTGAGGGGGATACGGATATGCGTGAGCTTATCCGTTATACCCTTTCCTCCTTTTCCTGGTCCTGCAGGGCCTTCAGCACCGCTTCAGAGCTCTTCTCGGCAATAAAAAACAGTCCCCCCGATATCTTTATACTGGGCTCGGAGAACTCGCAGGAGAGCTCCTTAGGGGTCTTAAGACGGCTCAGAAGCAGTGAGCACACCGGAAACATTCCGGTGATAATGATAGCCGCACACTCAAGCGAGTACGAACGCATCACCGCATTGAACGCTGGTGCGGACGATTATATGACAAAGCCCTTCGGGGTGCTGGAGCTTGCCGCAAGGGTACGCTCGGTGCTGAGACGGACCGAGGGCCAACGGGGCGGACCGGGGATGAGAAAGTATCTCGACGTCGAGATCTACCCCGAGAGGTACGAAGCCTTCCGAGGTGGCAGACGGCTGGAGCTTACGGTAAAGGAGTACGAGCTGTTAAGGCTTCTGTGCGAAAACATGGGTAGGGTGGTGACCCGCGACCTGCTTTACTCAACCGTCTGGGGAAGCGGAGCAAACGAGTCCAGCCGAACCCTCGATATGCATATAAAGACCTTAAGACAGAAGCTGGGCGAGGGTGAGTCCGCACATAAATATATACGGGTAGTGCGGGGAGTAGGATACATCTTCGGATAAAACGGACAGGCAGGTGAGAAGGGTGAAGCGCATAGCGTTGATTTTAGCGGCGGCAGGTATGCTCTGCTTTTGTTCCTGCCGCAGGGGCGGAGGAGAAAGCATAGCTACCACGGCAATGACCGAGCAGACGACCGCATCGGTCCCTGCACAGACACAGATCTATGAGTTCGTTATGAAGCTCCCCTTTGCCCAACGCTACATACCCGATCAGACCGAGAGCGGCCGACGTCTTGCAGAGATATACCGTGATATCGAGCTGGAGCTCGGCGTGAGGATAAAGATAGAATATTCCGCAGGCAGCGAGGAGTACATCCCTGCCGCCATGGCGGAGAAAAAGTACGCCGACGTTATCGGTCTGCGCCCCTACGAGATATACTCCCTTGCAAAGAGAAGATATATTTTGAGTACCGACGATGCGATCCTTGTCAAGGCGGGACTCAACGTAAACGACCAGAGCCGTTTTTATAACGGCGTCGCAGGGCAGGTGACCTGGGAGGACAAGCAGTGGTCGCTCCAGATCCCCTCGGAGTATCATCTTCCAAGCGTGGGAAGCTTTCTGCTTTACAACCACGGGATACTCTCTTCTCTGGGTGAGGGCAATATCAAAAACCTTGCCGAGACCGGCAAGTGGACCTGGCAGCAGTACCTTGATTTCTCCAAGGCCGCCGCCGCACTCGGTCCCGATATAAGCGGAAGCGGTATCGTAGACCGTATGGGAGCAGCGTTTTCCTGCGGCGGTCAGCTCTTGACCGAAAAGGGCGGAGCCTGGACCGTTGCGGCATCGCAGGTCCCCTTTTCACGTGGGGTAAGCTACCTCCTTGAAGCGATTTCCCCTGCCAACAACGCCGACCGTGCCACCGCCGCTGCAGAGCTTTATCAAAACTTTATAGACGGTAAGATCGCCTTTCTTGCCGTGAACGGAAGCATTCTTGAGCAAAACCCCCTCCTGCTGTCGGCTGCGGGTGGAGTGGGGGTTCTTCCGCTCCCCAAAAATTCAGAGCTTGAGAGATACGCCTCCCTTACCTCCGACTACCAGGGCTTTGGCTTCCTTTCAAACTACCACGATGCCCAACGGGGCATCCCCGTTTTCAACGCCCTTGCCGCCGAGCTTTACCGTGACGATTGGAGCACCCTCTGCGCCCAAGGTCTCGGCCTTGAGGGACGTGACTGTGCGGTAATGAGTGAGCTGGTGATAGAAAACTCCGTCTTTTCAAAGGCCGATTACGATCCCCGTATCCCCAATTCGGTAGGTGAGCTGCTTGACGGAGCTGACTATACCTACACACCGAGTCTGCTGTCGATGGCCATCGAGGAACGGATATTGGCACTCCTTGCAAACCCGAGGTGAGATATGATATACGACTGTACGGTAATAGGCGGAGGTGCGGCAGGTATGCTTGCCGCAGCGACTGCGGCGGAATGCGGCGCCGAGGTGCTGCTGCTGGAGAAAAACCCGCTTATGGGCAGAAAGCTTGGGCTGACGGGCAAGGGAAGGTGCAACCTTACAAACCGCTGTGACAGAGACGAGTTTCTCCGCAACGTCCCCGTAAACCCGAGATTTTTGTACTCGGCCGTCTCCGCATTTTCACCCGAGGATACCATCGAGCTATTTGAAGGCCTCGGTGTTGCACTCAAGACAGAACGTGGAAACCGTGTCTTTCCCGTCTCCGACCGAGCGGGTGACGTGGTAATGGCCCTTAAGAGATATACCGACCGAAGCGGGGTAAAGACCCTGCATACCGCCGCTGTCGGCGTCACTGCCGAAAACGGCGAGATAAGCGGCGTGCAGACCGAGCAGGGCTTTTTCCAAAGCCGCACGGTCATAATCGCAACGGGCGGACTTTCCTATCCCGCAACCGGCTCGACAGGTGACGGATACAGATTTGCCGCCGAGCTCGGACACACTATAATCGAGCCCCGCCCCTCCCTTGTAGCCCTTGAAAGCAGTGACGGCTTTTGCCGTGAGCTTGCGGGGCTGACCCTTAAAAACGTCGCCCTGAGGCTTTTTGAGAACGGGCGTGAGATATATTCCGACTTCGGTGAGCTTTTGTTTACCCACACCGGCATATCCGGCCCGACGGTAATAAGCGCAAGCGCCCATATGCGAAAAAAGGACGCCCTATACAGGGTCGAGCTTGATCTGAAGCCGGCTCTGACGCAGGAGCAGCTGGATGCAAGGGTGCTCAGGGAGATATCCGCCTCGCCAAAACAGACTCTTAAAAACCTGCTTCGATCCCTTCTTCCCGCCTCAATGTGCGCTCCCTTTTGCGAGCTTTCGGGGGTCGGGGGAGACACCGTCGTAAGCGTGCTTTCAAAGGCAGAGAGAAAAACGGTGGTGCAGAGGCTGAAGTCCTTTCCCATAGAGGGGCTTAAGCATGGTCCTGCGGAGAGCGCTATAATAACCTCGGGCGGAGTAAAGACCTCCGAGATAGACCCTGCAAGCATGGCTTCAAAGATAGTCAAGGGACTTTATTTTGCAGGAGAGATAATAGATACCGACGCCTACACAGGCGGATTCAATCTTCAGATAGCCTTTTCGACCGCACGTCTTGCGGGGAGAAGGGCGGCAGAACAAACGAAAGGACGGTAGCATTTATGACAGACGGAAGCAGTAAAACGGTCGCTGCGGCGGCGTTGAGGGTGGCTCTTACCCCCGGGCCCGAGCAGGAGACTGCCGAAAAAAAGGCGGCGGCCGAAGCCGGTATAGCCACGGCGGCGGCAAACTTCGGAGGAGAGTTCATTCCCTCCATAAACAAGCTCATCGAGCGTGCGATAGTCGCCGCAAGGCGCGAGGGCGTCATCGGACAGACCCATCTTGAGGAGGGTGCAGTCGCAGGTGCGGCAAGAGAGGCCATCTCGCAGATAATGAACAAGGCCATCGGCCTCAACGTAGGCGGCAAGATAGCCATAGCCCGTCACAACGAGCACCTGAGCGTTGCGATGTTCTTTGGCATAGGTCTTTTGCACCTCAACGAGGTGGCGGTAGGGTTGGGGCACAGAGCGATATGAAAAGAATAAACGTTGCCATAGACGGCCCTTCGGGAGCGGGAAAGAGCAGCCTTGCACGCTATGCGGCAGGGGTCTTGGGCTATATATACGTCGACACGGGGGCACTCTACCGTGCTGTAGGTCTTGCCGCACACCGCAGAGGCATATCAAAGGAGGACACGCAGGGTATAATCGGGATGCTCGATGACATTACCGTCGGCTTTGAATCCTCGCCCGAGGGCCAAAGGACGGTCCTTTGCGGAGAGGATGTTTCCGAGCTTATCCGCAACGAGACCGTTTCGATGTACGCCTCGGCCGTGTCCGCCATACCCAAGGTAAGGCAGTTCCTTCTTGATACCCAGCGCCGCATTGCCGCCGAGGCCGACGTCATAATGGACGGACGTGACATCGCCACGGTCGTCCTTCCAAACGCCGACGTCAAGATATTCCTCACCGCATCTGTCGAGGACAGGGCGATGAGACGGTACCTCCAGAGCGGGGGAGAGGTAGACCTTGAGACCCTGACCGAGCTTATCAAGCAGCGTGACAAGCAGGACTCCGAGCGTGAGATCGCCCCTCTGCGTCGGCACGAGGATGCGATACTGCTTGATACGACGGGAAATACCCTTGAGCAGTCCCGTGAGCTGCTTGTCAACACGATAAAGGAGCGTATCGGAAAATGATAGTCTATACGATAATCGCCGTCATAGTAATTGCTATCTTCCGTGCTTTGCACCTTGTAAAGGTGGTCGGCAGGGAAAACGTACCGACCGACAGGGGATACATGGTCTGTGCCAACCACAGCTCGCTTTCCGACCCGATATACCTCGTCACTGCCGTCGGAATAAAGCCGAAGGTACGTTTTATGGCCAAAAAGGAGATATTTAAAAACAAGCTTCTGGGCGCACTTTTCAGATATCTCGGCGGATTCCCCGTTGACAGAAAGGGAGCCGACGTCTCCGCAATAAAGGAAGCACTCAAGACCGTCCGTGCAGGGGGCAGACTTGCAATATTCCCCCAGGGCACGAGACATTCGGTCGACGGCGACGTCAAGGCAGGTGCGGGAATGCTCGCACTGCGGACAGGCTGTGACGTCCTGCCGATATACATACCCGAAAAAAAGTGGAGATTCGGACGGCTTAAGATAGTCATCGGAAAGCCCTTCCGTCCCACCCCTGCGGAGGGTAAGCCCACCCAGGAGGACTATCACAGGGCGGCCGAGGAGATATTTGAAAAGATATCGGAGCTGGCAGGAAAATGAGAGAGGTCACCGTTGCCGCAAACGCAGGCTTTTGCTTCGGAGTTTCCCGTGCGGTAGCCCTTGCAAAGGAGGCCGGAAGGGGTGCCTGGTCGCTTGGTCAGGTGATACACAACAGCGCCGTCACCGAGCGACTTGGGCTAAACGTCGCCTCCTCGGCCGAGGATATTCCCGACGGCGCAAGGGTCATCATCCGAGCCCACGGTGCTACCAAGGAGGAGATCGCCGCACTTGAAGGGCGGGGCTGTGACGTCATCGATGCGACCTGTCCTTACGTTGCAAGGATCCACCGCATAGTCTCCAAGGAGGATTCCGAGGGCAGACGGGTCATCGTAATAGGCGATCACGGACATCCCGAGGTCAGAGCCATAGCCTCAAGGGCGAAGGATGCCGTAGTGATCGGAGACGAGGCGGAGCTTTCCGAATTTATCAAAAATCACCCCGTTGAGCCCGAAAAGGGCTACAGTGTGGTCGCTCAGACCACTATGGACAAAATTTTTTTTGAAAAATGCAAAAAAAGTCTTCTTAAGGTGTATACAAAAACGAAAATTTTTGATACAATATGCAGTGCGACTGCTGTGAGACGGGCGACCGCCGCCTCTCTTGCCGCAGAGGTGGACGCAATGGTGGTCATAGGCGACCGTCTGAGCGCCAACACCGCAAGGCTTGCCGAGCTTTGTGCCTCGGTGTGCGGAAGGACCTATCTTGTCTCATCTGCAGACGAGCTTCCGGATCTTGCGGATAGCAAAAGGATCGGAATCACGGCCGGCGCTTCCACGCCGGAGTGGATAATAAAGGAGGTCAAAAATAAGATGGCAGAAGAAAACATCGTCATCGAGCCTATCGTTGAAGAAACGATCACAGGCGAGGAGAGCTTTGCCGATATGGTAGAGAAATCCATGAAAACTTTACATAGAGGGCAGAAGGTAAAAGGTATTGTTACCCGCATCACCAACACTGATGTGCAGGTCGACCTTGGCGCCAAGCAGACGGGCTTTATCCCGCTCTCCGAGCTGAGCGACGATCCCTCTGTAAAGGCAGCTGACATTCTCAAGGTCGGAGACGAGGTCGAGGCATTCGTAACCAAGATCAGCGACTTCTACGGCGAGATCAGCCTTTCCCGCAAGAGCATTGACGCTTCCCGTAACTGGTCCAGCGCCATGGAAGCTCAGGAGAACAAGACCGTTCTCACCGGCACTGTCCGTTCCGAGAACAGCGGCGGCGTCGTAGTCAACGTCAACGGCGTTGAGGTATTTATCCCCCTGTCCCAGACCCTTATTCCCAAGGGTCAGCCCGCAACCGAGCTTGTCGGCAAGAAGGTCAACTTTATGATAATCGACGTTGACCGCGACCGCCGCAAGGTCATCGGCTCCATCCGTGCCGCCGCCCGTGCCGAGCGCAAGGCTGCCGAGGAGAAGCTCTGGGAGACCCTCGAGGTCGGCCAGGTCTACGACGGCGAGGTCAAGAACCTTATGAACTACGGCGCATTCGTCGACATCGGCGGCGTCGAGGGTATGGTCCACGTTACCGAGATATCCTGGCAGCACATCAGAGTCCCTGCCGACGTTCTCAAGACCGGCGATAAGGTCAAGGCCAGAGTAATCGCCCTCAACCCCGAAAAGAAGAAGATATCCCTCAGCCTCAAGGACGAAGCCGAGAACCCCTGGACCCGTTTCGTCAATGAGAACGCCGTGGGCGACATCATCGACGTCAAGGCCATTCGCTTTATGCCCTTCGGCGCCTTTGCCGAGATCATCCCCGGTGTTGACGGCCTGATCCACATCTCCCAGATCGCCGACAAACGCATCGCCAACGTCGCTGATGCCCTTACCGTCGGTGAGATCGTCAAGGTCAAGATCACCGCTATCGACGAGGAAAAGAAGAAGGTATCCCTCTCCATCCGCGAAGCCGCTGAAGCTGCTGTCGAGGAAGAAGAAGCCGAGACCGAGGAAGAAAACGCCTAAGTTAAGATAAAATGCGGAAGCGCTGCTTCCGCATTTTTTTATGCTATGTATTGCAACGGAGCGATAAATAGTGTATAATCAACCCAAGTGATCTAAACATTAGGAGGATAAAATCATGCTTGCAAAAACACCCCCTATGGGATGGAATTCCTGGAATACCTTTGCCCAGAACATCAATGAAGAGATGATAATGCAGACCGCCGACGCTATGGTCGAGACCGGTCTTGCCGCTCTCGGTTACGAATACGTCGTTATCGACGACTGCTGGAGCCTCCGTGATCGCGGAGAGGACGGCAGACTCGTCGCCGACCCCGAAAAGTTCCCCCACGGCATGAAGTACCTGGCCGACTACGTCCACTCCAAGGGCCTTAAGTTCGGTATGTACTCCTGCGCCGGTACCCGTACCTGCGCCGAATACCCCGCAAGCTTCGAAAAGGAAATGATCGATGCCCAGACCTTTGCCGACTGGGGCGTTGACTTCCTTAAGTACGATTTCTGCAACAAGCCTGTCCACGCCAACGGCCCTCTGTGCTACTACCGTATGAGCATGGCCCTCAAGGCCAGCGGCAGAGAGATACTCTTCTCGGCCTGCAACTGGGGCGCTGACAACGTCGAAAGATGGATCCGCTCCGCAGGCTCCCATATGTACCGCTCCACCGGCGACATCCACGACAACTTCCAGTCCATCAAGGACATTGCCCTGAGCCAGATAGACAAGCTCGGCTACTCCACCCCCGGCTGCTTTAACGATATGGATATGCTCGTTTGCGGCATGTACAACAAGGGCAACGTCGCTCGGGGCGGCTGTGACGATACCGAGTACAAGACCCACTTCGCCCTCTGGTGCATGTGCGCTTCGGCCCTTATGATCGGCTGTGACGTTCGCAATATGACCCCCGAGACTGCCGCCCTGCTCAAAAACCCCGAGCTCATCGCACTCAACCAGGACCCCGAGGCCAGAGCTCCCTTTGCATTTGTCCGCACCGACGACGGCCAGCTGGCCCTCTTCCGCCACCTTGCAAACAACGAGTACGCCCTGGGTATCTTCAACCTCTCCGACAGAGACCGCAACATCTTCTGCAACTTCTACGACGTCGGCCTGTCCAACAATATGGGTCTGTGCTTCGAGATGAAGGATATGTTCACCGGTGAGGTCGTCCGCACCAATACCGACTACTACCGTTGCCCCCTCAAGGCTCACGACTGTGCACTCTACCGTGCCAAGCTCGTCAAGGCGTAATGTTTGAAAAGCATTGCATTACCTGCAACGCCGTGCTCAAGTCAGACGAGATACCGCTCTATAAGAAGATGGTAAACCGCGGAGCAACGGAATATATGTGTATTCCCTGCCTTGCAAAAAAGCTTCGTGTTACCGAAGAGAGCCTCTATGAGGCAATAGAGCGCTTCCGTGAGATGGGCTGCACACTGTTTTAAAACAAAAACCGCTTCGTACCGTTAAGGAACGAAGCGGTTTTGTTGTTTGATTTACCGGTACCGTCATATTTTAATAACATATTGACACGTTGGGGCGGGTGTATGTTATAATAATATTACGGAGAGACTTCTTCGTATGAATTTAAGGAGGTAATGTCAAAATGAAGAGAAGAAAACTGTTTCAAAGCCTGCTTCCGATAGTCTTGCTTATTGCGATGCTTGCCTCCTGCGGAGGCAGGGAAGAAGTCCCTTGGCAAAAGACAGCCACCTACACCGCCGCAACCGGAAGTACAACTGTACCTGCCACAACTGTAGCCACTACACCCGAGAATACCACTGTGGGTACGTCTTCAAGCCATGCAACGACCGAGGCATCGACCGCAGAACCGTGGCCGGAATACGTAAACGGCGAGGTAACACCGTTTGAGGAGTTGACTGACGATTACTGGCCAAACCAAGCCGAAAAGGAAAACTGTGTAATACACCGCGACGGCGACGTCAGCTCGGGACAGGACGTGTGGGAGAGGTTCGTAGAGCTTACTTGGGGAGGCACGCCCGTATCGGTGCGCATAGTAGATTATTACAGTAACAGCACATTCGGCGGAGATGCGGCATATATTACCGACATTATCTACGACGGAGAAATATATACGACGGTATACGCCGAAAAAGGAATCGTTTACGAGAAATATTACGACTATCTGATGAAATATGATATGCCGTCATATCATCCCAGCGCTTCGTTTGAGACGGCGGTGTGGTACGTTCTGACCTGCGACAACACCCTTACCTGGCAGAAGGTGGAAGCAGGCCTTGATCAATACGGATTTCCTCTCAAAATGAACACGGTCTATCGCGACTACGTTTACAAGGTAAAACCGACCCAGGAGACACTGGCAAGCTATGCTTGTGTCAACGGATCAGACGAAATAACTCTGGAAGATGCGTATGAGTTGTTGCTCTCCGGGGATATACAGCTTTCGGCGGATATGGGGTATGTGACCCATGACGAATCTGACATATATGCAGGCAGGGAAAAGTGGGATGAATTCGTACGATTGGTCGAACAGGGGGAGCCATGTGCAGTTCGCGGCACAAAATTTTATCCAAACGACCTGTATGTCTATGACGTAGTTTATGACGGAAAAATCTTTTGGTACAGGGCTATCAACAAACACCTTACAAAAAAAGTCTATTCAAGTTATGAATACCTGACTTATATAGAGGATGTTCCATCCTCGGAAAATGCCGACTATGAAAAGGTATACGTCTATATTCTTACAAGAATTGAACCGACTTCATACATTGAGCAGTTTAAGGAACCTAAGTTTTTTGGCGAGTTCCCATGGTATGAAGATCCGTTTTGCGACTACATTTACAAGGAAGAATAAAGCAGAGAACAAACAACACGTCCCACCGTCATCTGACGGTGGGACGTACTTTTATTTTGCCTTTGCGCCGGCCTTGCGGAGCATATCCTGCTTGATCTCCCAGAGGGGACGGGTCAGGTCGACGTAGTATTCGTGGGGGTTGTCGAACCGCTTGACCTCGTTCCAAAGGTGGTCAACGGCGTCCATGCTGTACTTTCGTACCGTTAAGGTGCGAAGCGGTTTTCTCGTCGTTTATTTTACTGTTATAAGCACAGCGTCGGGGCCCGAAAGGGTGATGGAGTAGCCGTCGCCTGTTTTGGTAAGTTCTGTTTCCTCGCCGCCGACGTATGCCGTTACTTCGGCTTCCGTTCCGTCAAGGGTGAAGTGTACGGTGACATCGCTGTTTGCGTCGGGATCTCCGGGCAGTACCATAATTGCCGCTCCGCTGTCATTGCCGTAAAGTCCGAAAATGGCGGAGTCATCGGTGCTTATATCGGAGACGAATTTGACGTCAGAGATCGACTTCTGAGAAGCGGTGAGGGCATAGGTGCGGACGTACTTGTAATTTCCAAGTAACGGAGAGATATCCTTTACCTCCGAAACGGTGTCCTTAAGGGCTGCAGAGAGTGCGTTGTCGGATGCGATCTCGCTGTAGTCCGAGAGGATGACCTTTTTTGCGTTGAAGGCAAGGGCGGCCCAGACCTGCCAGGAAAGCTGTTGCGCAGAGAGTTTACCCGGAGTACCGAGGTATGCCCACCAGTCCTTACCTGCCTTGGAAAACGAGGTGGCTGCGGCAGAAATTAAGTCTTGGAACTCCTCGTCGGACGTGTCAAGATATACCCCTACAAAGGGAAAGACGACGTCCTTGGGAAGAGAAGACATATCGATCTTCTCGCCATTGAAGATATAAAGAGCTGAGCTGTCGCTTACAGAATCAATGGTGTGGTAGAAGGCCTCAAATGTATATGGACCGTACGCCTTTTTGCTCTCTGCAAACGGGTTGCCCAGGTAGCTTGTGGGGGTAGCAAACAGTGCGATGCCCGCATTCTTGAGAGCCTGTGCGAAGGGATAGTCTGACGATGCGATGACAAATTCAAGTCCGAGCTCCGCAAGCCCCTCGGGAGAGGCGGTGTAGGCGGAAATGTCGGCACCGACCGCAATGGCGGACATGTCTATGTCCACGGAGGTGTCTTCAGCGGTACTGCGTGCGACCTCCGCACGGAAGAAGGCGGCTTCGTCTCGGGTGACAGTTATAAAGCTTCCGCCGCAGTTTGGGATCGTTACACGGTAGTAACCGTTTTCATCGGCGGAAAGCTCGGTCTTGACCCCGTCGACGGTTGCATATACCGACTTTGCAAAGGGAACACGGAAGGTAAGGGTGTTGCTGCCCTCTGAGCCGTACACGTCGGTGGCGTTGGCGACCATCAGTCCGTATCCGCTGCCGTCGGCCTTTTCAAAATAGCCTGCCAAGCCGGTGCCGTTGTCGGTAAGTGCAAGATCGCAAAAGACGTTCTGTATGCCGCCGTTCAGGGTAACGGTGTGGGCGTTGGATACATAGGCGTTGTCATTTCCTATTGCAAAGGTCTCGACCGAGGTATATCCCATGTACTCGTCGGAGAACTTGGCTATCTCGGCGTTGATCGAGCTGAAGTAGTCGTACATAACGGTGTAGTTGCCCTTGCTGTCAACTATCTGAAAATCGGGCGTGAACCACCCTTGAGTCCAACAGGCCCAGTTGAGCATCCTTGCACCGTAGCACATGGCGGTGTATGCCTGAACGCTGATCTCTCCGCGGTTTAACAGTCGGTAGGTGGAGCTCAGCTCCATAACGATCCAAAGGTCTCTGCCGTTATTGCGGCAGGCGTCTGCAACTGTCTGGAGGTTGTTGCAGAAGGTAGCTTCTGTTTGGCAGGCATAGGGGTAGTGGTCGTAGCTTATATAGTCGGTATCTACATATTTAACGTACTCTTCAATATGCTTTTCGTATGATTTTGTACCGAGCTGCTTGTTGGTTGCGTATTGGGGATAGAGGTTAATGTATGCAAGACCCGTGGGGAAGTTGGCCTCGGCATACTCCGTCAGCACACCGATGTGTTCAAAATCCAACGCACTTGGCTCGTCGCCTATGTCTATTGCCCATATCGCGGGGTGGTCAACGAAGGACGAGGCTATTTTGACATAGTCCTCAACGGGAACAAGATCGTCAAAGGTCCCTGCGTTGTCGCCCTCACCGCCCCACCAGCCGGGGACGATACCGCTTGCAAAGACACCTACTCCGTACTCCTGACACAGGTCAAGAAGGGTAGGATCGGGGCTTCCTGAGAGTATTACATCAACGCCTGCATCTACAAGCTTCTGCATTCCTTCATCGTTCCAGAGATCATGACGGAAGCAGTATACGCCGGTGTGCATGACGTTGCGGTCAAACTTTGTGCCGCGCTTGGGAACCGAAACCAGAGCGTCGTAGGCTTCCCGTGCGGCGGTAAGATTGGCGGCGTTGGTCAGCGCTGACCTCTGACTGTCGGAAAGCGCCGCATAGGCGTGCTCAGCTCGGTTTATAGCCGAGAGTGAGGTGTATCCGACCTCGCCGATGGCGTCAATGAGTTCGGATACGGCACGGATCTCCTCCTGAGTGAAGTCCTGCTGTTGGGAAGCGGTGGTCTGCTGGGCGGTGGTCTGTTCGGCGGTAGTCTGTTTGGGATCCTTTGCCGTCTTTGAACAGGCGCACAAAGATACCAACGTTGCGGTTGCAAGGAGAATAGATAGGATTCGCTTCATTTTTTGCACCTCTTTTTATATGATTTTATATAATTTTTACTTTGACTTTGCGCCGGCCTTGCGGAGCATATCCTGCTTGATCTCCCAGAGGGGACGGGTCAGGTCGACGTAGTATTCGTGGGGGTTGTCGAACCGCTTGACCTCGTTCCAGAGGTGGTCAACGGCATCCATGCTGTACTTTCGTAACGTTATGATACGAAGCGGTTTTCTCGTCGTTTATTTTACTGTTATAAGCACAGCGTCGGGGCCCGAAAGGGTGATGGAGTAGCTGTTGCCTGTTTTGGTAAGTTCTCTTGCCTCACCGCCGACGTATGCCGTTACTTCGGCTTCTGTTCCGTCAAGGGTGAAGTGTACGGTGACATTGCTGTTTGCGTCGGGATCTCCGGGCAGTACCATAATTGCCGCTCCGCTGTCATTGCCGTAAAGTCCGAAAATGGCGGAGTCATCGGTGCTTATATCGGAGACGAATTTGACGTCAGAGA
>JAFXIT010000063.1 GCA_017532825.1 Clostridia bacterium
GGGAAGGGTAGGACTGTACCCTTGCCACAAAGGAAAACACCCTATGGCGACAGGCCATAGGGTGTGACTTTTTACTTTTCGGGCTTCATCGTGGGGAAGAGGATAACGTCGCGGATGGAGTCGTTGCCGGTCAGCAGCATGACACAGCGGTCGATGCCGATGCCAAGACCGCCGGTGGGCGGCATGCCGTACTCCAGAGCGTTGATGAAATCGTCGTCCATCATGCCGGCTTCCTCGTCGCCCTTTTCTCTCAGCTCGACCTGCTTTTTGAAGCGCTGCTTCTGGTCGATGGGGTCGTTGAGCTCGGAGAAGGCGTTGCCCATCTCGCTGCGGCAGATAAACAGCTCAAACCTCTCGGTGAGCCTTGGATACTTGGCGCTGCGCTTTGCAAGGGGGGAGACGTCGACGGGATGCATGGTGATAAAGGTGGGCTGGATGAGCTTTTCCTCGACCTTCTGGTCGAAGCACTCGTAAAGGGCGTTGCCCCAGGTGGGCTCTACGCCGTCCATATCCACGCCGACCGACTTTGCGGCTGCGACGGCTTCGGCGTCGTCCTCGATGGCCATAAAGTCAACGCCGAGGTAGGTCTTTACGGCGTCAGCCATGGTAAGCCGCTGCCAACCGGGAGCAAGGTCGATCTCCTGACCCTGCCAGGTGACCTTGTAATCGCCCAGCAACTCCTTGGCGGCAGACGAGAGCAGCTCCTCGAAGAGGTCCATCATGCCCTCGAAGTCGGTGTAGGCCTCGTAGAGCTCGACGGTGGTGAACTCGGGATTGTGACGGGTGTCCATGCCCTCGTTGCGGAAGATGCGGCCTATCTCGTAGACCTTTTCAAGTCCGCCCACGATAAGACGCTTGAGGTGGAGCTCGGTGGCGATACGCATATACATATCGATGTCGAGGGCATTGTGGTGGGTTATGAAGGGGCGGGCGGTGGCGCCGCCGGAGATGGTGTTGAGGACGGGGGTCTCGACCTCCATGTAGCCTCTGTTGTCGAGGAAGCGGCGGACGTAGCTGATGAACCTGCTGCGAAGCTCGAAGGTACGTCTGACGTCACGGTTGACTATCAGGTCGACGTATCTCTGGCGGTAGCGCAGGTCGGTGTCCTTAAGTCCGTGGTACTTCTCGGGAAGTATCTGGAGGGACTTGGAAAGGAGGGTGTACTCACGGGCGTGGATGCTCGGCTCGCCCATACGGGTGCGAAAGACGAAGCCCTTGACGCCGATGATGTCGCCGATGTCGAGCTTTTTGAAGCGGGCGAAGTTCTCCTCGCCGATGTCGTCGTTCTTGACGTAGAGCTGGACCTTGCCGCTGCGGTCGAGGATGTCGACGAAGGCGACCTTGCCCTTGCCTCTGTAAGCGATGATACGGCCTGCGACCGAGACCTCCTTGCCCTCAAGAGCGTCACAGTTGTCGGTGACGTCGGTGGCGAAGGTGTCACGGTCGTACTTGGTTATCTCAAAGGGGTCCATGCCCGCCTCGCAGAGCTCGGAGAGCTTGTCCCTTCTTACACGCAGGACCTCGGATAGATCCTGCAGTTCGTTTTCGAGGTTGTTTACGGTGTTTTCTGCCATTGTATTACTCCTTATTTGCTTACGGCCTTGATGATGTAGCTGACCGTTCCCATGGGGGCCTCGTAGGATACCTTGTCGCCAAGGCGTTTGCCCAGGATGGCCTTTCCGAGGGGGGAATCGTCCGAGATGCGGTTGTTCATGGGGTCAGCCTCCTGCGAGCCGACAACGGTAAAGTCCTCGGTAAAGCCGTCCTCGACGTCCTCAAGGGTGACCACACAGCCGATACCGACCTCGTCGTCGGCACGTGCGCTCTCGTCGGCGATGACGTAGTTTGCAAGGACTCCCTCGATCTCGGTGATACGGGCATAGAGCTTGCCCTGCTCGTTCTTGGCCTCGTCGTACTCACTGTTTTCCGACAGGTCGCCGAAGGAACGGGCCTCCTTGAGTGCGGCGGCTACCTCGGGCTCGCGGACGGTCTTAAGATATTCAAGCTCCTTTTTAAGCTCCTCAAGCTTGGTGGCGCTGAGTGTATAGGTCTTTGCCATTTCACTGTCTCCGTTTCAAAGTCCGCCCGTTTCGGGGGACGTTATCAGGCACAAAAAAATAACGCCCGGCCACGCAATGCATTCGCATACGTAGCCGATTATGGTTGTATTATATCCGTTTCAATGCAAATTGTCAATAGCGGAGGGGGGATTTTTCGCTTATTCGTAAGAATTCTCTATATATTTTTTTGGCCTTTTGTTGTAATATATTACCGTGGCGGAGGGAACATTCCGCCCCAGTCCGCTTTTGATGCGATATTCTCGGAGGCATATACTTGATAATCGACTTTCACGCTCATATTTTCCCCGAAAAGATAGCCGCAAAGGCCGTCGGTGCGACCGGCTCCTACTACGGCATAGAGATGTCCTGCGAGGGCACCGTCGACGACCTCACAAGGCGCATGGCATCCGCCGGCATCGACCGCACCCTGGTACATTCCACCGCCACAAAGCCCGAGCAGGTAAGGGCGGTCAACGACTTTATATATGAAAACTGCGCCCTGCACCCCGAGTTTATCGGCTTTGGCACCCTTCACCCCGGCATGGACGGACTTGAGGAGGAGGTCGAAAGGGTCATAGGGATGGGGCTTCACGGCATAAAGCTCCACGCCGACTTCCAGAACTTCCGCCTTGACGACCCCGACGTTCTTTATATGTACGACGCCATTCGCGGAAGGCTTCCCCTGCTTTTGCACATGGGGGATATAAATACCGACAAGACCACCCCCGCAAGGCTGCTAAACGTCATAGGGCAGTTCCCCGACCTTACGGTCATCGGCGCACACTTTTCGGGCTATTCTGTCTGGGACGAGGCGGTGGAGAGACTGTCGGGAAGCGGTATCTACGTCGACACAAGCTCCTCCCTGCCCTTTATGACACCCGAATTCGGTCGTAGGCTGGTAGAGGCCTTCGGGGTGGAGAAATGCCTATTCGGCACCGACTATCCTATGTGGGAGCCCTCGGAGGAGCTTGAACGCTTCCACCGCCTTGAGCTCGGTCAGGACGCCGAAAGGCTCATACTTTCCGAAAACGCACGTAAATTATTGAATATTTGACCGAAAACGGCCCGAGAGGGCCGTTTTTTTTATTGACAAAGACAATCGCAGTATATATAATATTGTGTATAATAGGTGAGTAGTAACCGCAACGCCGAAAGGAGAGTATGTATGAGCAAGGCGAAGCTCTCAAAAATCAGCATATACCTTCCCTCCGACGCACCTTCCCAGGCAGGGTACGCCGCAGAGGAGCTGCGTCACTATCTCGGACTTATGAGCTCCGAGCGTGTCGGAATAACCTCTGTCGAGCAGGGCGTATGTATACGCCTTGTCCAGGAAGCCTTGGGGGACGACGACAGCTTTTCCATCCGCTCCTCAAAGGACGGCGCCCTTATCAAGGGTGGCAAGAGGGGCATCATCTACGGCGCATACGAGCTTCTTGAGCGCCTTGGCTGCCGCTTCTTTACCGCAACCATCGAAAAGGTGCCGACCCTGACGGAGATAGTCCTTCCCGAGCTTGACATCTCGCAGTCCCCCGCCTTCTGCTACCGTGAGCACAACTACTACGAGCTTGCCAAATACAGCCGCTTTGCCGTCAAAAGAAGGCTCAACGGCGCACACCATCCCATCCGTGAAAAGCACGGGGGACACAAGGCCTACGCATGGTTTGTCCACACCTTCCAGACGATGGTACCTCCCTCTGTCTACGGCGAGAGCCATCCGGAGTATTATGCACTTTTCGACGGAAAGAGGGTCACCGACCTTCACGTAAACCAGCTCTGTCTTACCAACCCCGATATTCTGGACATTGCCGTAGAGAGCGTCAGAGCCGCCCTCAAGGCAAGACCCGACGCCGAGATAATATCCATCTCCCAAAACGACTGGGGAAGAAGCTGCGAGTGCGAAAAATGCCGTGAGCGGGACGCCTTCCACGGAAGCGCCGCAGGAACTCTGCTTGAGTTTGTCAACGCCATTGCCGAACGCCTCGAGCCGGAGTTTCCAAACGTCACCTTCGACACCCTCGCCTACAACTACACCCGTCCCATCCCGAAGGAGATACGCCCCAGACACAACGTCTGCGTCCGCCTCTGCTCCATAGAGGCCTGCTTTGCCCACAGCTTTGAGACCTGTGACGACGACAGGGGAGTGACCCTTCCCGACGGTACCAAGACCGACTTTATCACCGACCTTCGCAACTGGGGAAGCATCTGCGACAACGTCTATATCTGGGACTATACCACCAACTTCGGCCACTATCCCGCACCTCATCCCAACTGGCATGTCCTCCAGCCGAACATAAGGGCCTTCCGCAAGAACAACGTAAAGGGGGTCTTTGAGCAGGCCTGCGGAGCATCTGCGGGAAGCACCGACTTCAACGAGCTGCGTGCCTACGTAATATCCTCACTGCTTTGGAACCCCGATGCCGACGTTGAGGCACTCATAACCGAGTTTACCGACTACGTCTACGGCGAGGCCGCACCGTTCGTGCGGGAGTACATAGAATATATTTGCCGAGAGGTCGAGGAAAAGAACATCCACGCAGGCTTCCAGCCCCATACCGACCTGCCCCTTTACTCAAAGGAGACCGTTGCAAAGCTTTTTGAGCTGATGCAAAAGGCCAAGAAGGCGGTCGAGGGCGACCCGCTCAAGCTCTGGCGCATAGCCAAGGCCGAGCTGTCGGTGCGCTGGGTGGAGCTTAAAAATCAGACCAAGCTCGAGGGCGTATACGACGCTGAAAAGATCAACCGCTTCTTTAGTGACTGGCGTGCCTTCGGAATGACCCGAATAGACGAGTGGTGCTCCCAGGAGACGACCCTTCGGGCAATGCTTGAGGACGTTTGGAGAGGCACCGATCTTTACAAGCACTGGAGCGGCGACGGCCCCGAGGAGCTGTAAAAGACTTCCAAAATTGCCAAATAAAAAAGCTTGAATTATACACCTAAACAGGGTAAAATGTAGCTGAAAGCAGTTACAGAAAATGCTTTTTGCAAGAAAGTGACATCTCCGCCGCGGCCGAAAAAAGCCCTCGGAGAGGAAGGGAATTTGTTGTGAAAAAGAGATTTTGTATAGGGGCTCTTGCCCTGCTTGTCATAGTCGCCATGGCGGTTTCGGCTTTGCCAACGGTCTTTGCGGTAAGCTACGTCGCAACCGACGGAAGTGCGAATTACGACAGTCTGCAGGCAGCCATCGACGCCGCAGGCACTACCCCCACCACCATTACCCTGCTTGATAATATCGACCTCGGAGCGGGGAAGATAACGGTAGGTGCGGGACAGAACATTACCATAGACTTTGACGGCTACCGTATTACCGGTCTTGTCACCGCCAAGCTTACCGCCAACCACTTTATGATCCACAACAAGGGAACTCTTACCCTTAAGACCACCCGCAGCGGCGGCGGCGCCACCCTCGAATACAGGGGTGATTCGACCAACTACGGCTATACCGCAGACACCATCTGTAACGACGTAGGCGGACATCTCACCGTCAAGAGCGGCGACTACTACAACAACACCAACGTCTCCGCACAGATAAGCTACGTGCTTGACTGTCTGACCAACGGCAACACCAAGACTACTACCACCGTTATAGACGGCGGAAGCTTCATCTCTCCCTACTACCTCTGCGTCCGTGCCTTTGCAAACGGTACGGCGATGAACTCCCTTACCATCAACGGCGGCGAGTTTACGGGAAGGATCACCCTTCAGGACTCCAACGTAAACGCCAATAAGAGCGAGCTGATAATCAAGGACGGCGAGTTTACCGCAAACTCCTGCTCCTCTGAAGTGGTATACCTCTACGGAAACAAGGATGCCTCCAACCTCAGCGTCTCCATTGAGGGAGGCAACTACGACGGCTCGGTCTATCTCACCAGCGTCAACACCACCGAGACCTTTGACGCCGAGATAAGCGGCGGAACCTTCAACGAGCCTGTTTGGGTCTGCACCTGGGACTCCTCAAGTGAGGACACCAACGTCAAGGCTGTCACCGGCGGCGACTTCGCCTACTCGGTCGCCGATTACCTTGATCCCTCGGTGCCGGTTGAGCTTTCCGACGGCGGAAGATTCAGCTACTATCCCACCGTTGACGACGCTCGTGACGCCGCATCCTCCTCTTCTGCCACCATAACCGTCATACCCGAGTCTCCCGCAGGCAACCTCAGTCTGACCCTCACAGACGGCGGAGAGACCGTCACCTACCCGGGTCTTGCAGAGGGGGACGTTGTTGCCCTGCCGACCCTTTACGGCACCGCAAGCCTTAAGTTTACCGGCTGGGCCGATGCCGAAGGCAATGTTTATACCGCAAGCTACACAGTAGGTACCGAAAATGCCCTGCTGACTGCCAAATGGGCCTCTATCGTATACGAGCTGGTGCTCGATCCCTCCGAGGGCGGCTCGCTTAAGGCCTCCTTTGCCTACGCAGGCGTAGGAAATAAGGGGGTTATTACTGCCGTTCCCAACGAAGGCTTCGAGCTTAAGAGCATCACCGCCGTCGATGCAAAGGGCAATGCCGTGCCCCTTACCCTTGAAAACGGAAGCTACAGCTTTACCATGCTTGCATCCAAGGTCACCGTTTCTGCGGTGTTTGGTCCGAGCGGAGACGTCCTTGACGCCTTTGACGACGTCGAGAGCGATCACGAATACGCCGACGCACTGCGCTACTGTGTCGAAAACAGCATCCTCATCGGAGACGGCAACGGAAAGCTGATGCCCGACGGCGAGCTTGACAGAGCACAGGCGGTCGTCATCATCTGGAGACTGGCCGGTTCGCCGATATCCCAAGGCGAAAATGTCTTTGCCGACGTAGAAGACTGCTGGTATACCGACGCCGTCGTTTGGGCGGCCGAAAACGGCATAGCACTTGGCAACGGCATGGGCGGATTTATGCCCGAAGAAGGGGTCACCCTTGAGGGGTTTGCCTGCTTCCTTGCAAGGTACTCCGTCCTTGCGGGACAGAGCGTAGAGTCCGATCTCGGAAGCCTTGAAAGCATCGCAGATGCCGACAGCATCAGCGCATGGGCCCGCACCGAGGTCGCATGGGCGCTGGACAACGGCCTTATAAAGGCCGACTCGGAGGGTAAGCTCCGTGCCTGCGAGACTGCATCCAGAGGCCGCATTGCCGATGTTCTTTGGAGCTACATTGAGAAGTAAACGTCCTGAAAAGGGACGGTAAAAATACCTTGAGGAAAGGAACGATCTTATGAAAAGGAAAGTGTGTTTGACCCTGGCGACCTTGGTTGCGGTCATCGCTCTGGCAGTCGCAATCTTCCCTGCGACGCTTGCGATTGAACCAGAACCCGTTGCATCCATCGGTGCGGTCGGTTACGACAGCCTTCAGGAGGCTATCGATGCCGCGTCCAACGGTGACGAGATATCTCTGAACAAGGATACTGCCGAAAGCATCAACACAAAAGGAAAGTCGATCGACATAATCGGCGTGGTCGTAGGCGGCGAAAAGCCTACCCTTACCGGCTCGATCACCGTCGCCGGCGGCGAGGTTGAGATAGCGAATATCAAGATGGTGACCGCCGCAGCAAACGTGACCATGATCACCGTGACAAGCGGAAGCGGAAGCGTGACCGTACGGCGCTGTGAATTTACCGTCAACCACACCCTTTCGGGCAGCGCCTCGGTTATCGATGCGGTCGGTGCCGTCGACCGTGCGGTAACCATTAGGGAAAATACGATAAACTGCGTCAGCCCCTGCACAAACGTATTCAGAGTTACCCACAACACCGAAAAGCGCACCGCCAAGGTGTACATAGAGCAGAACATCGTGGGGGGAAAATGGCAGTACGGTATCTTCCGTGCCACGATGTGCGACGTGGAGGGAAACATATTTACCACCACGGTGACCGATGGTGACGGCACGGGATTTTTTGAGGAAGGCTCAAAGCCGGTTGCCATCCACTACTACTCCTACGTCTCCGGCATCGAATACAATGACGTCGTCCTTGACATCGTGGGCAACACCTTTGAGGGCCTGCAGTCGGCGATGTCTATCTACAACATCGACGCCTTTATAAATTCCGGCCAAAACAACTCCTTTAACATTGGCCCTAACACCTTTGACTCCTGTGTCAACGCCTTCGTACAAAAGACCGGAACAGACCAATTCGCCGCGGTCCTGGCGGGAAATATCAGCCAATACGGCACCTTCATCGGCGGTCCCAACAGCGTCGGCGCCATGAACATCAAGGGCTATGCCGTCGTCTCGGAGGGTGATAACTACCGTGTTACCAAGGACGATGAAAGCTACCTCTTTGAGCAGATCGGCGACGGAAGCATGCAGGCGGGCTATCACTACTTCAAGGGTCTTATTACCGGCGGCGTTTCCGACGGCAAGACCTACGTCGTGGGCGACAGCTTCGGTCTGACCTACGCCGACGGCTACGGCCGCCCCTACTACCTTGACCTTGAGGGCGAACCCTACTACGTCTCCATAGACCAGTGGCTCCACCACGGCGTCGCCGATGCGGATAGGTTCTATCTTGAGGACGGCCAGACCATCGACGATACCGACGGCGAGGTGTTCCTCACCGCAAACGACACAAGATACAGACTCAACGGCTCTTCGCCCTCCTCTCTGAGCTACTGCGACGAGCGTGGATATCCCTTCTACAGAGGCTCCTTTGGTCCCATTTTCGAGAACCAATATACCGTTTTTGCAACAAACGACATCTATGCCTCCAAGTTCCTTATCGACGTCAGCGGCAAGGTAAGAGAGCTGTATGAAGATACCTACGATTACTACAAGGTCGGTGCAAAGCTTGGCAATCAGGTAAGCGGACCCGCCTACTACGTCCACAACAATGAAGACAATTTCTGGATTGATGCCGGCTACGACCTGACTATCCAGACCTGGAATAACAACCGCCTCGTCATTACCGCACAGATAGGCGGTGTCACCCTTACCTCCACCGGCGTGACCTATGGCGATATCAAGGAAAACATCGGCAACGGTACGGCCGCAATCAAGACCGAGCTTTCCGATAGTGACGTTATCTTTGCCGAAAGCAACTCCCTTTCCAACGCCTACAAGGGCATCTTTAACGGCGCCTGGCTTACCGATGCGGTTGCGCTGTTTGACGTGTACGATCAGCCCCTTGGCTATATGACCCACGGCGGCAAGGCCTACTTCGGCTACAAAAACGACGTCAACTACGCCGATAAGAACGTTCTGTACGACTATCTCAACGAAAAGATCGTCCTACACCTTATCTCCGAATACAGCGGCGGAAGCACCGTGGATGTCGACCGCTACTACGTCAAGACCGGTGTCGACGGAAGCGGCATTGCCACCCGCAAGTCGGCGATCTTTGTCACCTTCGACTCCTGCGGCGGCTCGGCGGTGTCTCCGAGCCGGACTGTTACCGTCTCGGGTGAGCCCATCGGAAGCCTTCCCGCACCCGTCCGTGACGGCTACACCTTCGACGGATGGTTTACCGCCGCCGACGGCGGCACGCAGGTGCTCGAGAACGCCTCCATCAGCACTCCCTGCACCCTTTACGCACACTGGAGCGTCATACCCGTCTACACCGTGACCCTCAACGGCGAGAGCGGCTCGACCGTATATAACCTCACCGCAGGCGAACAGATAGCCCTCCCCGTATATTCCGACAGCGCCACCCGCAAATTCCTTGGCTGGTATGACTCCGAGGGCAACCTCTGCAGCGGAACCTACACCGTTTCGGGCAATGAGACCCTCACCGCAAGATGGTCCTCGATAGTCTACGCAGTTGAGATCGCTTCCTCCGAGGGCGGCTTGATCGAGTCCTCCTTTGCCTACGCAGGTGCAGGAAATAAGGGGGTTATCACCGTCACCGCCGACCAAGGCTACGAGCTTAAGAGCCTCACCGCCGTCGATGCAAAGGGCAACGCCGTGACCCTTACCCTCGAAAACGGAAGCTACGGCTTTACCATGCCCGCCTCCAAGGTCACCGTCTCTGCGGTGTTTGAAAAGACCGAGGAAGAGGACGTCCTTGACTCCTTTGACGACGTCGATAGCGAGGCCTGGTATGCCGACGGACTGCGCTACTTCGTCCAAAAGGGCATCATGCAGGGCACTCCCGAGGGTAAGCTCCTTCCGAGCTCCGATATATCCCGTGCCGAGATAGCCGTAATGCTCTGGCGTATGGCAGGCTGCCCCGCACCCACGGGTGAAAATCCCTTCACCGACGTTAAGGACGGTCTTTGGTACACCGACGCTGTCGTCTGGGCGGCCGAAAACGGCATAGCCCTCGGCTCGGACGGAAAATTTATGCCCTCCGAAAAGACCACCCTTGAGCAGTTTGCCTGCTTCTTTGCAAGGTATGCAAGAAACGTCAACTCCGAGACCGTCAGCTCCGACGGCAGCAGCCTTGAGGCCTTCAAGGACGGCAACACCGTCAGCTCCTGGGCCCGCACCGAGGTCGCTTGGGCGGTAGACAAGGGTCTGCTTATCGGCGACGGCAACGGCGGCCTTGCTCCGACGGCATTTGCCTCCCGCGGACGCATCGCAACCATGCTCTATAGATACATCCCCTCCGAGGAGTAAAATGAAGTAAAAAGAGCCGATACGGAACTGTTTCCGTATCGGCTCTTTGTTTATCTGAAACGGCGGGTGGGAGGTGCGTTTCCTCCCTATTTATCCTCGGTAAGACGGTCTATAAGGGCGCAGACCCCACGGTAAATGTCTCCGTAGGCAAGGTCAAAGCGGTCGGAATACCACGGGTCGGCGACCTCCCTGCCCTCAAAGTCAAGAAGCAGACCTATCCGCTCACGTCCGCCCTCGCCTAAGATTCGGAGCATATTTCGTCTGTTTGCCTCGTCCATACCGATAAAAAGGTCGAACTTTTCAAGGTCGTCCCTGCAAAGCCTTCGTGCGGCGTGGCCCCTGCAGGATATACCGTGGGAGGCAAGCTCCCTTGCCGCAGGGGGATAGACGGGGTTTCCTATCTCCTCGGTGCTCGTCGCCGCCGATTCGGCGTAGAAAACGCCCTCCAAAGAACGCTTTTTTATCTCGTCCTTAAAAATAAACTCCGCCATCGGACTTCTGCAGATGTTTCCATGGCAGACAAAGAGTATTTTGGTCATATAAAAGCCTCGCTTTCGCACCATATTTTACCATAGCCTACGCCCCATTGCAACCGAAAGGTTGCTTTTACGGCGGTAACGGAGTATAATCTTTTGCAGAAAGGGGGGCGGAGAGATGGATATTTGCAGGCTTTCGGGCAGGTACGGTGTGCGTCGGCTTGGACGTGAGGACATCGGAGCGGTGTATGAGCTTTGTCGGGGAAATCCTCTGTTTTACAGGTACCATCCGCCCTTTGTGACCAAGGAGAGCATACTTGCGGATATGTCCGCCCTGCCGCCGGGGAAGGGGTATGAGGACAAGCACTACGTCGGCTTTTTCGAGGGAGAAGGGCTTGTGGCGGTGCTCGACCTTATAGAGGGCTATCCGACCCCGAGCACGGCCTATATCGGCTTTTTCATGACCGAGGCATCGGTGCAGGGAAGTGGCGTGGGGACGGCCATCGTCTCCGAGCTTGCCAAAGCCCTTAAAGGGTTTGGATTTGAAAGGATACGCCTCGGGGCGGACGGGGATAACCCCCAAAGCGTCGCATTCTGGAGAAAAAACGGATTTTCCGCCGTCGAAGAAAAGGACTTTCTTGTGATGGAGCGCATACTTTAAAAAATGACGACCGCTTCCCCTGCCACGGGAGGCGGCCTTTTTAAATTTCGGGGGCAAAAGGGGGACGGCGGTGTTGCGAAAATAAAAGTTTTATGGTATTATATATTATAAATAACTGTACCTATGAGGGGAGACGGGAGTTATGCAGAACCGTGTAACTGTCAGGATCGGCGGAGTGCCGTATACCATCGTCAGCGAGGACGAACCCGAATACATCGAGGAGATCGCCGCATACTACGACGCAAAGTGCAAGGAGGTCAACCCGGGCAACCGTATGACCGGCCTTACCGCCGCCGTGCTTGCAGGTATCACCGCCACAGACGAGCTCTACAAGAGCCGTGCCTCGTCGGAGAGCCTTGTAAACCAGCTCCGTGAGTACGTCGCCGAGACCACCCGTATGCGTGCCGAGAACGGCGAGCTTCGCCGTGAGCTGGAGCGCACGAAGAACGAGCTGTCAAAGCTCAGAGGATAGTACCATGACAGTTAAGATAAAACGGCTTCGGAAGGTCGACCTCCCCGCCTACGCCACCCCCGGCTCTGCGGCGATGGACCTCCGAGCCGCCGTTGACGAGCCCATCGTCCTTGCACCGGGAGCCAGAGCGACGGTGCCTACGGGTATTGCCATCGAGCTTCCGAGCGCCGACTACGTCGCACTGGTGTTTGCAAGAAGCGGCCTTGCCGTAAAGTCGGGCATCACCCTTTCAAACGCCGTGGGGGTCATCGACAGCGACTACCGCGGTGAGATAGGGGTAGGTCTTGTCAACCTTTCGGATAAGGAATACACCCTCGCCCCCGGCGAGCGTATCGCACAGCTTGCCGTGATGCCGGTCTGCAGGGCCGACGTTGTCGAGGCGGAGGAGCTTTCGGACACAGAGCGGGGCGCAGGCGGCTTTGGGTCGACGGGTAAGGGCTGATATGATCGTACTTGCATCCAAAAGCCCCCGCCGCAGAGAGCTGCTTGGTATGCTGGGGCTTGAATTTACCCTCGCCTCGCCGAGCGCCGACGAGACCCTTCCCCAGGGTATATCCCCCCGTGAGGGGGTGGAGGAGCTTTCAAGGCGAAAGGCACTCTCCCTTTCGGGGGAGTATCCAAACGACCTCATCATCGCCGCCGACACCCTGGTTGCGGTGGACGGACGGTGTCTGGGAAAGCCCCGTGACCCCTCGGAGGCAAGAAGGATGCTCTCGGAGCTTTCGGGCAGGTCGCACGAGGTCTTTACGGGTGTGACCATCTGTCTGGGAGAGAGGATGCTTACCAAAAGCGAGCGCACCGAGGTGATCTTCAGGTCTCTTTCGGATGAGGAGATAGAGACTTACGTTTCCTCGGGTGAGCCCATGGACAAGGCAGGAGCCTATGGCATCCAGTCCAAGGGAAGCCTGCTCGTCGAGGGCATCAGGGGGGAC
>JAFXIT010000064.1 GCA_017532825.1 Clostridia bacterium
GCTTCTTGAAGGCCTCCTGCTCATCCTTGGTGATGCAGTTGTTGGAGGAGGAAATACGGACATAAGCTTCCTTATCGGCCAGCTTGAACTTGTAGTAGCCGCTGGAGGTCTCCTGGCCGGTGATCTCAACACCCTTGACGGTGACGAGCATCGACTGTCTCTCTACCAGAGCTGCATCGGAGAGTGCCTTGGCATTGGTGTATGCCTCGGTGTAATCAACGGGAGCAACCTCCTTGATCGACTCGTCGATGATGGAGATGGAGGCATTGACGACCTCATACAGGCCGTTGTAGGTATCCTTTGCACCGGTAGCCTCAACGGTCATACCGACCTTGAGTCCCAGATCCGCCTCGGGATCCTTGGCATCGACCAGGCCGTATACATAGTAACCGCCCTCGTTCTTCAGGTCCTGAATGTAAACGCCGTTACCGCTGGAGCCGTTGGTCTTGGAGAAGATACCGATGACAACGCCCTTAACGGCAACAACGTCACCGTTTGCGGCTGCCGCATAGTCGGCATAAGAGAACTCCTTGTATGCGGGAACCTTGCGGTTGAAGCTCTTCTGAACGGACTCGCCGGACTCGCTCTTGATGGTAGCGGTCAGCTTATAAGCGATCTCGGTCTCGGTCTTTTCGTTGACGTCAACGGTGAAGAAGCCATTCTTTTCGCTTGCCTTGATGGTAACACCCTCGGCAACGTCAACGGTCCACTCAACAGCGTAAGCCACGCCGTCGACCATAACACGTCCGACCACATCGAAGTCGGAAGGGGTGACTTCTGCGTCATCCTTATACAGGCTGAACAGGTAATCGCCGGCGGAGGTCAGATCGCTGACAGCGTCGCCGCCCTGCTGCTCCTCACCGCCCTGCTTATTGCCGCAGGCAACAAAGAGGGAGAGGCAAAGAGCCAAACACATGAAAATCGTAATCAGCTTTTTCATCATGTTCTCCTTTTTTCGATTAGTAAATAATGATATCGTCGATTGAGAATACCTTGATTTGATAGGTACCGTCGAACAGATCGACCAGACCCTTCACGTCAATGGACTTATTCTCAAACAAAGCAGAGGTAATAAGTTTTCCTTCGGTATCCCGCAGCACGATGGTGCGCACCGAAATTTCCTTGCCGTCGGCCTCACAGGTCAGCGTCATGGCACCGTTTGAGGAGCTTTCCTCGTTGTCGGTGGTATAGACGCTCTTGACACGCAGACCGCTCATGGAAACGGAGGTATTGAGGGCAAGCTCGGCAAAGCCGAAGGTCTTGTTCTCCTCACCCACCGTCAACTCCGTCTGACCGCTCAAAAACCGATCGGCCGTCACGGGGACATAGGCGGGAACGAAGCCCTCACCGAGTTTTTTGATATTGGAGGGATCATCGGGGCGCATGGGAGAGTATTCCAGACCCGACACCTGATAGGTGCCGCCCGTCTCATAATACTGCACCGTACCCACGATACGCACACGGTTGCCCGCTGAAAGGATCTGCAGGCCCGTGCCGTTGAGGGCATAGCCGTAATAAACGGTCATACCGAAGTACATATCGGTCTCGGGGTCGTATTCTTCCACATAGACGGTATTGCTGTTGTTCTTGGTGATAACACCCTCAAAAGCGACCTTGGCGCCCTCA
>JAFXIT010000065.1 GCA_017532825.1 Clostridia bacterium
CGCAGACATCCAAGACGGTCAGCTCAAAAGAGAGCAAACCCAAACCCGACTCGACGATATATACACCATCCTGGACGGACTGAAAAACCGCCCGATGGAATACGATGAGCAGATCGTAAGACAACTGCTCGAATGCATAACTGTAGATTCCAAAGAACAGATCACGGTGATTTTTGTAGGCGGTCTCAAAGTGGTGCAGCCACTGATCGACTGACGGTGGCTCACCACCACACACTAAATTAGAAAGCTCAAGATATTTTGTGAGAGTTCGAAGTCATACGCAAAACGGCCGAAAATATCTTTTTTATAGTCCTTACACAAGGAAAACACACATTTGTCTTTACGGCAGATGTGTGTTTTTTTATCAATTGGAAGGTGAGTTTATGGTAATTTTGATCACAGGAGCATCACATACAGGGAAGACCCTGCTTGCTCAAAGGATGCTTGAAAAATATAAATACCCATACCTTTCGATCGACCATCTGAAAATGGGTCTGATACGAAGCGGAAATACAGACCTTACTCCTATGAGTGACGAAGAAAGCCTTACGGCATATCTTTGGCCCATCGTATCCGAGATCATAAAAACAGCGATCGAGAATGACCAAAATCTCGTTGTGGAAGGATGTTATATTCCGTTTGATTGGAAGGACAGCTTCGGGCGGGAATATATTGACAGTATAAGATGTTATTGTCTTGTTATGAGTGAGGATTACATAAAGGGCCACTTTGACGATGTTAGAGGGTTTGCTTCGGTGATAGAACACCGTCTTGACGACGGATGGTGTACTCTTGAGACTGTCCTTGAGGACAACGCAAACGTCCTAAGGATGGCTCGGAAGCATGGTGCAAATGTTATCCTTATAGACGAAAAATACGAAGTAGACATTGAGCTGTGATAGGTGCGTTTTCAAAAGTAGACAAGCGGCGGTTGCTGTGGTATAATACTTAAAAATGCAAAAAGGGATGAGCAATATGTTTAAACGAGCTGTTCCTGTCTTTGAAACGGGCAGAGAAAAAGAAATGAATACCTTTTACGGATTCTATACGAGAGTTCAGTCGGGTGAAAATACCCTGCTTAGAATTGCAGGATCGTCAATATATTCGATATTTATCAACGGAAAGTTTGTTTTTACAGGCCCTGCCAGAGCGGCGCACGGATACTACCGTGTGGACGAAATACCCGTGGGTAAATACCTTACCGAGGAGACTAACGTCATAACCGTAAGGCTTTGTGCCTACAACTGCAACAGTTTTTCCTTGCTCGACCAGCCGGGATTTCTTTGTGCAGAGCTCGAACAGGACGGGGAGATCGTCAGATACACCGATGAAAACGGTATGGGCGGATTTGGTTGCGTAGAGCTTGATGAACGTGTCAGGGGAGTTTTTCGCTACTCCTTCCAGAGAAACTTCTCCGAGGCATACCGTCTTGACGGGAGATATGCGGCGTTTGATCTGGATCCCGAAAATTCGGGACACCGTAGCGTTTCCCTTTCCAAGCAGGAGACCAAGAGCTTTATTGCAAGAGATCTTTTCCTTCCTGACTTTGATGTCGAGCCCGTGCAGGAGATAGTTGGCCGCGGAACGGTCATCTCCGGGATCGAAGCGCCGCTCTACCGTACCCGTGAACACTTTAAGACCGACATACTTGACTGTTTTGACGATGACGAGCTTGAATATCGTTGCCTTGACGAGGTAAGATCACTTGCCTTCGAAAAGACTGACAGAACGGTACTTCCCTGGGAAGCTGAGGAGATCGTTGCCGATAGGTTCACCGATCTTAGCTTCCGTTGCAATCTGACGGGACTTATTGACCTTGACTTTACCGTTTCCGAGCCCTGCGAAATCTTGATACTTTTTGATGAGATATATAACGGAGAAAACGTAGATTATCTGCGTCTTGGCTGTGCCAACGTCATCCGTGTGGATGCTGCGGTCGGACATCATCGTCTGCTCACCCAGGAGCCCTATACCTTCCGTTATATGCGTGTTGTCTGCCGCAACGGTAAGGTACGGCTTAACGGTGCCTCCGTCCGCAGAGTAGGCTTTTATGCAATAGCGGACGATCTCGGTGTCGACGATGCGGAGCTTTGCAGGATATACACTGCCGCCGTAGAGACCTTTAGGCAGAACACCTATGACATATATATGGACTGTCCCTCCCGTGAAAGGGGCGGCTGGCTTTGTGACAGCTTCTTTACGTCGAGGGTGGAGCGCGAACTGACGGGTAAGACCGAGGTGGAAAAGTGCTTCCTTGGCAACTTTATCGATCATCCCACCGATCCAAATCTTCCCGACGGAATGCTCCCCATGTGTTATCCGTCCGACCATACCGATCACGTTTACATCCCCAACTGGGCAATGTGGTTTGTTCTTGAACTTCGGGAATACGTTGCCTTTACCGGAGACAAGGAGTTTGCTGAACGTGCCAAGGACAGGGTGCTTGGTCTTCTTGAGTTCCTCCGTAAATACGAGTATGCCGACGGTCTGCTTGAAAAGCTTGATTCCTGGGTCTTCGTGGAGTGGTCAAAAGCAAATGACTTTGTACAGGATATAAACTATCCCACAAATATGCTCTATGCCCGTCTCAAACGTGATATTGCCGATATGTACGGCGATAAGTCGCTGATCAAAGAGGCTGAGAAGATAGAGCAGTATATCCGTGACAATACCCTTGTCAACGGATTCTTCTGTGATAATTCATATCGTAAGGAGGATGGCAGTCTGGAACTTTCCGGTGAGTGCACCGAGGCTTGCCAGTACTACGCCTTCTTTATGGATATTGCTACACCCGAAAGCCACCCCGAGCTTTGGAAGATCCTTACTACCGACTTCGGCCCGCATCGCAAAGCAAATAATGCATATCCGCAGATACACTTTGCAAATTCCTTTATCGGAAATTATCTCCGTCTTGATCTTCTTCGCCGTTACGGACTTAATGAACGGCTCATCAAGGAAATACGCGGATATTTTCTGCATATGGCCGACAAGACCGGAACACTTTGGGAACACGACGGCGAGGTCGCCAGCTGTAATCACGGCTTTGCATCTTATATTGCCGTCCTTCTGCGTAAAGCACTTTGTATGTAGGTAGAATAGTATGAAATTACTCTCGATAGGAAACAGCTTTTCCAACGATGCACACAGATGGCTGCATAAGCTTGCGGAACAAAACGGTGTGGATCTTTACACAGTAGATGCGGATATCGGCGGATGCACATTAGAGCGTCATTGGAATAACGTTTCGGATGATCCGCACGACTACTATCTTCAGATAAACGGAGAGTCTGTGGATAGGATGATATCTCTTTCCGAGGCCCTTTCCATGGAACAGTGGGACGTTATTACGATCCAACAAGCAAGCCCGTTTAGCGGTATGCCGCAGACCTTTTTCCCCTATATTACGGATCTTTCGGAATACCTCAGAAAACTTCATCCTCAGGCAAAGCTCTTCTTCCATCAGACTTGGGCATACGAGATCGACTCCGGACACGGCGGATTTCCTGCCTATGACTGTAACCAGCAGGAGATGTTCCGCAGGATAAAGGACTGTTCCGAAATGGCGTCAAAGGTCATAGATGCGGAGATACTTCCGACGGGAAGTATCATACAAAAGCTCAGAGAGACGGTACCCGAGTTTAACTATGCAGAAGGCGGGATGTCGCTTTGCCGAGACGGATTCCACCTTTCGCTTGA
Source organism: Clostridia bacterium (assembly GCA_017532825.1). Lineage (GTDB taxonomy): Bacteria > Bacillota > Clostridia > Oscillospirales > QAMX01 > RGIG6452. The sequence continues at coordinate 3,697 of JAFXIT010000065.1, forward strand.
TTACGGCAGATATGCCGCAGCTGCAATATGGGTAAAGACGCTCACGGGAATTACCGTAAAGGCATATCCCATGGAGAATTTCGATATAGATCTCCTTGGAAAGATCGTCGATATAGTCAACCAAGAACTTTAATACAAAAAAAGGGGAGCGGTTGAATGTCTCTGGATAAAATCGGAGTAACGAGCAATGAAAAAAGGGGAATAACGGTAGCCGGGAACCTTATAACGGATATTGTAAAAAATATCGACGGCTATCCCTCGATTGGTATGCTTGCAAATATATCCTCCGTTTCTAAAGCGGTAGGAGGCTGTGCCGCAAATACGGCTATAGATCTGTCGAAAATAGATCGGTCGCTCCAAATAAGCGTTGCGGGATGTATCGGAGAGGACGAATACGGTCGCTTTATTCTGTCAGAGCTTGAGACGAATGCAATCGATACCGGTCGTATCCGAAGGACTAATGAGGCTCCTACGAGTTTCAGCGACGTTATGAGTATGCCGTCCGGAGAACGCACTTTTTTTCATGCAAGGGGAGCAAACGCTCTGTTTTGTCCGGATGATATAGATGTCTCGGGACTCAGCTGCAGCATCCTTCACATCGGATATATTTTGCTTCTCGACCGATTTGACCGATCTGACGACGAATACGGCACCGTTATGGCCCGCTTTTTAAAGCAGGTCAGAGAGCAGGGAATAAAGACGTCGATCGATGTCGTAAGCGAAAGCTCGGCCGATTATCCAAGCAAGATAATTCCTGCCCTAAAGTACAGCAATTACGTGATAATAAATGAGATAGAGTGCTGTAACATATGGGGGATAAACCCCAGAAAAGAAGACGGAAGTCTTGACGTTACGGCAATCGAGACTGCACTACGAAAGACGATGGATTGCGGAGTGGAGGATAAGGTCATAGTTCACAGCAAGGAAGCAGGCTTCTGTCTTAGCCGGGATGGGGCATTTGCCGTTGTTCCTTCACTTAAAATACCGTCAGAGGAGATAAAGGGAAGCGTAGGTGCGGGAGATGCCTTTTGCGCGGGCAGTCTTTACGGCATTTACAATAATTTCAGTGACCGCGAGATACTGGAATTTGCATCCGCAGCAGCTGCCTGCAATCTTTTTTCGGAAAATGCGGTAGACGGTATGCGGTCGTACCCTGAGATATGTAACCTTGCCAAGACATATCCAAGACGTGATATGTAGTTTGAACGAGTAAATAATACGGAGAGTATAATTTATGCTTGTAAATCTTGATTCTGTTCTCAGAAAAGCGCAGGCGGAGCATTACGCCGTCGGTCTTTTCAATACTACCGACACCGATATGGCCGAGGCTGTCATTTCGGCGGCCGAGGAACTTCGTTCACCCGTGATAATCGGTACGGCCGAGGTATTGCTCCCATACGGCGAGCTTAAGCTTATTGCGCCGTCTCTTTTGGCGGCTGCGGAAAGATCGAGCGTTCCCGTAGTTTTGAATTACGATCACGGTCTTACTTTTGAAAGGTGCGTTGAGGCTCTTAAGCTTGGATTTTCCTCAATTATGTACGACGGTTCGGCTCTTTGTGAAGCGGAGAATCTTGAGTCGACCGCCAGAATGGTCGAAATAGCGCACGCAATGGGAGCCTCGGTAGAGGGAGAGATCGGGCACGTCGGCCAGGCCTCTGACGGTGATGGAGCACAGGCTGATATGTATACTACTCCCGAGGAGGCCGTTGCTTTCGTCAAAGCAACGGGTGTAGATGCTCTGGCTGTCGCTATAGGAACGGCACATGGGGTGTACAGATCCAAGCCGAGACTTGATATAAACCGTCTTTCGGAGATACGTGCCGCAATTGATACGCCTCTTGTACTTCACGGAGGATCGGGCCTTTCGGACGATGATTTCAGAAATACTATTGCGGCCGGTATTGCGAAGGTAAATATCTTTACCGATCTTTGCATCGCAGGTGCACAGGCAATGAAGGAAGGCCTTGAAAAGGGATTGGGATACCTTGATATTCGCAACGCAAAGGTAGAGAACATCAAACGTGCAGTCATGAAAAAGATCGAACTTTTCGGCTCTGCGGGTAAGATATAGGGAGGATTCGGTATGAAGCGTTCGGAGATAAACCGTGCACTTATAGAACTTGAGCGGATGTGCGAGAAATACTGTTGTTATCTCCCGCCGTTTTGCCATTTTACCCCCGAAAAATGGCAGGATCTCGGTCACGAGTACGACGAGGTACGTGACTGTATGCTCGGCTGGGATATAACCGATTTCGGCCTTGGTGACTTTGATAAGGTCGGGTTTTCACTTATAACCATACGAAACGGCAACCTTAATATGAAGGATAAATATCCGAAGGTTTATGCTGAAAAGCTTCTCTACCTTAAGGAAGGACAGACGGCCTGCAACCACTTCCATTGGTATAAGACTGAGGATATAATTAACCGTGGCGGCGGAAACTGCCTTATAAGAGTATACAACAGTCTGCCGGACGAATCTGTGGACTACGAATCCGACGTTACGGTCAACTGCGACGGAAGGACGTTTACCGTACCTGCCGGAACACAGATACGTCTTACTCCGGGTGAGAGTCTGCATATAAAGCAGTATATGTACCACGACTTTGCTGTCGAAGAGGGGAGCGGTCCGGTACTGCTTGGCGAGGTAAGTCAGTGTAATGACGATAACTGTGATAACCGTTTTAATCCTCCCGTGGGCAGATTCCCCGAGATAGAAGAGGATGAGCCGCCCTACCGTCTTCTCTGTAACGAATATCCCGAGGCGAAATGATCATACGTTTTTAGGGTTGGTAAAAGTTTAAAAGAAAAAGGCTGACGAAATTTTCGTCAGCCTTTCTGTTTGTTTTTGGATTAATACATTCCGTCCATGCCGGCGCCTGCAGGAGCGGCGGGGGCGGGCTCGGGCTTGTCGGCTACGAGGCACTCGGTGGTGAGGACCATGGTAGCAACCGATGCGGCGTTCTGGATGGCAGAACGGGCGACCTTGGCGGGGTCAACGATACCGGCCTTGATCATATCGCAGTAAACTTCGTTGAGGGCGTCGAAGCCGTAGCCGTTCTTCTTGGAGGCCTTGACCTTCTCAAGAACGACAGAGCCGTCGATACCGGCGTTAGCGGCGATCTGCTTGATGGGGTATTCCAGAGCCTTGACAACGGCACGGACACCGGTCTTCTCGTCGCCTTCGGTGGTCTTGAGGAGCTTTTCAACTGCAACGGATGCATTGGCGTAGGCAGTGCCGCCGCCGCTGACGATGCCTTCTTCAACTGCGGCACGGGTGGAGTTGAGGGCGTCCTCGATGCGGAGCTTCTTTTCCTTCATTTCGATCTCGGTAGCTGCGCCGACCTTGATGACGGCGACGCCGCCGGAGAGCTTGGCGAGGCGTTCCTGAAGCTTTTCTCTGTCGAAATCAGAGGTGGTGACTTCGATCTGGGCCTTGATCTGGTTGATGCGGCCCTTGATTTCATCGGTGCTGCCGGCGCCGCCAACGATGATGGTGTTCTCCTTCTGGACCTTAACCTGACGGGCACGGCCGAGGGAGGTTATCTGGGCATCCTTAAGCTCGAGGCCGATCTCTTCGGAGATGACTTCGCCGCCGGTGAGGATGGCGATATCCTTGAGCATTTCCTTGCGGCGGTCGCCAAAGCCGGGGGCCTTAACGGCAATGCAGGTGAAGGTGCCGCGGAGCTTGTTGACGATAAGGGTAGCAAGAGCTTCACCCTCGACGTCCTCAGCAATTATAACGAGCTTCTTGCCGGACTGGACTATCTGCTCGAGAACGGGGAGGATCTCCTGGATGTTGGAGATCTTCTTGTCGGTAATGAGAATGTAAGCATCGTCGATGACGGCTTCCATTTTGTCAGAATCGGTGACCATGTAGGGGGTGATGTAGCCACGGTCGAACTGCATGCCTTCAACTATCTCGCTGTAGGTCTCGGCAGTCTTGGACTCTTCAACGGTGATAACGCCGTCATTGGAGACCTTCTCCATAGCCTCGGCGATAAGCTGACCGATAAAGGGATCGGCGGAGGAGATAGCAGCAACCTTGGCGATATCGTCGCTTCCGGATACGGGAACGGAGTTCTCGCGGATGGACTCAACGGCGGCGGCAACAGCCTTGTTGATACCCTTGTTCATGACCATGGGGTTGGCACCTGCGGCGAGGTTCTTAAGACCTTCGCGGACGAGAGCCTGGGCAAGCAGGGTAGCGGTGGTGGTACCGTCGCCGGCGACGTCGTTGGTCTTGGTGGCGACTTCCTTTACAAGCTGTGCGCCCATATTTTCAAAACGGTCGTCGAGCTCGATCTCCTTGGCGATGGTAACGCCGTCGTTGGTGATCAGGGGAGCACCGAACTTCTTATCGAGAACAACGTTTCTTCCCTTGGGGCCAAGGGTGATCTTAACGGTATCTGCAACCTTGTCTATACCGGTTGCAAGGGAACGGCGAGCCTCGTCGCCGGCGGAAAGCAGCTTGGACATTGTGTTTTCTCCTTATAAATAAAATCTTAGTCGCAGATGGCGAGTATATCGCTCTGACGAACGATGGTATATTCGGTACCGTCGATCTTGACTTCGGTTCCGGAATACTTACTGGTTATAACATGGTCTCCGACCTTTACTTCCATAACGACCTCTTTGCCGTCGACTACGCCGCCGGGGCCAACTGCAACGATCTCGGCTACCTGGGGCTTTTCCTTGGCCGAGCCGGTAAGAATTATACCGCTCTTGGTGGTCTCTTCGGTTTCAATCATCTTGATGACGACACGGTCTGCCAGTGGTTTGAGTGTCATTTCTGAGTTCCTCCATAAAAATAATATTGTATCACGTCGCATTTTAGCACTCTGTGTGTTAGAGTGCTAACGTGTATATAATAAAGAAATTTTGGGCTATTTACAAGAAGCATTATGCCCAAAAAATACCTGCGCAACCCACGGTCGTTTTGATAACTTTTACATATTCTTACCTGTTGCAAGAACAAATAAGTGACCTGCGGCGCACGATCGGCATAGGATAAAATAAAAAGTGTCAGCAATTATGAAAGGAATAATCCGATGGAAATATATATAATTACGGTCAGAAGCGTAACTTATGCGCAAAAAACGGTCGGAATACTTTCGGAAAACAGAATAAAAAGCAGAATAATAAAACGTCCCAAGGGATTGGACGTAGGCGGATGCGGATATGCAGTAGAGGTACGAACATCACGGATCGGGGAGGTCACAAGCGCTCTTGCCGATGCGGCTCTTCCGGATTTTAAAATCTACAAAAGAGGGAGAGACGGATATGTATTATTTTGATAGCGCGGCAACGAGCTTTTACCGTCCTTACTCTGTACGTGTTGCCGTAAATGACGCAATAGCAAGGCTTGCCGGATACGGTCGCAGCGGACACACCTCTGCAGCGGCTGCAGCCGAGCGGGTCTATCTTTGCAGAAAATCGGTGGCCGAGCTGTTTGGAATGAGTAACCCGGAAAGGGTTATTTTTTGTAATAATGCTACCCACGCCTTAAACATTGCCATACGTGGCTTTTCACGTAAAAACGGTGTAGGGGTAATATCTTGTTTTGAACACAACGCAGTAAGCCGTCCTGCATACGCATGCGGAAGGGTAGCCGTTGCAGAGTTTGATCCGTATAATGAAGATTCTATTCTGTCTTCATTCAAGGGATTGCTTGCTTCGGGAGTAAGTCTTTGTGTCTGTACCATGGTATCAAATGCGTTTGGCAATATTCTGCCCGTGTCAGAGATCGGGGCTATGTGTAAAAAACGCGGAGTACCGTTTGTGGTCGATGCTTCACAGGCGGCAGGGACTCTTGACATAGATGTTAAAAAATTGAATGCCGATGCCGTGTGTATGCCCGGGCACAAGGCGTTACTCGGTCCTACCGGCACGGGTATATTGCTGCTGACGTCTGATATGCTGCCTGCGCCGATAATGTTTGGCGGTACCGGCAGTATGTCTCAAAGCCGTGATATGCCCGACGTACTGCCGGACAGATATGAGGCAGGCACGTTAAACGTAGCGGGAATATGCGGTCTGCTTGAGGGGGTCCGATTTGTCAGACAAAATCGAGAAGGAATATTCAAGCACGAAGCATTGCTGTGCAAGGAATTGCGAGCAATGCTGACAGGGATACCAAGGGTAAAGCTGTATTACGGACCTGAGCAGATGCAGTGTCCCGGATTGCTGTCGTTTGGCGTTGACGGACGTCCCTCTGAGGAAATAGTGCAAGCGCTTGCCGACGAGGGGTTTGCCCTCAGAGGCGGATTGCACTGTGCTCCGCTTGCGCATAAGCGTATGGGGACGACGGAAAACGGTACGGCAAGGGTAAGCTTTTGCTATGCAAATACCCTTTACCAGACGGTAAAGCTTGCTGAAGCAATAGAAAAGCTTGCAAATCAAAAAAACATGATATAAAATTTTTATCAAGCCCTTTAAAACAGCTGAAAAATGTGGTATCATATATTAAAGTAACAAGGGCTGAGGCCCTTGCGAAAGGGGCGCACGGAAGAAGACATGGAACAGATACTTGTTCTGATGAAAAATTCGTTGGATGTTATACGTTGGCAGGACATCCTTGACATACTTCTTATCTGGTTTCTTTTGTACAAGATATCTAAGCTGATAAGGGATACAAGTGCCGGACAGGTCGTGAAAGGACTTATCGTTCTCGTGATATTCATGGAAGTCGTGGGATGGCTTCAGCTTAACGTTATTTACTACCTGCTTTCCAGTGCGCTTCAAATCGGAATTATTGCTCTGATTATTCTGTTCCAGCCGGAGCTCAGGCGTATGCTTGACACTATCGGACGAAGCCGTTTGCCGGCGCTGTTTACAAACAGTGAAGCAGAGGATCTGCTTGCAAATGAAAATGCCAGATCTATCAACAAGCTCGTCGACACCTGCGGATATTTTTCCAGAACCCGTACGGGGGCTCTGATCGCCGTTGAGCGTGAAACTAAGCTTGGCGATATTATGAAGAGCGGTACGATGATCGACTCGGAGATATCGGGAGAGCTTCTTAAAAATCTTTTCTATAACAAGGCCCCGCTCCATGACGGAGCCGTTATCATTCGCAAAAACCGCGTAGCCGCTGCGGGCTGTGTTTTGCCGCTTTCCCTTAATAAAAACCTCAGCCCGGATCTCGGTACTCGCCACAGAGCGGGTGTCGGGCTTAGCGAGAACTCCGATGCCGTTGTTATTATCGTTTCTGAGGAGACGGGAGCCGTTTCTGTTGCTATAGGAGGACTTCTTAAGCGTAACCTTTCTCCGGAGACCCTTAAGGCTATCCTTACCAAGGAACTGATAACAGAGACGGACACCAAGGCAAAGCTTGAAAAGTTCCGCTTTTGGAGGTCGAAGAATAAATGAAGCAGCGATTTGAAAAAAGAGACCTCCTGTATTTTCTTATAACCGGTGTCCTTGCAGTTATAATCTGGTTTGTTGTTCTTGCGCTGATAAATCCGGAGATCAGAATGGATTTTGATGACGTAAAGGTCACCATCAAGGGCGAGACCGAATTGCTCAACAACAGAGAATACTCTATTTTAAGCTCTACGGATATAACCGTTAACGTAGAGCTGAAGGGAAAACGTAACGCAATGCTGTCTCTGGAAAAGGAAGACGTAGAGGTCGTTGCCGACGTTTCTTCCATATCCGGGGACGGTGAGAATGTTATTCAGTGTGAGGTAAATACTCCTTACAGTGAGGACATCGTCGTTACCAATAAAAACCAACTCAAGATAACGGTAGTTGTTGATAAGATAATCGATAAAGAGGTCGACGTTAGGTTGGAGTACAGCGGTTCTCTTGCTAACGGACTTAAGCTTGGCGAAGGAAGGCTCGAAACCGAGACGATAATGGTCAGAGGACCGCAGTCCGAGGTATCAAAAATATGGTACGCAAGGGCAACGGCCCCCCTTACGGCCCTTGACGATACTGCATCAATGGAATTACCCATAACTATTATAGACAATTCGGGAGAGCCGATGACGCTGACCTATTCGCAGGTTCAGACTCAGCAGGTTGCTGCCAACATTAAGGTCCTTCAGGTCGTTGAGGTCCCGTTGAGGGTTACCCTTGTAAGCGGCGGAGGTCTTACCGAGAAGGAAGTAGATGTCAAGATCACCCCCCAGAAGGTGACGCTTGTCGGAGAAAAAAATCTTCTTTCGGAAATTGAGTTCCTTAATCTCGGAAGGATAGATCTTGACGGTATAGGAGACAGCCGTACGACCGAAATGCAGTTTTTGCTTTCGTCAGGCATTACCTGTCAGACCGACCGCACCTCGGCAGTCGTTTCTGTTACGGTTAAGGACATCGTTGTCAGAGAGTTTGCTCTGTCCACCTCTCAGATCAGCGTTACCGGAGCGGATTCCGAATACGACCTCTCTTTCGCTTCGCAGTACGTCACTATTATGATCCGCGGCAATTCGACCCTGCTTGGCAGGCTGTCTGCACAGGACATATCTGCTACTCTCAGGCTTGCCGATATAGACCTCGTTGAGGGAGAGCAGCAGTTACCTCTGTCGGTCACCCTCAAAAGCAAGGTCAATGCAACGGTTGTTCCGTCTGACTATACAGTGTCGGTTATTGCTACCCCGTCACAACCGCCGGAGGATGTTGAATGAGCATAATAGTATCGGGAATATCTCTGCCGATATTTGAAGATGTGAATATTGCCTATAGAAACGCCGCAAGGATATGCGGCGTTTCTTTGAATGAAGTAGTTGCAAGAGAGTTTAAGTGCTCGGCCGATGCAAGGGGACATATGCCCAAGTTTGTACGTTCGATAGAGCTTGACGGCATAGAAAATGAGGCAGATATCGTTAAAAAAATTGACAGGCCTAACGTCAAGCTTCATTCGCACATCGATCTTGAAAGTCTCGTAAGTAACCTGCCTCCTTCTTCGGCAAGACCGATAGTTGTAGGCTTTGGGCCTTCGGGAATGTTTGCGGCACTGACTCTCGCTTTACGTGGCATGGCGCCGATCGTCCTTGAACGCGGCGAGTGCCTTGAGGAGCGTGACGGCTCGGTAGACATTTTTTACCGCCAAAGAAGATTGAATATCGACAGCAACATACAGTTTGGCGAGGGTGGAGCAGGAGCCTATTCCGACGGTAAGCTTACAACGAGAATAAACGATCCGTACTGCGAGGCGGTGCTCGATGCATTTGTAAAAAACGGCGCACCGTCAGACATCCTCCGCAATGCAAAACCTCATATCGGTACCGACGTGCTTAAGCCCGTAGTTGTAAATATCAGAAAGCAGATAGAACGCCTGGGCGGCCGTGTGCTCTTTAAAACAAGGGTAGACGGACTGCTGCTTCGTGCAGGCAGAGTTATAGGCGTTATGACTAACAACGGCGATTTTGAATCCGATGCGGTCATTTTGGCAATCGGTCACAGCGCAAGGGATACTGCTCAAATACTCTTGGATCTGGGCGTTGAGATCCATCCTAAACCGTTTTCAATGGGAGTAAGGATAGAACATCTGCAGGAAGATCTTGACCGCTCCATGTACGGTAAATATGCGGGGAATCCGCTATTGCCAAGCGCAGAGTATCAGCTCTCATATCGAAACGGAGAAAGGGCATGTTACTCCTTTTGCATGTGTCCCGGAGGAAGCGTTGTAGCGGCCGCCAGCGAGTATGGACGTGTAGTTACAAACGGAATGAGTCGGCATGCCCGTGACGGTAGAAATGCAAATGCCGCACTGGCTGTTCCGGTATCCGTTGAAAGCTTTCCCGGTGGAGTCCTTGGGGGAATAGACCTTGCAAGAGGCGTTGAAGCGGCGGCCTTTTTGGCAGGAGGGAGCGACTATACCGCTCCTGCTCAACTGGTGCGAGATCTTCTTGAAGGGAAACCGTCTCGTTGCGGCGGACGTATTAAGCCGACCTTTCCGATGGGTGTCAGATGGGGAAGCCTCGAGGGCGTTCTCCCTGACGGATTTACAGATAGCCTAAGAGAAGGACTTTTGTCATTTGCGAAAAGCATCAGATGCTTTGGTGACGGGGATGCCGTGATGACAGCCCCTGAAACGCGGACCTCTTCGCCGATACGTATTCCGAGGAATACCGACTTCAGTTCGCTTACATATTCGGGGCTGTATCCATGCGGAGAAGGCGCTGGGTATGCAGGAGGAATAATGTCGGCTGCTGTTGACGGTATACGCATTGCAATGTCACTGTAAATAAGATCGGCATAAATAATTAAATATTGGGTCATAACCATCCTTTTACGGCAATATGATATTAACGTATATAAGCCGTGAAAGGATGGTTTTCTGTAATGGACCTGATATTGGCAAAAAATGAATACCGCTCCGTACAGGTTGTTTTCGACAGTTATGCCGTAACAGAAGAAAGCGGTGATGCGATCGTACCTGATTATTGCCCGGATATGATTCGTATAGCCGAAACATCTGCGGAGCTCGAGCTCACAGGAAAGGAAATACGGGGAGGCCGGGTGTTTGCCGAAGGATTGGTCCACGCCGGCGCCATCTATGTTCCGGAGACTGACTTCGGGATATTCAGTATACCCGTAACAATACCCGTGACACAGACCTTTGACATCTCTGCACTTAACGAAGATAAGATAGAGCAGGTGTCTGTGAGCGCAGAGATCGTTTCGGTGTCTGCCAGAGAACTTAACCCAAGAAAGGTATCTGTCAAAGCGACGGTTTCTTTTAGGTGTACAGTCTACTCCTCTGATGTCATAACGCTTTCCACAGATATAGCCGATGCGGAGTTATACGGTGTGGAATACAAGAAGGAACCGGTTTACGGGCAGTACATGACATTTTGTAACGAAAAGATGTTAAGTATTTCGGACAGCTCGGAGCTTAATGACTTCCGTCCGGGAGAGCTGGAAATACTAAAGCTGTCGTCAACTCCGGAAATAACGGACTGTAAGCTTATAACCGATAAGATAGTACTAAAGGGTGAGATGTCTGTATCTATGCTCGTTCGTACGGGAGACCAGACAAGACCTGTCGCATCTGCAGAAACGGTATTTCCGTTTTCGGGAGTAATAGACTGCCGCGGCGTACGTCCCGAAAGTAAAATAAAGCAGTACTGCAGGATCCTTTCGTCAAAGTATAAGATCACGGAAGAGGCAGGTACCGGCAAAGCTCTGCTTGTAATGAGTGCTGACATTTCTGTGTTTACCGAGGTCTGGGAGGCGCTTGAGGCAGAGATTATCGTAGATGCGTACGCTGTTAAGAATAATTATGAGCTTAAAAGTATTCCGCTGAGCTTGTCAGGAGGAAATGAAGAGATAACGCTTAAAGAGCAGATCAAGGAAAGTATATCGGCGGGGGTGGGTATACGTTCTGTATATTCCTGTTCTGTTAATGCCGCAAACCCCTCGACTCAAAGGGAAGACGGACGTACCAATGCCTGCTGTGATGCAAAGCTTAAGATAATCTTTGAAGCTGACGACGGTGGAATATATTCGCTTTCAAAAAACATTCCCGTATGCTGTGCAATAGATACAGATACGGAGGTACGTGCGGTTTACGCTAAAGCGGTTGATGACAGCTTCCACATAAGCGGAAATGAGGATATTGAGCTTAGGTTCTCGGTCGAATTTGTGATCGAACACGGCGGCATCCTATCTCTCACACAGGTTGATAGCATTGTTCTTGGAGAAAGTAGCGGAGGCATAAGAACGCCTGCCTTGACGCTGTGTTATGCCGATCCGGATGAAAAAGTTTGGGATATGGCAAAGAGACTAAGGGCCGCAGCGGCTGATATTGTAAGGGCAAACGGGCTCGCTGATGATTGCCTGCCGCAGGGACGTCTGCTGTTAGTCCCCAGAGGAGGGAGAAAATGATGGATAGAAGCATATATAAGGATATCGCCGAGCGTACGGGCGGAGACATATACATAGGTGTTGTAGGTCCTGTCAGAACGGGGAAATCTACGTTTATAAAGCGGTTTATGGAAACGGCGGTAATACCGCATATTGATGACGAATATAAGCGTGGCCGAGCCATGGATGAGCTTCCTCAAAGCGGAGCGGGGCGTACAGTCATGACGGCTGAGCCAAAGTTTATACCTGAAGACGGTGTAAGCATCGCTCTTGACAACGCAACCTTAAACGTTAGAATGGTCGATTGCGTAGGGTACATGGTTCCAAGCGCCTTGGGTCAGTTTGAAAACGATATGCCCAGAATGGTGAGGACACCGTGGTCGGAAAACGAGATACCTATGGTCGATGCCGCCGAGCTCGGTACACGAAAGGTGATAAGCGACCATGCAACTATCGGTGTGCTTGTAACTACCGACGGAAGTATTACGGAAATTCCTCGGGAGGAATATGCAGAAGCCGAGGCCCGTGTCGTTGCAGAGTTGAAGGCGTCCGGTAAACCGTTTTTAATGCTTGTCAATTCTGTACATCCAACTGACAGCGAGACGGTAGAGCTTGCAAAAAACCTTTGCAGCAGATACGGAGTAACCGCCCTTCCGATAAATGCTCAGCTTATTGATGACGAGGAAATAAAGGATATTCTTCGGGGCATTCTTTGGGAGTTTCCTCTTCGTTATGCTGACATTTATCTTCCGCAGTGGTGCGATTCTCTCCCTGCCGATCACTGGCTAAAAGAACGTCTCTTTGCAGGCATATCAGCTGCCGCAGAAAATATGACGAGGCTTAAGGATGTTGCACTTGCCGCAGAAGCCGCAAGCGGTTGCGATTCGGTTGAGCGCTGTCGCACCGGAGAGATAAGACTGGGTGAAGGCAGTGCTGATATAGAGGTAGAGATACCGAGAGAGGTCTTTTACGGTATAATAAATGAGCAGACCGGACTTGATATAAAAGACGATTCCTCACTGCTGCCGATCTTTACAGAGCTTGCGATGATTAAACGTGCATACAAGAGAGTGGAGACGGCGCTGCTTGAGGTAGAGCAAAAGGGGTACGGCATAGTTGTTCCGGGTATCGACGAGCTTACACTGGACCCGCCCGAGATGGTAAAGCAGGGGAGCCAGTTCGGTGTCCGTCTGAGGGCCAGCGCACCATCTATCCATATGATGAGAGCGGATATTCAGACGACCGTTTCACCTGTTGTGGGAAGCGAAAAGCAGTCAGAAGATCTTGTGAATTACCTTCTCAAGGAATTTGAGGGGGATGTATCCAAAATATGGCAGAGCAACATATTCGGTAAATCGCTGCATGAACTCGTAAATGAGGGTCTTGCAAGCAAGCTGAATCATCTCCCTCAGGAAGCCAGGGAAAAACTGCGGCATACCATGGAACGGATCATAAACGAAGGAAGCAACGGCCTTATCTGTATCATCCTGTAATTGATCTGCATCTATCAAGAGCGCTTAAAAGGCGCTCTTGATTTTTTTGCATAAAAAGTATATAATATTTCATTGTTAAGAAAAAGTTCATAATATTTCAAATTATAATACGGTTTCGGGTGTTATACTCTTAATGTAAAAATACGAAAGGTTGATCTATATATGAAGAATAAGTCCTTTCTTAATGCTACGAATATAATCATCGTATCGCTTATGTGCGTTGCCTGTCTCCTGACCGGGACGCTTACCGGAATGGTGGCATTTGGCGACAGAGAAGATAGTTCAACATCCATACAGACCGAGAGTACGACCGGACGGGCAGATTTTGTTTCGTCTCTTACACCGTCTACGCCTACTGTCAAGCCCGGAGAGAAAATGACAAAAGCTGAAGTTTACAGCTTGAATATCGGTGCGGTAGTCGGAATCAAGATAGAAGGTATGTCTGAGTATTACGGTGAAATGACGCCGTTTTCTGCAAGCGGAAGCGGATTTGTTATTTCATCCGACGGATACATTATGACGAATAATCACGTTGTAGAAGGTGCAACAAAGATCTCTGTTATCTTTGCGGATGGCAGAACGTACGATGCAACAGTCGTTGGTACTGATAGCGACGGCAACGACGTGGGTCTTATTAAGATTGAAGCAACGGGACTTCAGACGGTCGCTCTTGCAACAGAAGATAGCTTTGCTGTCGGAGACGACGTAGTGGTAATCGGAAATCCGCTTGGTGAGATGACCTTCTCGCTTACTTCGGGCTCGGTCAGTACGCTTGCCAGGACTGTAACGGTGGACAATGACGGACTTACTCTTTTTCAGATAGATGCTGCTGTTAACCCCGGCAACTCCGGAGGACCTGTGTTTGATATGTACGGACGTGTAATAGGAATCGTAACAGCCAAGTATTCCGATACGGACGTTGAAGGTATCGGCTTTGCTATACCTATTTCAGTGGCATCTGCGTCCGTAAACGACATCATAGAATACGGATATGTCAGAGGAAGACCCTACTTTGGTATTTCGGTCACCGATTATTCAACTACCCAAAACGGCAAGCCCGGATTCGGAACGACAGTTATTAAGGGCGCAAAGGTTCTTTCTGTTGATGCAGAAAGCTGTGCTGACAAGGCAGGCCTTCTTGTGGATGATATCATCACTGCGCTTGATGATGTTGAGATAACATCCGTGGCTGATCTTCTTGCGGCAAAGAAATCATATTCTGCGGGCGATACGGCGAGTATAATCGTATTCCGCAACGGAGAATTTATTACATTAAGCATTACCTTTGACGAAGCAAAGTCATAAATTTTCAGAAAAAAGCCTTTAAATATAATCCCAAGGTGTATCGCTGAAAGCGTCTGCCTTGGGATTTTTTTATTGACAGCAGATATAATTTTGTTTATAATTAGCTCAAAGATATGTCCTTGCTACATGCTGAATTGGAGGCAGGTTATATGAAACATAAACCTTTTTTTCGGTCTATTGCTGTTGCTTTGGCGGCAACAATGCTGCTTTCTGCATGTTCCGGAAAGCAACCGGCGGATGAAACACAGCCGGCCGAAACCACGGCAGTAACTACTGGAGAAAATAATAACGCAATATCTCTTAAGGGGCTTTCGGGTACGTATCCCTACCGGCCCGACCCTGATATTAAGACGTCTGTCAGCGTAGATGAAAACTCCGCAGTGCTTACAGCAGGCGGAAACCGTATAGAGTTTAAGAAGGATAACGAAGGCAGATATTGCCTTACAACATATCTTCTTGACGGAGAAACCTGGAAGCCCTTCTTTGACGCAGGCAAGCCCGTAATCCAGGGAAATAATTTTAATATATACCCTACGACATGTGAGCTTATCAACGATAGTGATCTGGTAAAGACGGTCAAGCTTACCGGCGTTCAGGAAAAAAACGGTTATTCTTTTGAAATTATAGCCGAGGTTTATCAAGGAAATCCGCTTATCCATCTGCGCATTACCAACCATTTGACCGAGGCACTTACGATGTCGGGGCGTGAACCTACTATAGCACTTTGGAAAAATGGGATGCCCGAGGATTCTGTTTCGTTTAATCAGGGAACTCCAAATTACCAGACTGTCGAAGACAGTGTGTACTGGTACAGCGGTTTTCCTGCGGCTTTTTACTATACAGACGGACTTGCATCTGCGATTTATTTTGATGTTACCGATATGGATTGGTTTTCGGGTGATCAGATAGACCGATTTAATTGCTTACAGGTACGGACTATTGAGCGTGGAGGCATGAGCGGTATTGGTATTGAAACGAGAATCGGCCTGAAAGATCGCGAGATTCCGGCAGGGGATATGTTCATAGACTTTTATATCTACGGAACGTCGCTTGAATCTGCACCTACAAAGCTTGAAGCCCTTGATATGTCGGTTGAGGCATTTTCATACTGCCTTGCTACCGACTCGGATATGCCGACAAACTATGTTGATGATGTCGTAAGCTATGAATTCTATACACAAAAATTAGTTGAAGGTCTTATGACAGAGGGGGTAAGTTATTGCTGGAAGGATCCGCATATCGGTCCGGTGTGGAATGACGGTCCTGCGATAGCGGATTTGTCTGTTGACAGAATATTGCATCGTTACGGACATATTTCACCCGCAGACGAGGTGGTTACCCATGACGGAGACTGGAACTGCAATAACAACTGTCTTATTCCTCTTGTTCTTTGGGAACGTCTTCATCCCAATACCCTTCAAAAAGAACTCATTGATGAGTCTGTAGCAGGACTTGCTGCTTATTTTGACGACAAGGCAAGATTCTACAGAAGCTTTGATGTCTTTGAAGGGAACTATGGTACGGGCATCGAGTTTACATTCCAGAACTATACAATGACATATTCGACCCTTTGGGCAAATCTTTTTATGCCGATCGAGGATTTCCTTCCGGAGCTCGGAGGAAAATATATTATGTCAATGGACGGATACCGTGATGTTGCCGAGAACACCGGATATCTTCAGCCGCAGCTTATAGACGTAGCCAATAAAACTGCTGCAAATTCGATAGACGAGGTTGAACTCGGCAAGGTCCAGGAGGCGTGGAGCGGAGGCTTTTACGCTTATTGTATGTGTTATGCCTACGAGATAACAGGGGATGAGGTCTACCTTGAGCAGGCAAAGCGCCAGATGGATATCCTGTTTGAAGGCTTGGAATTTTACGTAAACGATCTGAAAGAGAAATTTTATACCGACCCGTATGAATTCCCGGTAAACGAGGTAAACTCTGTTGCCTACGGTGTTGCGGCATGTGAGTGGATATATCGTTTTACCGGCGATAAGAAATACGATGATTATGCCGCTCATATACGCAATTTGACATTGAGAATGATGAAGTGGTATGAGTCCTCGCTTTCGTCAGAACCCATGGATCAGGCGCTCAGAAGCATTTCCTTCTTCCAGGCTTTTTCAAAGACCGACACAACCTGTCCCTGGGAAACGATCCATACATATCTGCCGCTTACTATGGAACTGAAAAATACAGAATCTGAAGTATCTCAAGCTGTGCTGAAGGCATTTAATCTTTTTAAGAAAAATGCCCTTTCGTTCTCCGGAGCATCTTGGGATCCGGATGTCGTTGCAGGCGCAAGGGAATATCAGCAAAGTGTAACCGCTTACTATACTCCCGAGGCCTGGTATAGCCTGGAGATACCGACTGTTCCTACAGTCTGGGGATCAAACAGCTATATGAGCTGCAGTATTATGTACGCATATCTGCTGTTTGAGGGATATGCCAAGGCAACGGATGAGGATATACTTTCGGTCAACCTCGACCTTATTGATAACAGCTTTGGACTTTCAAACGGCCTTGAAAGGAATTTCCTGCTGTTTAATCCCACCGTCGAAGACAAAAGCTTTAAGCTTCTGCTGTTTGACCTTACCGAAGGTGCGAACTATACGGTAAGTATTAAGGATGAAAACGGAACGGATCGTGTTTTACACGCAAGCGGTGCAGAGCTCAGCCAAAACGGTATTGAGCTTTCTCTTGAGGGAATGCGATATTGCAACCTGACCGTATCCCTTTCTGAAGATTCCGAGGAATATTTGGAGCTTACATCGGCAAAGGCCGCACAATATGCATTGATGATCGAGTATGCATCCGTGCAGTCGGCGGCTCTCGACGGAGAGACTGTAGATACGTCGGATTACTATGCCGCACTTGAACACTATCACAACGGTGAATATTCGCACTGTGTTGAATTACTGACAAAATAGAGTAGAGGAGACAAAGAAAATGAGCAGATACTCTCTTGACGGACGTTGGTATATACATGATGATCCGGAATCGCTCGGCTTTGAGGCGATTTCTTCTGCAACAGACGGATTCATTGCCGCTACAGTGCCGGGTAATATCCAGGGCGATCTTCAGGATGCACGCATCCTTCCGCCGTTTAGGTATGGTGCTGTTGATGAACGATACTATGCAGTCGCAATGAAGGACTGGTGGTATAAAAAGGAGTTCATTCTTCCGAAAGACTTTGTCGGAAAGCGACTGACTCTTGAATTTGAGGGCGTAGACTATTCCTGCGAGATTTGGCTCAACGGAGAGAAGGTATATGTCCACGAGGGAATGTTTGAAAGGTTTTTCTTTGACGTTACCGACAGCGTACGTAGCGGAAAAAATGAGCTTTTTGTACGTATTGAAAAAATGCCCGAAGAGTTTCTGGAGTATATTATAGGCTCTGACGGCGCACAAAGCGGTGCCGGTACGCCGTATCATTTTGTAACCGGAAACAACGTGATAAGAAACCGTCTCAAGGGCCTAAAAAGTCCGGCAAACCTGTCTTATGACTGGGGCTCAAATATGTATACCCTTGGAATTTGGCGCTCTGTCAACCTCTGTGCAACGGGGGACGTGCGCATAGACTGGATGCAGGTAAAGCCGTCTGTGGATTTGGACGGAAAGAAAGCATCTGCCGCATCTGTAACGGTAAATCTGGAGTGTGACTCTGTTTGCGACGGAGAGGTCAAGGTAAAGTATACTGTAAGCGGCCCCGGAGTCTCTTCAAGCCTCGAAAAAACCTTTGCAGTAAAGAAGGGCCAACAGACACTTTCTGCCGAGATCGACTGCAACGGCGCTGAACTTTGGTGGCCGATAGGCTACGGAGATCAGCCTTTATATACCGTAACTGCAGAGGTGATCGATAATGACTGCGCCAAAGCGATTACCGCATTCAGAGATGTAAAATGGGTAAATTGCGAAGGCGTTCCGGATGACTTCGAATTTAAATATCAGCTTGTTCTGAACGGAACTCCAATACGTCTTATGGGCTCTAACTATGAGACGCCCGATCTGATGTTTGGAAGACAGGGAAAACGTGCTGAACACTATGTTAAAATGGCTGCAAGATGTAACATGAACTTCCTGCGTCTCCATGGCGGAAGCTCGGGACACAATGACGCTGTTTTCGATGCTGCTGACAGATACGGTATTATGCTTTCGGTCGAGTATCCCATAGGCAACTGCTGTATAGAGAATGATGACGAGCTTATGGACAGGCTCGATATAACCTACGTTAACTTTATCAAGCAGTTCCGCAATCATCCGTCTATTATTGAATGGGGAGGCGGCAACGAGCTTGAGTGGTGGTTCAGACCAAATGAAGACAGGACTGCAATGTACCGTCAGGAGAAGGCAACCTATTCCGCCGACGACACGCGTCTTTTCAGGTATACCTGCCCCGTGCCGGGGTCACGTCACTCGCCTTGGACGTACATACCCGATTGGCATTACAAAATGTATAATTTGGACGACATGGGCGATAACTTCAAGATCGCACCCAATATGCGCTTCGGAGAATTTGGCGTTCAGACCCCGTCGAATATCGACGTGTGGTATAAGGATATCCCCGAGCCCGATCGTTGGCCGCTTGACGTAAATAATCCGGTGCTCATCCGTAAAAATGCCGTAAATTCTGTCTTTGACCGTGATACCTGGTTTTGTTTACCCACGATAGAAGCCCTTTTTGGTAAGCAGGATCGACTTGAAGATGCAATAAAGGCGGGACAGTTTTTAGGTTGGGAGGGGCTCAGATACGCCTTTGGCCAGCTTCGCGCCAATGACCGCAGGATAGGCGGTATGGCAAACTGGGATTATAATGAGCCCTGGCCCAATGCCGCAGGAAGCTATCTTGTAGACTATGACGGACGCCCCGTTATGATGTACTGGGGTACCAAGGAAGCACTGGAGCCAATCTCCATACAGCTTAAGTATGAGCATATCCTATATGAGTTTATAGGAAACAGCACTGCATTTGTTCAGGTCGTTTCCGATCGTCCGGATTTTAACGAGGAGCTCGAGTGGAGCTGTGTCGTTTATGACCGCAACGGAAATAGGTTTGTTTCCGAGAGCGGACCGGTGCTTCCGGAGTATTTAACGACCAAAACGCTTGCGGAGATCCCGATGTCAGGTCCTGAAAATACAAGATACGGTCCCAATGTGGCGATCGTATCTCTTAAGAACTCAAACGGAGACGTTCTGAGCGAAAAGTGTTACATTTTTGGGGCAAAGGGTGTATACGAGCCTCTGAGAGGTCTTATCGGAAAGTCAAAGGCACCGTATGAATACGGTGGCACCTATAATCTCTCCGGTATTTACGCCGGAGATATCAGACGTACTTCGGTTAAGGCCGAAGTATGCGGCAGAGAGACCGACGGCGACAGCGAGAAGATGTCGATACGCATCACAAATACGGGAGATATGCCGGCACTCTTTGCGGATATAAAGCCCGTACACGAATATATGCCGGAGCTTTATATTGACCGTAATTTTGTAACTGTACCTGTGGGAGAATCAAGAGTAGTTAATATTCTTTCAGAGAACAATGACGGAACATCGCTTAGGCTCGGTCAGGTAGGCTTCTCTGTTGAATGTTTTAATGCAGATAGGGTGGATATAGCCCCCGACGAGACGGCAATATTGCTCATCGGACGTAAAGACGGTACAACGCAGGGATATATGCGTAATCAGTCGGGCGGATGCGTATGCATTAACGCTGCCAAAGCAAGCTGCGCTGCCGATGAAGTACCGTATTTGATAGACGGCTCTTTTGAGGTCTTGTTTAATTCCGATACGGATAAGACGGCAAAGCTGATGCTTAACCTGTGTGACAGCGATAACAACGGACTTTCAACCGTCACAGTAAAGGTCAATTCCTTTGAGAAGGTATTCAAACTCAAGCCCGGTGCGGGTGTACAGAATCGGGAACCCTGGAGGCTTGCTTATCCCGAAACCCTCGACATTGAGATTCCGAAGGGTACACTTTGCATAGGGGAGAACAGGCTTTCCGTAAGTGTCAGTAACGGGTGGATTACGCTTGATTCGATTTCGATTTGTAAGGAGGAGCAGTAATGGATAAGCGTTGTGATTGGTACCTTAGGGCAAAATACGGAATTTATATGACTATGTCATACGAGGGGTATGACCGCAATCCTCTTCCCAGACGCTACCTTGATACCTGCGGAGTTTTCTCTGACGGAAGAATGCCTACCGATATTAATGAGATCGCCGATGCTTTTGACGTGCAGGGATTTGCTGACTTCTGCCATGAAGTTGGACTGCAGTACGTTAACTTTACGCTTTATCATGCGCATATGTATATGCTTTGTCCTAATGCAGCTCTCGACCGTTGGCTTCCCGGGCATACATCAAGGCGCGACGTGCTCAGAGAACTCATTGACGCCTTGCATGCATACGGCATACGCTTCCAGGTCTATATTCACGCCAGCGTAGGCGATACGATGACCGATGCCGAACGTGAGGCGACGGGATATAACGAACCGGAGGGACGTTTTAAGCGCTGGAATGACTTTATAAACGACGTGTTCTCGGACCTTTGTGACCGATACGGCTCGGACATTGATTCGTATTATTTTGATATGATATTTGATCAGCCGTTTATGGATATGGTTGACATTCCGCGTCTGCGTTCACTTTTCAGGACTAAATGTCCCGATTCCGTCATTACCGGCAACGGTGAGGCAAATGATCTGGTCGATTTCAGCTCCAGAGAGGACTGCTCTATCTACATCGAGAGTGAGTATGACAGGTATTCTACAGCCGTACAGCACGTTGTGCTCCTTCCTGCACATGAATCAAAGGGCTGGTGGTCGTCTGTACCAACCGACCATCCTTCGGTCGTAAAGTATTCTCCGGAGCATCTTTACCGTACCATCGTGTTAAATGCAGGAAGCAATACCTGTGGAGGCGGTGTCGCATTCGGATTTGGTCCGTATTGTGACAGCGGCTTTGAGCCGGGGATCAGAGAGACCATGAAGGGGCTTTGGGAGCTTATTAAGCCTGTCTCCGAATCTATTCTCGACACCGTTCCGAGCGGATCTTGGGTCACGCCGTCCGCAGTAAAGATATCCGAGCTTCCTTACGGCTTTACTGCCGTGACTTCGGGATCGGGCGAGTATGAGTATATCCACATTCTTACCAAGCCCGACTCCGATTCGATCGTCCTTCCCAAGCCTCTTGACGGACGCAGGTTTTCAACCCCCTGCCTGTTGGCAGACGGAAGGGAGCTTGAGCTTATTACAAGCGAAGAAGGGTATCGCATTGTCAACCGACTCGGTTGGGATGATCTTGATACCGTAATCAGACTTAAAGTCGTGGGTGCGGCTGATAATATTCCATCGACTACTGCCGTTATTCTCCCTAAGTCGTCAATGAAATTTGAATCTCCTGATTCCGTTAAAGGGTGTCCTGCATCGAATTTGGGACTTGATGATCCCGAAAAGTACTGGAAGACCGACTCGGGGAACATTCATGAGATAACTATTTCACTGGACGGTACGTACAATGTTCAGGGTCTCCACATTTTACCGGTGCAGTCAAACGCCCGTGAGGATCTTGAAAAACACATTGCTATCTGTTCAATATACCTTAGCAGTGATAGCGGCGAGACCTGGAGAGCGGTATACACCGGAGAGCTTAAGCGTTCTACGGTTGAAAAGATCTGCAGGTTTTCACCGATGAAGGCAAATGCTGTCAAGCTTGTCTGCGGTCCCGACTGGTTTTTGACCTATGAACACAAGACGGATACTGCTGCCGAGATCTCTGTTGAGCTTGCGGAGGCGTGGAATGACTAAAAAGGTTTTGGCGTTCGACCTTGGCGCATCAGGAGGACGAGCCATAGTTGTAAGCTGCGACGGACAAAGCCTTAACAGCAGTGAAATATACAGGTTTAAAAATGAACCTGTAACGATCGCAGGGCATATGTATTGGGATTTTCCACGTCTGTGCCATGAGGTCACCGAGGCTCTCATAGCGTGTGCAAATTGCGGTGAAGGTGATATTGATTCCATAGGGATAGATACCTGGGGTGTTGATTTTGGGCTGCTTGATAAGGACGGCGATCTGCTTGGCAATCCGGTGCACTACCGAGATAGCCGTACTGACACAATAGAAGCGCTTATAGACAGAGAGGTAGGCCTTGAAAATCTCTATGAGATGTCGGGAATCCAGAATATCTGGTTTAATACGTCTTACCAGATGTGTGCGTTGAGGGAACAAAAGCCGGAACTCCTCGCAACGGCCAAGAAATTTCTTATGATGCCTGATCTCATAGCCTATTACCTTACGGGTGAGGTCTGCAATGAGTTTACTGCAGCAGCGACAACGCAGTTGTTTGATCAGAACAGCGGTGAGTATGACGTAAAGATCCTTAAAGCTTTGGGGCTTCCTACGGATATCTTTCCAAGGCCTGTTATGCCCGGTACGGTGATAGGAAAGCTCCTCCCGTCTATTGCCGACCTGTGCGGTCTGCGGCAGGATATACCCGTAATTGCCACTGCCTGCCACGATACGACTGCGGCAGCAACAGCTGTTCCTGCTGATGGAGATGATTTTATCTTTATTAGCAGCGGGACCTGGTCGCTCATGGGCACTGTTCTTGAAAAGCCTATAAAGACAAAAGAGGCATTTGAATTTGGACTCTCAAACGAAGGAATGCCGGAAGGGAAAATAAAGTTTCTAAAGAATATAATGGGTCTTTGGATCGTCCAGGAGTGCAGAAATCTTTGGAAACGCCGCGGTACGGAATATTCGTTTAGTGAGCTTGAAAAGATGGCAACGGAGGCAGAACCTTTTGAAGCGTTTATTGACGTTGAGGACGATCTGTTTGCTAATCCGAGTGATATGCCTGAAGCTATTTGCGAGTATTGCCGCAGAACGAATCAGACGCCTCCCAGTACAAAAGGCGGTCTGATCCGTTGCGCCTACGAATCGCTTGCGATGAAATATCGTTTTGCTGCCGAAAAGCTTGCAGATATTACAAAAAAGAAGTTCGATGCAATTCATATTATCGGTGGAGGTTGTCACGCTACGATGCTTTCGCAGATGACTGCCAACGCTACGGGAATGAAGGTGGTTGCGGGTCCGTCGGAAGCCACATCGATCGGTAACGCAATTAACCAATTTATAGGTATTGGAGTATTTGATTCCGTGGCGCAGGCCAGGGCTGTGCTGAGAAAATGTATTGATACTGCGTCTTATACCCCCGAAGACCGAGCGCTTTGGGATCTTGGCTATGAACGATATCTTAAGGTGATATCAAGGTAAAAAAAGACCTCTGCATCATTTGATGCAGAGGTCCTTTTGTTTACTTTACTTGGCGACGACTTTCTTGAGCTTCGCAAAACGGGGGAGACCGTTAACATAGGGGGGATGTGCTTCGCCTGCGATAAGGGGCAGAGCGTAGTCAACAAATTCCTTGTTCAGGCCGTTGCCCTCTTCGTTGATCCACTCTCTGGGGATCTTCTTTTCGGTATTGGCAACCTCGGAGAGATCGAGAAGCTCGGTCTCGCAGGTGTAACCGTTTTCACGGTTGCACTTAAAGCCGACCATCTTGTCTGTGATACCGTTGACGGCGCACTCAACAGCGGTCTTACCGGCGAGGAAGGACTCCTCAACGTCAGTAGCGGAGGCGCTGTGTGCGGCGCAACGCTGCATAAGAGAGAACTCGATGCCGCGGGTCTTGCAGCCCAGGCGCTCCTTGATGTTGTTGGCAAGGGTAACACCTATGCCGCCGAGCTGAGCGTGACCGAAGGAGTCACGGGCAACGTTTGCACCCTCTGCAAACTTCTCAACCATCAGCTTGCCGTCGGCATCGGCAATACCTTCGGAGACTGCAACAATGCACTTACCGTTGGCCTTGTAGATTCGCTCGACGTCAGCATAGAACTTTTCAAGATCAAAGGGAACCTCGGGGAGGTAGATGAGGTCGGGGCCCATGCCGTAGTGGGTGGCAATGGCGCTTGCGGCGGTAAGCCAACCTGCGTGACGGCCCATGATCTCAAGAACGGTGACCATACCGGTATCGTAAACTCTGGCGTCAAGGTAGATCTCCATTGCGGTAGTGGCAATGTACTTTGCAGCAGAGGAATAGCCGGGGCAGTGGTCGGTGCCGAAAAGGTCGTTATCGATGGTCTTGGGAATACCCATGACACGGCACTCATAGCCATTCTTGAGCATAAACTTGCTTATCTTGTTGCAGGTATCCATGGAGTCGTTGCCGCCGTTGTAGAAGAAATAACGGACGTCATACTTCTTGAATATCTCAAGAATTCGCTTATAATCGGTATCGTCAACATCGGGGTCCTTGAGCTTGTAACGGCAGGAACCAAGAGCGGACGAAGGGGTGTTTTTCAGCAGGGCAAGTTCTTCGGCATCTTCGGCACTCATATCGTAAAGAACGTCATCAAGAACGCCCTTGATACCGTGAGCGGCACCGTAGACCTTGGTGATAACATCGCTGTCAAGAGCGGTACGGATAGCACCGTATGCGCTGGCGTTAATGACCGAGCTGGGGCCGCCGGACTGACCGATGATGCAGGCACCTTTTAATACTTTCATTTGTATTACCTCCAAAATTTATCTTCAAGGTATTATACCTCAAATCCAAATAAAAATCAATATATACGACGCGCTTCCAGATAATATCTCTTATCGTTTGCTTCGCCAAGCGAGAATGTCTTTCGTGGAAGCGCTCCGTCTTTTTCTACCGCAGGGAAGAGGGAAAACTTATCTATCGCCGGAAGCAGGAAGGCAATCGAGCATTCGTTTTCCGCCAAGGCCGCTGCAGAGCCTTCCCCGTGAACGTAGTCTACACTTCCTCCGTTTTCAGAGATATACTCGTCGATAAGCTGCTGGAGCGCACCTACGGCGAGTGCATTCGAGCCTGCGGGGAAACGGACGGTTTGTCTTTTGCCGCCAAATATTGCATCTGCGGTAAATTCTCCCGAGTCTGAAGAAATATAAGACAAAAGCTTTTGCGGATCAACGTTAAATACTACACGGTGTATAGGCTCGAACACCATAGCGGCATCGTGTATGTTGCAAAGCTCAGCAAGCGCATATCTGGCAGGATGCTCGAGAGCTTTGTCTCCGATTGCTTTTTTAAGATTGTTATAGCAGGTCTTTGCAGTCGCAAGCGAATGATTACCGTCTCCTACGGCTATTTTTATATTTCCGGAAAGAGAAGAGACGGCGCTTGAGATCTTATTGCAAACCTTTGAGGGAATAAGCTTCCCGATGATATGTCCGCCGTTACAAAGCAAATCGGTATCGTAGACAGTTTCAAGCTGTGAAGGGACAACACAGTCAAAAACGGTATTGGATGCATCGTCAATAAGCAGCATTATATGCGGAAGCTCAAGGCTTGCATTCTTTCGAATCTCGACCCTTGGCGGTATTCGCTCAAGTACCGTTCCTTCGGTTGCACGCACCTCGCTTTTGCTTCCTACAGAAAAGTCGTACCTTTCGAGGTCGACCGCTCCGACGATTCCGCGACGTATCCGTCCGTCGGAAACGGTTCTCTCAACATATACCATCGAATTGGGATGGGACATAAATATATCAGAGGAGAGGTATTCCTCCATCTTTTTATTTATATTTTCTATACGGAGCGCTGTGTCTTCTTTTCCGAGATATAATTCGGGGAGAATAAGATCCAATGTGCTAGGACGAGAATCGATCTGATTTTCAAGCGACTCCCAGTACTTGGGCTCGGAGGTATACTGGTCACAAGCCACCACGGGCCAATACGGATACAGGTCCCTTTTGGGGAGAAGAATGTTTGCTGATGAAAAGAGAGGTTTATTCATTGTCGGCTTCCTTTTTGAATTTATCGGGATATAGGTCGTTTAGTATCTCTAACAGTTCGTTGCTTGGCGCAATGAAAACTGAAAAGTTCGTTTCTCCGTCATTACAAAGAATCCGCCAAAGACGTTCCTTTTTCACTGAGAAGAGTGGATAGGCATTAAGCTTATTATATTCACTGCGGTACGATCTGGATATTTCAAGTATCATATCTTCAGATATTCCTGCAATTAGTTGACGGTAAACGCCTTCTCCTCGTGCAATTATCAAAACTTCTTCATCAAAAGAGTACTCGTACGGAGTAAGGAGATTTTTTATCAACAGATATACTCCGGCAATAATCAACACAAACAGCACAAGTTGAATGATCGATGAGTACGGGAGGTGTTTTGTAAGGGTGAAGATAACGGCTGTTGCAGCAATAACCGAAAGCAATAGGACAGAGACCAATCGTCCGTAAGCTGGATAGATCTTTTCAGAATGTTTCATAGCGTCACCGTAACAAAGCTTAAAAGCTTGCATAGTATGTAATAAACGGAGGTAAAATGCAGTGAAAAGGGAAAACGCAGAGGCAAAGCTTGCCGAAAGTATTTCGGAAATCAGATCACTTGCAGAGTCTGCAGAGGGAAAAGCGCTGGTCTCGTCATTGGATAAAGAAACGCTTAGCGGGATAAAGAAAGCTGCTGACGGGGTTAAGAACGGAGACAGCGCTGCAATGCGTGATATGCTCATACTGCTGAAAAACAGTAGGGAAGGAAACGAAATACTAAAACGCCTGGCAGAGATCACTAAAAAGTGAGGTCGTAAAATAAATGGAAGAACATATAGACCGACTTCTTTCGGATCCGGAGAGTATGTCAAAGATAATGGAGATCGCAAGATCTTTGGCCGGCAATGCGGAAAAAGCAGCTGAAAAGAAGGAGTCCGAGCAGATACCTGCACAATCTGTTTTTTCAGAGCTTAATATCAGCCCCAAGCTGCTTGAAACTGTGGGAAAGGCGCTTGGCGGAATTGACGGAAAGGAAAATAAAATAGTGCTGTTATCCGCCGTGAAACCGTTTGTAAGGGAAGAACACTGCGAGATAATAGACAATGCCATAAGAGCGTTCAAGCTGGCAAAAGCCGCACGTATGATCCTAAACGGGCTTGAAAGGTAGGATATAAAATATGTTTGAGGACATGAGGACCGAAAGGGTACCTGTATCACAACAAAACAACGACGTATTTGGAGAAACGGAAGGTCGCCGCGACATAGTTTTCCGTCCGAAGGGGACCGTCACTGATTCGGTAATGAATGCCTTTGGATGGCTCGACGATGTGAAGGGATTGATTCATAAATACGAGCAGCTTGTAATTGTTGCGGTGTTGATATTGCTGCTTCTTGATTGTGATGACAATATCGAACTCCTTATTGCAGCGGGGATAATGCTTTACCCGTTGCTGAAGTAAATTACATATATGTCATTCGGCGACGGAAAATCTTTCGTCGCCGGGTTTTTCGTAGGAAACACTTTGCATGGCGCTTTTATAGATGAGCACGTTTCCTTCGAAAATTTCGGTCATTACCAGCAAGCCGTTGTCAAGTGAATAGAACTGTTTGCAGGCGTAGCCATCACGCGAGAATTCCACATACACAGTGCTGGTTCCGTTGAGCTCCTCAAACCCGTAGCGTGATATCTTGGACGGCTGAGTTTCGGGTGGCAAGGTTGGGTTCTGAATTCCGCAGATCATCCATAGGTCGAAATCCACTGCCGATTCGGAATATTTATCGCCGTCTGCCGAAACTGTGTAAACTCTGCCTTCTCTTAAAACGTAATAACGGTCAGCAAGACCGATTCGGCATAGATTACCCGAGTCGACATACTCTGCAGTAGCGCTGTACTGCTTAATGGTATTGTCATTGCCGAGAAGACAGGATATTTCCGCTGAAAAATGCGCCGGTCGCGAAAGCCCGGATATCATATCAAGAAGGCCATCAACCGTTACGTTTAGCTCCTGATAGTGGGAAGGGTCGTTGAGGTTTGACGGGGGGAGGGTGCCGATTCCTATATCCGGAGTGTTGTTTGAAGGGGGGAGAAAAATATTTCCGTGCCCTTTAGAATATCTTTCGGAGAGTAGGAAAACTGCGACGAAGGACATAACTATAAAGACAACAACAGATGCCGTAACAAGCGATTTTTTGCTTGGCATAGCTTATGTCCTCCTTTGTCGGATTTCAGTAACGTGGAGAAAATTCTGCGGGAGGCTCTCCGAGGCCGAAATGATTGAGAATGGCCGCAACAATGCGTTTGGATGCCTGCCCATCACCGTAGGGATTTACTGCATGAGACATCTTGGAATAGAGCTCAGGGTCATCCAAGAGTGCTGTTGCTGCTGAATATACCTCGTCGTAACCGTTGCCTGCAAGCATAGCAGTACCGGCGGTAATGGCTTCGGGACGCTCTGTGTCATTTCTCAGAACAACAACCGGCTTGCCCAGACCGGGGGCTTCTTCCTGGATGCCGCCGGAATCGGTGAGCACAAGATATGAGCGACCGATCAGATTAAGATTATCATCTATTTGCAGCGGCTCAATGAGGTGGATGCGAGGATGTCCGGAAAGCTCTTGGGCAGCGGTCTGCCGCACCACGGGGCTTAAATGCATTGGGTATACCAACTCTGTATCCGGATGCTCATCGATGACACGTCTTACTGCACGGAAAATATTATGGAGCGGCTCTCCGTAATTTTCTCTGCGATGTGCCGTCATAAATATCAGACGCTTATCCTTTCCCAATTCGGAAAGGCCGTTTTCTCTGAATTGATGATCGCTGCTATAAAGCAATTTTACGGTATCTATCGCAGTGTTTCCGCAGACATATATACCGTCGTGAATATTTTCTTTTTCGAGATTTACCTTGCTGTCGGGGGTAGGACAAAAATGCAGTGCGGCAATAGGGGCTACGAGGCGACGGTTGATCTCTTCGGGGAAGGGTGAATATATATCGTAGGTACGGAGACCTGCTTCAACGTGGCCCACGGGAACCTTGGCATAATAGCCCGCAAGTGCACCCACAAAGGCGGTAGAAGTATCGCCGTGGACAAGCACTATATCGGGCTTGACATTCTCCATAATGTCGACAAGGCCTTCGAGAGACCTGGTGACGATAGAAGAAAGGGTCTGCTGTTTTTGCATTATGTTAAGATCAAAGTCGGGTTTGATCTTGAAAAGATCCAGAACCTGGTCGAGCATCTCGCGGTGTTGCGCAGTCACGGCAACGACAGACTCAAACTCGTCTCTTGAAGAAAGCTCAAGAACAAGCGGAGCCATCTTGATCGCTTCGGGACGGGTACCGAACACGGAAAGAACCTTTATTGGGGCCATTTATTTCACGTCCTTATTATCATGTTCCTCGGAATTGTGGCGGTGAAGATGTGGGCGAAGCACAAAAGCCCAAACTGCAGAAATTATCGTTACTGCCAGACTGATAAGTATCTTTATAATATCACTGGTCGCAAGGATAACTGCAAGTAGACAAAGAATACTTGTAAGCGTGTATAAAGTTGCAACAGCTTGTTTTTGGTTCATTCCAATGCCGAGAAGTCGGTGGTGGATATGGCCTTTATCTGCGTGGAACGGGCTCTGTCCGTGGCATATTCTGCGTATGGATGAGAATAAGAGTTCAAATATCGGGAAACCCATCAGGAGGAAGGGGGTGGCGTAGGTGACGATGGCGTACCATTTAAACATTCCGGAAATAGAAACAGTTGCAAGAATATACCCCAAAAACATCGATCCTGTATCACCCATAAATATCTTGGCAGGGTTGAAGTTAAAGGGCAGGAATCCGATGCATGCACCTGCAAGCGCCGCTATAATCAAAGCGGTAACGGGATCGCCAAGCTGAGCGAGGATAATAAAAATCGATACCGAAGAGATGGTGCACACTCCGCAGGCCAACCCGTCAAGACCGTCGATCCAGTTAACAGCGTTAATGAGGGCAACGATCCAGATGAGAGTCAAGGGTATTGAAAAAATACCGAGCTTGATATATTCGCTGCTTGTAACGGAGAAGAAGTCGTTGATCTGAGATATTTTCAGACCGAACATAATTGGAATAAGAGCGGCTATTGCCTGGAAAAAAAGCTTTAGTATGGGTTTGAGAGAATAAATGTCATCAAAAACACCGAGGGCAACTATTACAATACTTCCGAGGAGTATACCCAATATCTGCTTGGAAGGTGTTGTGAAAATCAGAAGGGAGGCGACAAATCCGATATAAATTGCCAAGCCGCCCATTCTCGGCATCGGAACAGTGTTTATTCGTCTTGCTGACGGCTGATCTACGGCACCGACCTTGAATGCCAGACGCTTTACAAGCGGTGTGGATATTGCCGATATCGCTGCTGCAGTCAAGAATATAAAAAGAGCGGTAAGGTAATCGGCTTTGGAAAGTGTAATCATTTTCTGTCCTCCGCCTCTCAACCGTTACGACGGGGCTTAGCGATAAAGCCAACCTTGCGATAAACCTTGTCCATCGTACGTCTGGCAATAGCCTCGGCCTTTTCTGCACCGAGAGAGTATACGGATTCAAGATAGTCCTTGTTTTTTAAAAGCTCATTAGCCTTTTCTCTTATGGGAGAGAGCATATCGCAGACCGATTCTCCGACTGCAAGCTTAAAGCTGCCGTAGCCCTTGCCGGAAAATTCGTTACTTATCGTATCAAAGTCTTTACCGGTCGCAACGGAGTAGATCGACATAAGGTTTGAAACGCCCTTCTTGTTTTGAGGATCAAACCTAACTTCCATATCACTGTCGGTCACGGCACGTTTGAACTTACGCATTATGTCGTCGTTGGAATCGGTAAGAAGAATGCAGCCGGCGTTTGAATCGTCGGTCTTCGACATTTTCTTGTCGGGCTCGCTCAAGCTCATTATCCTTGCACCGACTTTGGGGACAAAGGACTCGGGGATAGTAAAGGTATCGCCGTATACACCGTTAAAACGGGTGGCAATATCCCTGCATATCTCTACGTGCTGCTTTTGATCCTCACCGACGGGAACCAGATCGGTCTTGTATAAAAGAATATCGGCAGCCATAAGAACGGGGTAGGTGAAAAGACCGGCATTTATGTTGTCGGCATTCTTTGCAGATTTATCCTTGAACTGGGTCATACGGGAAAGCTCACCGAACATGGTATAACAACCAAGCGTCCATGAAAGCTCGGCGTGTGCGGGGACGTGGCTTTGGATAAAGAGTATGCACTTTTCCGGGTCGAGACCGCATGCAATGTAATAGGCCAACTGCTGCAACGCATTTCTGCGAAGCTCTGCGGGATCCATACGTACGGTAATGGAATGCATATCAACGATGCAGAAGATGCTGCGGTAGTCATCAATAAACTGCTTCCAGTTTTTTATTGCGCCCAGGTATGAACCCAGGGTGAGTGTTCCGGTGGGCTTTATTCCGCTGAAAAGAATCTTCTTGTTCTGAACGTTTTCCATATGATCACTTCCTAATAAAACACTTTGCCGCTTCTGCGAGGGATGCAATGCCGCGATCGATCTGCTCAAGTGTTGGCAGAGAGAAGTTAAGGCGAATACCCGAGCTTATTTCGGACTGGTCGATTACGAATGCTGCGCCGGGTACTGCGGCGACCTTATAGGGCGCAAGAGTCTTACAAAATGCGGCAGAATCGTATCCCTTGGGCATCATGCACCACAGGAACAGTCCTCCGTCGGGACGGTTGACGGTTATCTCCTCGGGGAAGTACGCTTTTACAGCGTCCATCATTCGGTCACGCTTGACCCTGTAGAGGTTTTTTATTGAGTCGATGTGTGCGTCTATGCTGTGCTTTTTGAGGAACTCGGACACGAGCATCTGGAAAAATTGATTTGTGTGAACGTCGGAGACCTGCTTGGCAACGGTCATCTTTGACGCAATGGGCTTGGGTGCGGTTGCAAAGCCCATTCTTATACCGGGAGCGAGAACTTTAGAGTATGAGCCTGCAAAGATGACCCTACCGTTTTTGTCAAGTGCTTTTATCGGGGGAACGTAATCTCCTGAATAGCGAAGCTCGAAATAGGGGCTGTCCTCGATGATGATAAAGTCATATTTGTCGGCAAGCTCAAGTAATGCCTTGCGCTTTTCGAGAGAGGTAGTTACGCCGCTGGGATTCTGAAAGGTCGATATAACGTAGAGCAGCTTTACCTTGCTGTCGTTTTTGAGGATGGCTTCAAGCTTGTCCAGATCCATACCGTCGTTTTCAAGGTCAACGCCCTTGAGGTTAAGGTTATAAGAACGGAATGCGTTGAGCGCACCGATAAAGCTGGGTGACTCGCATATAACCGTATCGCCCTCATTACAAAGAACCTTTGCGGCAAGCTCAATACCCTGCTGGCCGCCCGAAACGATAAGCGTGTCGTCGATATCGTCGTTGCCTACGGAATATTTTTCCTGCATCCGAATACGGGTCTGTTCACGCAGAACGGGGTATCCCTCGGTGATGCCGTATTGGAGTGCTGCTGCAGGGCTTGATGCAAAAAGCTCGGCGGCTATCTGAGACATTTCGTTTACGGGGAACGACTCGGCGGCAGGATTGCCTGCTGCAAAGGGGATTATATCGGTACCTCCGGTGCCCTTGAGGATCTCTCTTATTATCGAGGGCTGAAGAGCACTTATGCGGTCTGAAAACTTATATTCCATATGACGGTGACTTCCTTTTTGTGTGTATTACATTATCCTTAATATTTTACCACATTATTCTGAAAACTGCAAACCCTTTCAGGGAAATTTCTCCTCCTAAATTACCTCGATATTCCATTTTCTACAAAGCAAAGCGAGTCTTGCGTCTTTTTCGGGGGTTCGGACGGGGTCTTTGATGACCGTCACGCTTATATTGCACAGCCGACTTAAATGCATTGCTGCAGAAATTGAGAACTCATTTTCGCAGACAAAAAGATGCCCTTGAAGCAGTCTGGCATACTGAATTGCCAAAAGCAGGATAACGCCGCAAAAAACGAAAAAACAAAATAATACAAACAGTATAATTTTGAACATATTGCGGCTCCTCCTAAAAATAAAGCGTCCACTGCAGTCTATGCGTGGACGCCTTAAAGTGTGAGGTTATTTTGCGTGGAACATCTTTATGAGCTTGGATATTCCTTTGTAAACGACAAAGGTGATCGCTCCGTTTATACCTGCTTTTGCGAGATTAAACGGGATTATGCCGGGGAGTAAAAGGTTGGCAACGCTCTTTACCGGCCAGCCCGTGAACAGGGGGGTGATAAGAAGGTTTGCAGGTATCATTATTGCGGCCATTGAGATTATTCCTGCCGCAATTGCAATGGCGGCTGTTTTTTTGCTTGGCTTACGTCTGTATATAAGGCCGGTAACTGTCACATAGGTGCCGGTTGCTATAACATGCATTATTATTCCGTATATCCCGCTTGCGGCACTTACTGTAAGCCCCTGGATGACCGATGCGATCAAGGTTACGGCAAGACCTGCAGGGACACCGAACGCAAAGCCGCATATCAGTATGGGGATATCGGCAGGGTCGTATTCAAGAAACGGCGCTGCAGGAATTAAAGGAAAATGAATAAGAGCTACAAGAGCTACCGAAACTGCGGCCAAAAGGGCCATCGTTGTAAGCTTTCGGGTGTTGTTCATTGATATGCCTCCAAAAATAAAATGTCCGAAAGAAACAGCTTTCGGACACAGCGACAAAGCACACTGCTTCTATCATCCGGACTTTACCGTCGGCACAGGAATCTCACCTGTTCGGCCTTCTGACGAAGGTTAGCGGGCTATACCGCCGGTAGGGGAATTTCACCCCACCCCGAAGCTGTTAAATTTTATATAATTATATGCTCTCGGAAGCATTTTGTCAACTTGCTTTTAGATGCGTTATGAGGTAAAATATATAGGGATGCTTTTATAATACGGAGTGAGCTTATTATGAGATACGGATATATTGCAGGAGAACGAATTTCAAAATTTATCCTCGGAACAGACGTTTTTTCGTTAAAAGACAGCGAACATGCATTCGAGCTTATGAACTGCTTTGTCGACAGTGGCGGAAATGCGTTTGACACCGCAAGACTCTACGCCGAGGGACAGAGTGAGGCGGTCATCGGAAGATGGCTTGCCGCCAATCCTGACAGTAGCGTCAAGATCATTTCGAAATGCTCTCATCCTACGCAGGGAATGCATATATCCCGTCTGTCAAAGGAAGAAATTGACGCTGACGTCAAGACGAGCCTTGAGTATCTTCCTAAAATTGATTTTCTTCTTCTGCACCGTGACGATAGATCTGTGGACGTAGGCGGCATAATGGAAAGCCTGCAGGCATGGATAGAAGACGGACGTGTAAAGCACATAGGTGCATCCAACTGGAGTGTTGAGCGGATTGCGCAGGCAAACGCCTACGCTGTTTCTCACGGCTTGACTCCGTTTTCTGTAAGCGAGATAGCCTGGAGCTTTGCAAAAATAACTCCTAAGGCATGGGGAGACGAGACCCTTGTGTGCATGACCGATGACGAGGGGAAAATATACCGAGAGACAGGATTTCCCGTATTGGCATATGCATCTCAGGCTAAAGGCTTTTTCACCAAGCTTCGCAATGAGAATATTGACAGCAAGGTGGAAAGCCGCTACCGTAACGATGAAAACGTTGCAAGAGCGGAGAAGCTTTGGAAGCTTGCCGACGAAAAGGGTGTGTCGTCGACAGCCGCCTGTGCGGCATACGTTGCGGGAGAACGTCTTAACGGATTTGCAATACTCGGGTGCAAGACAGTAGAACATCTTAAAGACAGTCTTTCGGCTGCCGATCTTGTGTACACCCGAGACGAGTTTGAAATGCTTTGCGGAGATGGGTTTTAAACAATGGAGAACGGTAGAAGAATAGAAACACTGTCCGGACAGATCGTTGACGTCATTCATGCGAATGATGCCAGCGGATATTCTGTGCTTGAAATTGAAGAAGCCGAGGGCGGGGACAGGGTTACTGCGGTCGGTTATATACCGTTTCCCGGGATCGGGGAGTTCCTTACTGCCAGCGGATACTATGAGGTGCATTCACGCTATGGAATGCAGTTTAAATGCATCGAAATGGATAGAGAGCTTCCGTCGTCTACGGGTGCGATGCTTAACTACCTTGCCTCGGGTGTTATAAAGGGTATCGGGAAGGTTACTGCCGCCAAGATCATTGCAAAATTCGGAGAAGATACGTTTGACGTTATAGAGTATCAACCGGAGTTACTTACACAGATCAAGGGAATTACCTTATCAAGGGCAAAGGAGCTTTCGGCTGAATTTACCACAAAGCTTGTCATCAAGGACCTAATGAGCTATATCGCAAAGTACGATCTTACTCCCTCAATGGCCTACCAGGTATACCAGAACTTCGGCGCAAACTCGATCGAGATCATAACGGAGAATCCATACGTCTTGGCGCTTCCTCCGTTTTTTGCCGATTTTCCGAAGGTCGACAATATGGCTTTGTCTATTGGATTTGAACCCGATGATGACGTGCGCTTGGAGGCGGGAGCGGTCTTTGAGCTTCATTTCAATCAAAACGACGGCCACGTTTTCATACCGTTTGACCTTTTGTGCGGTGTTACGGCAAAGCTTTTAAGAGCTCCGATAGATCAGGTCAGCCGTGCTGTTGCCGCTGCTGCCGAAAAAGGAATTATCGTGCGCCAACAGGCAGACGGATACGACGCCTGCTATCTTCAGCATCTGTACTCTGCCGAGGTACGCACTGCGGAGCGAATTGCATTCTGTTCCTCGTTAAAGTTTGATATGCCGCCAAATATCGACGAAGTTATTGCCGCTGTTGAAAAGCAGCAGGGGATAGAATATGATCAAAAGCAGATCGAAGCTATCAAGACTGCAGTATCCTCACCCATAATGGTACTGACGGGTGGTCCCGGTACGGGAAAAACAACAGCTGTACGGGGAATTCTTGCTGTTTTAGAGCGTATCGGCTCCAAGATCGCTCTTGCGGCTCCTACCGGACGTGCAGCAAAACGTATGAGTGAGCTTTGCGGCCGTGAGGCAAAGACTATACACCGTTTACTGGAGGTTGGTTTTGACCGCAACGGAATGAAGTTTTTACACGATCAGTCGGATCCTCTTGATGCTGATGCCGTTATTGTTGACGAAATGTCGATGGTGGATCTTACCCTTATGGATGCGCTTTTATCCGCAATGAAGAAGGGCAGCAGAATGATCCTTGTCGGAGACCCCGATCAGCTTCCCTCGGTTGGACCGGGTACCGTTCTTAAAAATATACTTGATTCCGGAGTCGTTAAAAACGTACATCTTGACAAGATATTCCGTCAAGCGCAGGAAAGTGATATTATAGTCAACGCTCACGCCGTAAACAGGGGTGAAATGCCTACTCTGCATCACAACAAAAAGGATTTCTTTTTTATGAATCGCAGTGATGAGGAGGCTGCTGCGGAGACCATCGTAGAGCTCTGTGCACAGCGTCTTCCCAAGAGCATGGACTTCGACCGATACGAGATCCAGGTGATCTCTCCAAGCCGCAAGAACGGATGCGGGGTAGAGCTTCTCAACCGTATGCTGCAGGCTCGCCTGAATCCGCCTGCTCCGGATAAAAAAGAACGCCGTTTCGGTGAGGTCATCTTTCGTGAGCATGATAAGGTCATGCAGATCAAAAACAACTACGATCTTCCCTGGAGAAAAAAGGACAGCGAGGAGGTCGGCCTTGGAGTATTTAACGGAGATATCGGTTTGATCAAAAGCATTGACTATGGTGCTCAGACACTTACAGTTCAGTTTGACGATAAACTCAGCACCTATAGCTTTGATATGCTTGGCGAGCTTGAACACGCATACGCCGTAACGGTCCACAAGGCACAGGGAAGCGAATTCAGGGCAGTGGTGTTTGCTGCCGTACTGAAAAATTCAAGACTTTTAAACAGGAGCCTTTTCTACACGGCTATAACAAGGGCCAAGGAAATGCTTGTCATCGTAGGAGATCCTGAGAGTGTGGAAACGATGACTGCCAATAGAAATCGCCGCAAGCGACTAAGCGCCCTTACCGAAAGAATCCTTGCAGAGGTGGAGCATGGCAAAGATCCCAAGCTGGCTTAAGTTTCCGTTTTGGCTTGGAAGCTGTCTGGCAGAAATGATACTGCCTACGGTGTGCATAGGGTGCGGCAGATTCCTTGACCAACGGGAATACGAGTTTTGCCCTGAATGTCTTGAAAATGCACGGAAACGGATGCTCTCAAGGCCGATCCACATCAAATACACCGATTTATCCTTTGCTCCGTTTACCTACTCGGGTGTCGTCAGGACGGCCTTGCTTCAATTCAAATTCAACGGCAAGCCGCATTACGATAAGGCTCTTGCAAAGTATATTGCTTATATGCTTGTAAAGCTTGGAATTGAAAAGCCTGACGTGATAACGTATGTGCCGACATCGAATATGCGTGCTCGGAAAAGAGGATATGACCAGGCCGAGCTGATTGCCCGTAGAGTTTCCGAGATAGCCAATATTCCTTTGGTACGAGCGTTAGATAAGATCCGGAATACTCCTAAACAGTCCAAACTTTCCGCTTCCGAAAGGCATGGGAATGTACTGGGAGCGTACGATCTTACCGATAAGGCGTTTGACCTTTACGGCAAGCGGATACTGTTGATAGACGACGTAATCACTACCGGTGCAACAATGAGTGAGGCTGCAAAGACGCTTAGAGAGGTAAAACCTTCCGCTATTATTGGAGCGGCGGTGGCTAAAACAGGGAAATTCCACAAAAAACGGTTGAAATTAAAGCAGCAGTAATATATAATAGTATATATTGCTTATAATTAGATAAAGTACGATTTCGGAGGTTGTCTGAATTTATGTTTTCAAGCGATATAGGTATAGATCTTGGTACTGCGTCAATTCTCGTATACGTCAAGGGTAAAGGTATAGTTCTTCGTGAACCGAGTGTCGTTGCTCTTAATAAGGACACCGGAAAAATGCTTGCGGTAGGGGCGGAAGCGCAGAAGATGCTTGGACGTACTCCGGGTAACATAATTGCAATACGTCCCCTGCGTGACGGCGTTATATCCGATTACGAAGTGACCCAGCGCATGATCAAGGAATTTATAAAGAAGGTCTGCGGCTTTCGTCTTTTAAAGCCCAGGGTCATTATCTGTGTGCCCAGCGGTATTACCGAGGTCGAGGAGCGTGCTGTATTTGATGCAGGACTTCAGGCAGGAGCAAGACAGGTATATCTTATCGAAGAGCCTGTTGCGGCGGCTATCGGTGCCGGTATCGACATTTCCAAGCCTAACGGAAATATGATAGTCGATATAGGCGGTGGTACGACAGATATCGCTGTTATTTCGCTTGGCGGAATCGTTGAGTCCAGCTCAATAAAAATCGCCGGAGACAAGTTCGACGAGGCTATAATCAAGTATATCCGCAGAAAGCACAACGTCCTAATCGGTGAACGCACCGCAGAAGCTCTTAAGATCGAGATCGGCTGCGTTTATCCGAGACCTGAGGAGCTTTCTATGGACGTCAAGGGACGTTGTCTTATGACGGGTCTTCCTAAGGTATTTGTGGTGAATTCAAGTGAGATCCTTGAGGCCTTTGAGGAGGTATCCGTAACTATTATTGAGGCGATACACGCCGTTATGGAACGCACACCGCCCGAGCTTGTTGCCGATATTTCGACCAACGGTATCACTATGACCGGCGGCGGAAGTCTGGTATACGGATTTGATAAGCTCATCTCTAATCACACGGGCATTGAAACGCATATTTCCGAGGATGCCGTATCGTGCGTTGCGTACGGAACCGGTAAGGCTCTTGACAATCTGTCCATAATGCAGGAAGGTTCTACCAATATTTCGCGTAAGCGTCAGATACAGAGAATGTAATGCAGATGAAGCTTATTGATAGGATACTTGAAGAAAACGGACGTATACACTTTATAGGCATCGGCGGCATAATGATGAGTGTTCTTGCGCTTGAACTCAAGCGTAGGGGAGCTAACGTGTCGGGCAGTGACCGTGATATGAGCGAGACGGTCTCAATGCTTATATCCAACGGTATCCCTGTTCAGCACGGACATATGCCGGAGGTAATTGACGGAGCGTCTTTGATCGTAAGAAATGCGGCCATAAAGGATGACTTTCCC
This sequence comes from Clostridia bacterium, assembly GCA_017532825.1. Classification (GTDB taxonomy): domain Bacteria; phylum Bacillota; class Clostridia; order Oscillospirales; family QAMX01; genus RGIG6452. Next base: position 43,272 of record JAFXIT010000065.1, read on the forward strand.
GATATCGTAAGAGCCCGTGAGCTTGGAATCCCCGTTATGGAGCGTCCTGAACTGCTCGGACTTCTTATGAAGGATTATGCTTGTCCGATTTGTGTTGCCGGAACTCACGGGAAATCTACTACCAGTGCTATGCTTACCTCTGCGATGATGGCTGCAGGGTGTGATCCTACAGCTTTTTTAGGTGCAGTCCTTCCTGAGATCGGAGGAGCATATACACTCGGAGCAAAGGATTATTTTGTTGCGGAATCCTGTGAATACCGCGATTCGTTCCTTAATTTGTTTCCGCGCATCGCCGTTATACTGAACGTCGAGGAGGATCATCTTGACTACTTCTCGGGTATTGACCATATAGTGTCATCGTTTGCAAGGTTTGGATCCCTTGTCGGTAAAGACGGTTGCGTTGTTTATAATGCCGACAACCAAAACGCCGTCAAGGCGGCCAATATGTCGGGCAGAAAGACCGTCGGATTTGGTGTAGAAAACGGAGAATACCGTGCAATGAACGTCAGCTTGTCCGACGGATATCCCAAATACGAGCTCTTTAAAAACGGAGTTCATTTGGCGGATATTTCTTTGAGCATTCCGGGGATGCATAACGTGTTTAATTCGCTTGCGGTTGCTGCCGCAATGGACGTCTGCGGAATTGCTCCGTCGGTAATAGCCTCCGGGATAAAGCAGTTTGGCGGGGTACTTCGACGTTTTCAACGGGTAGGAGAGCTCAATGGAGCCGACGTGATTGACGACTATGCACATCATCCCGATGAACTGAAAGCTACGATAAATACAGCCAGGAGCATGGGTGATCATCGAGTGGTATGCTGTTTTCAACCGCATACCTATACCCGAACCGCTGCCTTACTTGACGACTTTGTGCAGGCACTTTCGCTTGCCGACAAGGTCATAGTTACGGATATATTTGCTGCGCGCGAAAAAAATACGGTGGGTATAACGAGTGAGGATATTACCGATCGGATAGATAATTCCGAGTATATTCCTTCTCTTGAAGGCTGCGAAAAGCGCCTGCGTGAGTTGGTACGGGCGGGAGATATCGTCCTTGTGTGCGGTGCCGGAAGTATTACCAAGGTTGCCAAGAATATTGTTAAATAGAAAAGGTGAGCGTTATGAGCATTATCCACGACGATTTTATGCTTCGTACCGAGACTGCAAAACGTCTGTATCACGATTATGCCGAAAATCTTCCCATAATCGACTATCATTGCCATCTTTCTCCTGCGGAGATCGCTTCCGACAAGAGATTTGCAAGCATAACCGAAGCCTGGCTTGGGGGAGACCATTATAAGTGGCGTCTGATGCGCATTAACGGTGTGTCGGAGGATTATATTACCGGACAAGCTGACGATTTTGAAAAGTTTATGGCATATGCCAAAACTCTTGAAACGGCAATCGGAAACCCGCTCTACCACTGGACACATCTTGAAATGAAGCGGTTTTTCGGTATTAACGAATATCTTACCGCCGATAACGCAAGAAAGCTTTATGATCAAATGAACGAGATGATCGTTTCTCCCGAGTTCTCTGCCAAGCGCCTTATTGAACGCTCACGAGTTGAGACTATCTGCACTACCGACGATCCGGTTGACTCCCTTGAATACCACAAAGCCGTTGCGGCGGAGCCGATAAAGAACTGTACTGTCAGACCTACCTTCCGTCCCGACAGAGCCGTGATCATTGAACGTGACGGATTTGATGAGTACATGAGGCTTCTTTCTGCTGCATCCGGTATTACCGTTGACAGCTTTGACTCTATGAAAAAAGCGCTGTCCAATAGGATTGAGTTTTTCCATGATAATGGATGCAGACTTTCCGACCACGACTTCGGTAAGCTGCCTGAAGTCATCTGCGATGAAGCCCTGGCTTCAAACGCCTGGGAAAAGAGAGCCAACGGCGGGGTGCTTACCGATAGGGAGATAGATGCGTATAAGACCTGCATCATGCTTTACCTTGCCGGTGAATTTTCAAAGCACGGCTGGACAATGCAGCTGCATATGGGCGCAATGCGAAACAACAGCTCGAGGATGTTTGCTTCTGTTGGCAAGGATACGGGCTTTGATACTATGTCCGACTATGAAACGGCGTATCGTCTGGGAAGACTGCTCGATGCGATCGACAGCTATGCAGAGCTTCCGAGAACCGTGCTGTATTCACTTAACCCAAAGGATAATTACGCTCTTGCGGCGCTTTGCGGCTGTTTTACAGCACCGGGGGTGAGGGGAAAGACCCAATTCGGATCGGCATGGTGGTTTGTTGACCATAGGGACGGCATGGAAAAGCAACTGCGTGACACGGCGTCGCTTAACCTTTTGTCCTGCTTTATCGGAATGCTTACAGATTCCAGAAGCTTCCTTTCTTTTCCCAGACACGAATACTTCCGCAGAATCCTGTGCAATCTTCTTGGTGAATGGGTTGAAAACGGAGAATATCCTAAGGATCAGGCACTTCTTTCACGTATTGTCGAGGGAATTTGCTATAAAAATGCGAAGGACTATTTTGCGTTTTAGGCTGTATCTGAATCGTATCTGAATCGTAACCGTTTTGTGGTTGAAAAGCGTACGAGGCTGATATATAATTAGTTCAGGATAGCCCCCAAATCTTTATTATCGGTGGTATTTGATGAACGATTGGAAAAAAGTGCTTGAGCAGACGTCCCGGGAAGATAACGCCGGTGTAGCCGTTGCGGTTGCAGAAAAGAAGCAGCGTGCTTCTTCCGGAAAGAAGGGCCTGATAGCGTTATTCATAGTGCTTCTAGTTGCTGTACTTGCAATTGCGGGATTTTGGGTATACAAAACCGCAAAGCATATATACGGATACGATAGGATATATCCGGGGGTTACTGCCCTTAACCTCAATCTTGGCGGTATGACCGTTGAAGAAGCAGAAGCAGAGATCCGTGAGTACAGTGCTAATTATTACAGCGGTAAACAAATTGAAGTTAAATGCGGAGATGAGTCCGAATTTATAAATGCAAAAGATGTAAGTATCGTTGTAGATGCTGCCGAAGTTGCAAGGCAGGCCTATAATTACGGCCGAATCGGCAATTTTTTCAAGAGATACAGGGATATTACCTCTGACAGTATTCCTCCGATCAACGTCAACCTTGTTAACGGCTACGACATAAGTTACGTGGAAAACAAAATCGATGCTCTCGTCGCTTCGGTAAACGTTGAATTCAAGCAGTACTCGTATGTAATGACCGATGCGGGTATTACGATCACTAAGGGACGTGACGGAATAACGATCAACCGTGAAAACGCCGTTTCTCAGGTAAAAGCAATGCTTGAAAGCAATCAGTACGGTGTCCTTGAACTGACTCCGGAGGTGCAGACTGCCGTTATCCCGGATTGGAGCATACTGCGACAGTCTGTATACGTGGAGGCGAAGGACGCTGTTGTCAAAAAATCCGGTTCCAGAGGATACTACATCGAGCCGCACGTCTTGGGCAAGGATGTTGATTTGGACCGTATTAATGCCGATATGCAGGCAGATGATTGGGAAATAAGGACCTACCCAATAGTTACTATTGAGCCGGAAGTTACAGACGCAAAGCTTTCTGCGGCGCTGTTCAGAGATGTTCTTGCAACCGTCACCACGCGTCTTGATAAGTATGATGCAAACCGCACCCAGAACGTAAGACTATCTGCCGAGGCGATTAATGGGTATATTCTCCTTGACTACGACGATCCGAACACAAAGGCAATAGACAATAGATTTTCCTTTAATGACGTTGTGGGAGAACGTACCGAAGCAAAGGGATATAAGAACTCTGTGGTGTTCACAAACGAAGATATGGTTGACGGAATCGGAGGCGGTATCTGTCAAACGTCTTCGACCCTTTACGTTGCAACCTTGCTTTCGGATATGAAGGTCGTAGAGAGACACACCCATACCTTTGCAGTTGATTATGTAGATCTGGGCATGGATGCAACGGTACAGTGGGGGTATCTTGACTACGTATTTGAGAATAATACCGGATATCCCGTTCGAATAGAAGCTACCGTGTTTGAGGATGCACTTATCATAACCTTCCGTGGTACCAATGCGGCTCCTGCGAAGTCGGTAGAACTTGAAAGCAGGACCGTAGCCACTTATGCTTATCAGACTGTAAACAGCCTAAACGATAAGCTTGCGCCCGGAACAAGCGTTGTTGCCCAGGAGGGTAAGGAAGGCTATAAGGCTGAGCTTTACCAGATAATTTATAACGGACCCGATATAGTTGAACAGAGGCTTGTAAATACGAGCTATTACAGATCACTTGATGAAAAAATACAGCACGGTCCTACTGTGCGATAATTTACTTTTGGAGACAACAAATGACGAAAAGAACTGCTGTTCTGACAACGACAATACTTTTTTTAGTGCTACTGTTTGCAGGTTGCATGTCCAATAACAATCGGCCTTCCGAGCAAACTACGGAAGGCTCTTCGGGGGATGCTGTTACAAGCACGAATGCAACAACTACGTCAATGCCTGCGGACGAGATAGCACGGATTGCAAGCGGATATATAACAGAATATCTTTCGAACAAATCCGTTAAGGTCTCTGCGGCAGGCTATGAACTCGATATCGAGGCGAATGATGTTAACGCCCCCTTTGATGTTCAGGGGCTTATGACCTATGCCGCCGAGAAGGGTCTCGACAGCGATATCCTAAAAAAGTATCTTGATACGGAAGCTCCCGCAAGAATCGTTGACAGAGCATATATCGAGGTTCTTGTTGATGAGTTTGCAGACAGTGTGGATGCGGGCTGTGATTTTTCCTATGAGATAGGAGAGAGCGGCATTACGATATACCGTGGAAAAGAATACACGGTTTTCGACAAGGTTTCTTTGTGTGACAAATTGGTTGCTGCTTTTGAAAATTTCGAATATCTGCCCGTTGAAGTAGAACTGGAGACGGTACCTGCCGCCTATGTCGATATGAATGAACTTGTTGAACAGGCCGTCATTGATGCAAAGGATGCATATTACGACATTGAGTTTTTTGAAAGCTCTCAACCGGGCTCTTCTGACGCCTCGAGAACTATTGTAATTGAAGAGGTCATAGGCAGAGGCTTTGACTATGAAGCCGTTGTAAACGGAATGGAAAACGAAAGCTGGGATTGGAAGGTTTATCCGTTTTTTGAGGTCATCCCCCAGGTTACTGTAGAGAACATTGATCAGCAGTATTTTAAAGACCTTCTGGGTACTTATACAACGTCCTACAGCACTTCAGCGGTAAACAGAACCACAAACTTAATTGTTGCAAGTGAGGCTGTTAACGGAACGATAATTCTGCCGGGTCAACTTTTCTCGTTTAACGACGTTGTAGGCGAAAGAACTGCCGAAAAAGGATACAAGGAGGCAACGATCTTCACGCCTAACGGAAGTGAGCCGGGACTTGGCGGCGGAATCTGTCAGCTTGTGTCAACTACGTATGCCGCAGCACTGAAAGCCGGACTCAAACAGGTACAAAGATACAATCACGGCTACGCCGTGACCTACATCCCCCTCGGAATAGATGCTACCGTTGCATGGCCATACTTCGATTACCGCTTCAGAAATGATACTTCCGAACCGCTTAAAGTTATTGTAACGAACAGCAACGGGAAGCTTACCGTAGATATATACGGTACACAGACGGTAGAAAACCGAGTTATTAAGTTTAAGCACAATACTGTTGAGATTCTTGAACCGGAAAAGGAGTACGTTACCGATCCGACACTTAGACCGGGGCAGACGGTATCTCAATCCTTTACCTATGGATATGTAATTGAAACGTATATGACCACCATCGTAAACGGTCAGCAGGTCAGCAGTGTTTTACTGCATACAGATAAGTACTACCCCAATCCTAAAAAGCTCATAGTTAAGGTGGGACCAGAACTTTCCGATCCGTATCCGCAGGATTAAGCCTTAAGGAGGAATCGGGCTATGTGTGCAAAAAAGAAGAAAAAATCAGTAGGCGGAGCATCGTTTGTTATCGTTATGCTCACCGGCGTTGTACTGTTGGGGTTTATGGTCATTTGGCTTATCGGAGAGCTGAAAAATCTGACCTCCGGAGGAACCCCCGGATCATCGGATTCTTTAAAAGACAGTACCACGCTTCCGCCTGTTATTCAGACTACTGCACCGATCGACGTTGTATCTGTTGTAGAGGGATACATCGGTGAACTATTGTCAACAAAGGAGATTAAGATCACTGCAAACGGCGAGAGCGTTACCTTAAATGCGGGACTCGCCAAAGCTCCGGTTGATTATGAGGAGTTAAGGAATTTTATTTCTTCCCGTGGCGGAGATTCGTCCCTTGTCGGGCGGTATCTGACCGTTATGGCTACCCAAGGGGGCGGTGCTCCGCAATTTAACAGCAACTATATTTCCGATATGGTTGACAGACTTGCCGAGGCTGCCGATAAAGGAGTGGATACCTCTTATGAGGTGACCGAGGAAGGCGTTAGGTTCGTTCGTGGAACGGACCATACGATAGTGGATGCGGATGATCTTGTTTCACGCATAACCGACGCTCTTTCCATGTATGACTATTCCGATATTGAGGCAAAGACTGTATCTGCAAAACCGATACATCCGGATGTGGATGCAATTCGTAACGAAATATATTATCCTGCGGTCGATGCGCACTATGATACAGAATACTTTGAAGGAACTATTCCAAACGAAGGAATGGTTGGACAGCGCACGATCGTCGTTAAGGAGAGTAACGGCAGAGATATTGATACTGCCGCAATTCTAAACGGCCTTGAAAACGAAAGCTGGGATAACAAGACCTATCCGTACATAGTCCTTGAACCGTCGATCGTTGAAGCCCAGGTAGGTGAGGACTGTTTTAAGGATCTTCTTGGCAGTTATACCACCACCTACAGCACGTCCAATAAAGAGCGAACTGCTAACGTGTTGCTTGCAAGCGAAGCGGTTAACGGTGTAATAATACTCCCGGGCAACAAGTTTTCATTTAATGATATAGTCGGCGAACGAACTCCGGAAAAAGGATACCAGCCTGCTTTGATATACACTATTGAAGGCATGGAACCTGACTACGGCGGAGGGATCTGTCAGGTAGTGTCGACCATCTATGCTGCATCCCTTAATGCCGGTCTTAAGCAGACGCAGAGGTATAACCATGGCTATACCGTAAGTTATATAAAACTCGGCATTGATGCGACCGTTGCATGGCCGTATACAGATTATAGGTTCAGAAATGACACCGACTATCCCATAAAGGTTGTTGTAACTAACAGTAACGGTAGACTAAAGGTCGACATTTACGGTACTGCAACGGGTGGAACTCGACGTGTCGAGTTTAAAATGGTAAAGCTTGAGGATCTTATACCGAATATGACGGAGGTAGTCGATCCCTCACTTGCTCCTGGCAAGCGGATCGTTCCGAAGTTTTCATACGGATATGTCATTGAGACTTATATGCTTACGTATATCGACAATCAGCTTGTAAGTGAAGTAAAGCTTCATACCGATACCTACAGTCCGTACCCAAAGAATATCGAGGTTCGTGTCGGACCTTCGGTTACAGATGAACCGGTAACAGAGTAGTTTTTAGTTTGGATCCTCCGAGGCTTGTCGGGGGATCTTTTTCTTAAGAATGCAGGAATTAATATTTTATCTATTGTTTTTGATCTGCTGTTTTGATATACTAATTAAAGTTGTTTTACTAACGCTTGCAGAGGTGACATTATGGACAGGGCAACAATAAGAGTAAGAACGAAAATACTTGCAAAGTCCGTGCTTTCCGAAAACTTCGGTAGGGTGTTTTTTGTAATAATCCTTGAGGCAATAACGACGGCGGTGCTTTCCTATCTTTTTAATGGTATTGCCGCAAAAGCCTTTCCTAACGCCGTGGCAAATATTGCCGGATTTAATGTATATTACGCCTTTATTGCGATCACCTTAATCGGTGAGATCATGCTTATTCCTCTTAAACTGGGTGTTGCCGAATTTATACTTGGTCTTGTAAGACGGAAATCACCGAAGATTGCCGACATCTTCCTATGGTATTCCGATGGGGAAAAGCTTCGCAGAGTTCTTTCATACTGGGGCTGGACGGTGTTTCTGTCACTTGTTTCCATTCCGTTGGTCACCGTGCCGTCTGACTACCTTTTGGGCGTAGTAAATGATATCACGGCTGAGGCTGCCGCACAGCTTTCGGGCGGAGCACAGCAGGTCGTATTGCCGGCAGGGTTTATCAACAATACAAATATTCTTTTGTCTGTTGGGGCAATTTTGTTGTACGGAATTATAACTGTCAGGCTTATTGCTGTTCCATACGTTGTCGCAGACGGAAGAGAGCGCAATGCGTTTAAGGCTGCGGTGACCTCGTGGAAGCTTATGAAGGGACACTTCTTTGAGTATATCATTTTCGTCTTAAGCTTTTTCCTTTGGGGCGTTGGTATGGTATTTACATCATTCATACTTGCTATTTACTTTGTTCCTTACTTCCGTCTTTCACAGCTGATATTTATTGAGTATGCAAGGGCTGAAAAAGATATAAACGCAATGCCCGCAGATGAGGGAAATTAAATGACCGGAATAAGAGTCGTTGCAGTCGGCAAACTAAAAGAGCGTTTTTATATCGATGCCTGCGCAGAGTATTTGAAGCGGCTTGGAGGATATTGCCGAGCAGAGGTTATCGAATTACCCGAAAAGGGAATTGAAAAAGATGCCGCAGAGATCAGAAAGGCTATTCCGGACGGAGCATACACGATTGCGATGTGTATTGAAGGTGAAATGCTTTCCACCACAGAGCTTGCCTCTAAACTGTCTGCCTTGGAAACGTCGGGTAGAAGTCGGTTTTGCTTTGTGATAGGTGGATCCGACGGAATGAGTCAAGAGATAAAGGATCAAGCCGATCTTTGTTTGTCAATGTCCAGGATGACATTTCCCCACCACTTTGCAAGAACATATGGTATAAATGGCAACTTTCCTGCCTTTGCCTGTCTTATCAAATATTGTCTGCATATATCTTCAAATATAGGTCCCATATAATCATTCATTTCACGAATGATTTCATCTGTTGCAGCCTCTACCCCCAGCATATCATAATAACTTCTATTAGAAAATACATAGCGATACCAGAATTTATAAAAATTATCTGTAATCTGGTAAATACCCTTTTTGCTGTCCTTGGACTCGCCGCAGGGAACTTGCTTTTCAAGCAGTCGAATTGTCTGCAATGTAAGCATATATTTACTACACTTGCTCTTATCCTCATGAATTCGATCAGAAATTTCCATCACTCTGTTACATCCATTAGATACCGCCTCCAGTATGGAATTGTATATAATCGGCTCTCTAAGTTCCATTCGTAGTAATATTTGCGGTTCATCGTTCAAAAAAG
>JAFXIT010000004.1 GCA_017532825.1 Clostridia bacterium
ATTGGTGTATTTATTTTTAAACGTATCTGAAAATCTTAAAACACGAGAGTCATATAATGTACCTATACTTTGTACATACGTTGACCATATAGTATTCATATAAAAATCCTCCGTCAAATTCAAGTTTATCGAATTGGTATCATTATATCACAATAATGTGAATAAATAAAGAGAACGGCACGAAAAGCAATTTTCGTGCCGTTCTATCGCTTAAATGAGGTCTTTTTCAATACCTACGCAAAACAAAAACAGCACCTGCGGATGCAGGTGCTGTAATGTTGATAAGCAGGTTATCTCTTGGAGAACTGGGGGGCGCGGCGGGCTGCTTTGAGACCGTACTTTTTGCGCTCCTTCATTCTGGGGTCACGGGTAAGGAAGCCGGCCTTCTTAAGGGCAGGACGGTACTCCTCGTTGACGCTCAGAAGGGCTCTGGAGATGCCATGACGGATGGCGCCGGCCTGGCCGGTAACGCCGCCGCCGAGGACGGTAACTACAACGTCGAAGCTGCCGGTGGTAGCGGTGAGCTCCAGGGGCTGACGGACGATGAGCTTAAGGGTATCGAGACCGAAATAATCGTCGATATCACGGTCGTTGATGGTGATCTTACCGGTTCCGTTGGGGAAGAGGCGAACTCTTGCGACGGAGGACTTTCTGCGGCCGGTGCCGTAGAAGTAAGGCTTTTTGGGCTGATACATTATCCTTTACCTCCTTAGTCGTTGGCAAGAAGCTCAGGCTTCTGTGCGGAATGCTTGTGGGTGGGGCCGGCGTAGACCTTCAGGCGCTTGAGAGCCCAGCGGCTGATGGTGTTCTTGGGCATCATGCCCTTGACTGCGAGAGTCATGGCGAGCTCGGGCTTCTCGGCCATAAGGATGCGGTACTTGACTTCCTTAAGTCCGCCTACGTAGCCGGAATGGGTGCGGTACATCTTCTGTTCGGGCTTCTTGCCGGTGAGAACGGCCTTGTCAGCGTTGACGATGACGACGAAATCGCCGCAGTCAGCGTTGGGGGTGAAATCCGTTTTATTCTTTCCGCGAAGCAGGACGGCAGCCTTGGCAGCAGTGTGTCCCAGCGGCACGCCTGCGGCGTCGATAACGTACCACTTGCGTTCGATCGTGGCCTTGTTGGCCATGAATGTCGACATAACAGTGACCTCCGATTGGAATTATATTATCAAAAAAGCGTTTTGGGCAAATATCTCCCGCTTGCTCCTTTTTTGACGCTCACATATGATACCACATCATCTTACTCTTGTCAATAGTTATTTTCAAAAAATCAAAATATTTTTTTCAACCTCTTTTTTTCTCCCGTTTTCTCGCATTTCCTCCCGTCTGCGCTTTTCGGGTTTCGTTTTTTCGGGGATATACAAACGCCGTGATTTGTGGTATAATGCTTTTATCCGACCAAAATCAAGGAGTATGCCGCAATGATAAAACGTCGTATTGCTGCTTTTCTTTCATTTATACTTATATTCTCATCCCTCTCGGCCATCTTCGTCCACGCAGCGACGGCGGCCGACATTGCAAGGGAAAAGACCGTACTCACCGCCTTTTGCAGAGAGTTCCTCCGCAAGCGTGCCGAGATAGAATGGCTCTACGCCGAGCACGACCTGACCCCCTATCTCCTTCCCGGTGACAACAACGGACTTGCAACACCCGAGCTTTCAAACTTCGTAAAGATAATGAACTTCTACCGCACCTGGCGACTTGAGGTCGGCAAGCACCGTGACAGCCTTACGGCCGACCGTGTCGTCAAGGAGATATCCATTGACGGCGACACCGCCCACGTGCTTATCAGAGAGGACCTTTCCTATTTCATTACCAACGGCAACGGTATGCCTACCTCGGTCAGCGAGGACTACGAGCTCAACATCGTCAAAAAGGAAGGACGCTACTATATAGAGTCCCTCGACCTCCCCTACGACGGCTTCTGGTTTTTGCACAAGACCGACGGCTTTGACGAGGCTGAGATGCTCGCCTACTTCCGCGAGACGATATCCGGGACGGGGCTTCCCATGCTTGAGGTCGACACCGACGTCACGGGCAACTCCGCTCCGTCGGGCAGGATCCTTGACAAGCTTCCCTACTACGCCGACTACGCCGTTGCATACAGCAACATATACGCCTATGACGGCGACGGTGACGTTGAGAACAGCCACTGCTACAACCCCAATTTTGTAAACTTTGACCGTTACGGAGGCGACTGCGCCAACTACACCTCCCAGTGCGTCTACGCAGGCTTTGGGGGAAACGATCTCTCCTCCGAGATAAAATCGGCCGCCTACCCCATGGATACAGGCGGCGAGCACAACTGGTACAACAAGGGATACTCCTCCTACAGCCGCAGCTGGGCCGGCACTCTGTCGGTGTTCAGCTATGCCCGAAACGTGCTCACCACCAGGTACGAGGATGGCATAGTGACCCGTGTGTTCGACGTTGCGAACAAGGATGTTCCCTACGCACTCCCGAAGGGCATTGATCTTACGGGCTCGGTGATGGTCGTGCGCGGTGCCGGCTCACTTGATTACGGACACGCCATACTCATTACCTCGGGCATGAGTGACAGCTTCAAGGACATCTACTTCTCCGCCCACAGCTCCTCCAAGACAAACGTCTGCCTTGCCGAGTACATCTCGGGCGGCTCGGTGGTCCACCCGGTACGTCTGATAGTGCCCCTTTACTTCCGCCACTACTCGACCTGCTCGGGGCACACCTACTCGGCTACCTCTGCCGGCTTTGACAGCACCTGCAACAGATGCGGCTTTTCCCGCATGACCCCCGCACAAAACTGGGCAGTCGCCTCAAAGGGCGAGACCGTCAAACTTTCTGCCGCCGAGCTTGGAGGGCTTACCCCCTACTCCGTAGAGCTCACCGTAAAGGATTCAAAGGGAAACCTCCTTTACAAAACCACCTCCCTTTCGGGCGGAAGCTTCACCTTTACAAAGGACGGGCTTTACACCGTTACCCTCAAGATGACCGACTGCCCCGGCGGAGTCACCGAGACTGCCGTTTCGACCATACGTGTTCCCGTTAAATAACAAAAACGCCTGCCAAAGCTCGGCAGGCGTTTTTTTACCTATTCTCAGTCCTTGAAAAACAGCGGGATCTTGCCAAGAACGATGATGTCCTCACGGTCATTTGCATCGCCCTCGGAAAGGATGGCAGCACGGGCCACGATCTGTCCGCCTGCCTCGCCGACAAGCTTTTCGATCGCCGAAAGAGATGCACCGGTGGAGATGACGTCGTCGATTATGGCAATGCGCTTGCCCTTGATCCGCTCGGCGTCCTCCTGGTCAAGGCAGAGTATCTGTTCACCCTTGGTGGTGATGGAATTGACGGTGGTCACGATGGGATGGGCCATATATCCCTTTATCGACTTTCTGGCGATTATGTATCTGGGCATCTCCATGACCTTGGCCATTTCATATATGAGAGGAATGCTTTTTGCCTCGGCGGTGATGAGATAGTCGACAGGCGGCAGCTTCTTTGCCAGCTCACGGGCACAGGGCTCGACGACGTCGGTATCACCGAAGATAACGAATGCGGCGATAGAAAGCTTGTCCGACACGGGAACTATGGGAAGGTCACGCTCAACGCCTGCGACGTTTATTTTGTAGTACTCCATTTTACATCCTCCAATAGCTTTTTTGTAAGAGGTCAAATAATTTCAAAAAAACAATTCGTTGGGTCGCTTATATTATAGCACTTTTTTTCGTAATATGCTATAATTAAAAAAATTATTTCTTTTTAAGGAGGAATTTACCGTGAGGCTTTTTAAGAGGATAGTCATGCTGACCGTATGCGGCGCACTTCTTTTAGGCTCCGGCTGCTCTGCCCCCTCAAAACCCGTCGATACCGATGACGAAACGACGTCGGGCTCTGCTTCGACGGGAGCCACCTCCACCGACCCCGGCAGCTCCGTTCCCGATGTACCGTCGACAGTCTACAGCGACGGTCTTTACACACAGTATTTCCCCGCCTACGATTTTTCGGGCAACTTTTCGACCTTCCAGGTAGCCGCCACCTACAACGACGGTATGCGCCTCAACGCCGACTCGGTGATGGTCTACGTTTCAAACCTCGCCTCTATGAAGTCCGCCTTTGAAAGCTGGTCTTCGGCCTCGGATAAATACGATATCGATATGATGATGGCCATAAACCGAGACAATAACGAGTGGGTACCGAGGAACCCCGAACGGTTCTCCGAATCCATCCAGATGAACAGAAACGGCGAATATATCACCCACGCCACTACAACCGACACCTACAAGAGCTACTATATGGTGCCGACTCTCGACTGGACGGAATACGTCCTGGAGGTAGTTACCCGCGCCGTTACCGAGTATCACCCCGGCACGATAGTCTTTGAAGAGCCCGAGATGTGGCACAGCTCGGGATACTCCGAGGGATTCAAGAAGGAATGGAAGGCATACTACGGCAGCGACTGGGTCGACCCCGTCTCCTCACCCGAGGCGACCTATATGTCCATGCGCCTAAAGACCTACCTCTTTGAACGGATACTGACCGCAGTTTGCGAAAGGATACACTCCCTCTCCCCCGAGACTAAGGTATACGTTGCCACCCACTCCACGGTGAGCTACAACTCCTGGTCGATCACCGCAGGACTTAACTCCTACCTTGCCCTTGGGGTGCTTGACGGCGTCATCGGCCAGACCTGGAGCGATACCGCCTCCTCGGCCTCACAGTACAGAGGGGTTACAAACGCCTTTATAAACGGATACATAGAGTACGCCTCCTACCTTGACTCGGTCGAGGACACCGACTTCTTTGCCCTTTCCGACCCCATGGCAGACAATGCCGGTTTCACCGAGGAGTACTGCCAAAAGCTCTACCGCCAGACCCTGACGGCATCTCTTATGCACCCCGAGATAGACAGGCTGCAGCTCTTCCCTTGGCCCGACCGCAGCTTTGCCAAGGTCTCTCCAAACTACCGCACGATACAGTGCTCCATCTTTTCGGCCCTTGACACCATCCCCGGCAAGGCCGCCTCGGTCACCGCAGGAACTCCCGGTATATATATCGGAATATCCGACTCCCTTTCTTGGCAGTTAAACTCCACCGCACGCTCCTTCGCACTGCTGACGACCCCCCTCGTGCTTGAGGGCATACCCATAAAGATGAAGTCCTTTGAGCACGTGACCACACCCGAGGATCTCAAGGACGTAAATCTTCTGGTGCTCTCCTACGACTGTCAGAAGCCCGCCTCTGACGCTCTCAACACCGCCGTTGCGGAGTGGGTCCGGCAGGGCGGAACGCTCCTGTATATCGGCGGCCACGATGAGTACGAATCCATCGGCGGCCAGTGGTGGGACAAACAGAACACCACTCCCCTTGCGGATCTTGTAGCCAAGCTTGACTGCGGCATCACCGTCAAGCCGGAGGTAAGCTTCGAGAATATAACCTACCTCGACGGTAGCTCTCCCCGCAGCTCCTCGGGCTTTGCACCCTTCTACGCCCCACTCTCCTATGCCTTTGAGGGCGGTACCCCCGTACTGTTTGGAGACGGCCACGCCATTGCCGTTACCGCCAAGGCCGGCGAGGGTAACGTACTGCTTTGCGGTATACCAAGCCTCTACTTTGCCGAGCAGAACCAGGCCTCGGTCTATGAGAACCTTGTCAAGCAGGCAGTTTCGCTTGCAGGTCTTGAATACGTTGAAAGCCCCGTCATGACCGTCAGACGCGGAGACCTCGTAGCCGCCCACTCCACAAAAAGCGGATACAGCGTAAAGGGTACCTTTATAAACCTCTTTGATACCAACCTCCCCGTCGTTACCGACCCCGAGATAGCAAAAGAGGACTGTCTGCTGCTCTACGACGTTTCGGGCGTATCCCCCGAGGTTCCGACCATAGTTCTTTCGGGCGGCGAGATAGAAAGCCTCTCCGAGACCTCCGAAAGCACGGTATTCACCCTTTCGGGACCGAGCACCACCCTCCTTTCGACACGCATATTTGCCCCCAAGGGGCTCTATCCGCAGACGATCGAATCGGATGATTCGGTATACTTTGCTTGGGATAACGACTCCTCCTCCCTGGTCGTTCAGAGCCGTCCGAACGCTACCGTGACAGTTACCTGGAGCGATGAGTTCCGTGCCACCGACGAGTATATTGACATGCATGAGGTCTACATTGCAACCAATGAAAAAAACCTCGATACCGATTATATCTATGAGTCGACTGCTGCTGCCAACAGCTCACTGCGCTTTTGCGACCTTGACCGCTACCTCATATACAAGTTTGATCTCGGCGGAAAAGAAAATTTCACCTTGACCCTGGAGATCTTCCAGAACTACATCCTCGAATGCTCGGAAGACCTTGAGAACTGGACCGTTCTTGCCGACTACCGTGACATAAGCTCCGAGCACATCACAACCGGCGGAAACAACGTCTCCATTACGGTCGACCCCGTTGCGCAGGGTATCAACGAGACCCTCTACATCAGGCTTCGCAACACCGACGTTACCAAGGGCTGGGGAGGAGCCATCACCGGCTTCACCATGCGCTGGACCGACTGACAGCACACTTAAAATACGGCACTGTGCAGACAGTGCCGTATTTTATTATTGAAAAGAGAGGGAAAATGTGATATACTTAAAGGGTATAAATTATAATGGAGCGGTAGTATGCCTCACGACATCAAAAAGATAAGAAATTTCTCTATAATCGCCCACATCGACCACGGAAAGTCGACCCTTTCGGACCGTATAATCGACGCCTGCGGTGCCGTTTCGGCACGTGATATGACCGACCAGGTGCTTGACAATATGGAGCTTGAAAAGGAACGAGGTATAACCATAAAGGCCCGTGCCGTCACCATGACCTACAAGGCCGATGACGGTGAGAGCTACCTCTTCAACCTCATCGACACTCCGGGACACGTCGACTTCAACTACGAGGTATCCCGTTCCCTGCGTGCCTGCGAGGGTGCAGTTCTGGTCGTTGACGCCTCTCAGGGCGTCGAGGCACAGACCCTTGCAAACACCTATCTCGCCATCGACTCCGACCTTGAGATAGTCCCCGTCATAAACAAGATAGACCTTCCTGCGGCCGACCCCGAGCGGGTCAAGAAGGAGATAGAGGACATTATCGGTCTGCCTGCAGACGATGCGCCCTGCATTTCGGCAAAGCAGAACATCAACATCCACGACGTTATGGAAAAGGTCGTGCGTGATGTTCCCCCTCCCTCGGGCGACCCCGACGCACCCCTGCGTGCGCTGATATTCGACTGTCAGTACGATGCCTACCGAGGCATAATCGTCTACATCCGCATTCTCGACGGCTCGGTCGGCGCAGGCGACAGCATACTAATGATGAACCGTGACAGCCGCTACGAGGTCGTCGAGGTGGGACACATGCTCCCTATCGGCGTTTCCCCCTGCGAAAGGCTTATGCCGGGTGAGGTCGGCTACATCACCGCCAGCATAAAGGCACTCCGTGACGTCGAGGTCGGCGACACGGTGACCTCCCTTGAGCACCCCTGCTCCGAGCCCCTTCCCGGCTACCGCAAGGCCCAGCCGATGGTGTTCTCGGGCGTGTACACCGCCGACGGCTCGAAGTACCCCGACCTGCGTGACGCCCTTGAAAAGCTCCAGCTAAACGACGCATCGCTGACCTTTGAGCCCGAATCCTCGATCGCACTTGGCTACGGCTTCCGCTGCGGATTTTTGGGACTTCTCCACATGGAGATAATTCAGGAGCGTCTTGAGCGTGAATTCGATCTCGACCTTATAACCACCGCCCCCAGCGTCGTGTATAAGATACTCCTTACAAACGGCGAGGAGCGCACCATCGACAACCCCTTGAACTACCCCGACCCTTCGATAATAGATACCGCCTTCGAGCCCTTCGTCAAGGCAAGCATCATCACCCCACCCGAATACGTCGGCAACATAATGGATCTCTGCACCGAGCGCCGAGGCATCTACAACGGTATGGACTATCTCGACCCCACCCGTGCCGAGATGCACTACGAGCTGCCCCTCAACGAGATAATCTACGACTTTTTCGATGCGCTGAAGTCACGCACCAGGGGATACGCCTCGCTTGACTATGAGATATGCGACTACCGTCCCTCCAAGCTTGTCAAGCTGGACGTGCTTTTAAACGGCGATACTGTCGACGCCCTGTCCTTTATCGTCCACGCCGACAAGGCCTATCCCAGAGCCAGACGCATTGCCGAAAAGCTAAAGGACAATATACCCCGTCAGATGTTTGAGATACCCGTCCAGGCGGCCATCGGCGGCAAGATAATAGCCCGTGAAACGGTCAAGGCGCTTCGCAAGGACGTTCTTGCAAAGTGCTACGGCGGCGATATAACCAGAAAAAAGAAGCTTCTTGAAAAACAGAAGGAAGGAAAAAAGAGAATGCGCGGTCTGGGTACGGTAGACGTACCGCAGGAAGCGTTCATGGCGGTGTTGAAGTTAGATGAATAAGCTTGGTATTTACGTTCACTTCCCCTTCTGCCGCAGCAAGTGCGGCTACTGCGACTTTTATTCCAAGTCCTGCACAGACGGTTTTTTCACCGACTACACACGCAGTCTCATACGCTCGATAGTAGCCTTCAAGCCAAACGCCGAGGGCTATACCGTCGACACCGTCTACTTCGGCGGCGGCACACCCTCGCTTATGTCGATGGGCGAGTTTTCCGCAATAAGACGTGCCATACGCCCCTATGGGCTGGATGGTCTGTCCGAATTTACCTTTGAGGCAAACCCCGGCACGGTAAGCTTTGAAAAACTCCGTCACCTGCGTTTTTGGGGCGTTGACCGCCTCTCCTTCGGTCTGCAGTCGGGTGTCGACAGCGAGCTTGCGACCCTCGGAAGGATACATACCTCCTCCGAGGCGGCAGATGCCTTCGGGCTTGCCCGAAGGGCGGGCTTTGAAAACATAAGCCTCGACCTTATCTACGGCATCCCCGGTCAGACCAAGGAGAGCCTTGACCGCTCGATCGACCTTGCTCTCTCCCTCTCCCCCGAGCACATCTCATTCTACGGGCTTAAGATAGAGCCCGGCACCCCCTTCTTTGGCAGGTACACCGAGGACGACGATCTGCAGGCCGAGCTCTACCTTCACGGTGCCGAGCGTCTCAAGGCTGCGGGCTACGAGCACTACGAGGTGTCAAACTTCGCCCGCCCCGGCTTCCGTTCAAAGCACAATATGCGCTACTGGACGCTCGAAGAGTATATCGGCTTCGGTCCGTCGGCACATTCGCTTTTCAAGGGTCGCCGCTTCTACCATCCAAACGACCTTGAAAGCTTCTCCTCGGAGATCGAGGAAGGGCCCTTCGAGCCGGAGAAGGAATATATCATGCTGGGACTTCGCACCTCCGACGGTGTCAAGAAGGAGCTGCTTACCGACGCTCAGAAGGCCGTCCTCAAAAAATACTCCCCCTATGTCATTGACAGCGGGGAGAGCATCTCACTCAACGCCGAGGGCTGGCTGATATCCAACCGCATAATCTCAGAGCTTATCTGAACATATCTGAATACAATATAAGGAGGGCTCCGAAATGAGAGCCGTTATAACAGTCATAGGACACGACGACGTCGGCATAATCGCCGGACTTTCCGACCGTTTGGGACGCCACA
The DNA here is from genome assembly GCA_017532825.1 of Clostridia bacterium. Classification (GTDB taxonomy): domain Bacteria; phylum Bacillota; class Clostridia; order Oscillospirales; family QAMX01; genus RGIG6452. Next base: position 9,602 of record JAFXIT010000004.1, read on the forward strand.
AGGTAAACATACTCGAGATCACCCAGTCGGTGCTTTCGGAATTTTTCGCAATGATAATGTTAGTGGACCTGGCACGCTGTGACATCGAGTTTGGCGAGCTGGTAGGTGAGCTTTCGGCAAAGGGCAAGGAGCTCGGCGTCGACGTCCACACCATGCACGAAGACATCTTCAACAGTATGCACAGAATCTGAAAGGCAGAAATAAAATGCTCAATACCTTTGATATCCTTGAGACCATAAAGATGATCTCGGAGGAGCATCTCGACATACGCACCATCACTATGGGCATCAGTCTTGCAGACTGCGCCTCCGAGGATATTTCACGCTGCGGACAAAAGCTCTACGACAAGATAACCCGCAAGGCCGAGCATCTGGTAGAGGTCGGTGAAAGCATCGAGCGGGAATACGGTATACCGATAATAAACAAGCGCATCTCGGTCACCCCCATCTCCATCGTAGCGGCGGCCTGCCAACAGGATAACTATGAGCTGTTGGCCCAGGCGATGGACAAAGCGGCGGAGGCTGTGGGTGTAAACTTCATCGGCGGCTATTCGGCCCTCGTTCACAAGGGAATGACCGAGTCCGACCGCCGTCTCATCGCCTCCATCCCCAACGCTCTTTCGAGCACCAAAAGGGTCTGCTCGTCGGTAAACGTAGCGACCACCCGCTCGGGCATCAATATGGACGCCATAAAGCTTATGGGCAAGGTCATAACCGACACCGCCTACATAACAAGGGAGGAGGACTCCTTCGGCTGTGCAAAGCTGGTCGTCTTTTCAAACGTCCCCGAGGATAACCCCTTCATGGCAGGCGCCTTCCACGGTGTCGGCGAGGCGGAGTGTGCCGTAAACGTCGGCGTATCGGGACCGGGCGTCGTACGTGCGGCAATAGCACGCTTTGGCGATGGAAACCTCACCGAGCTTGCCGACACCATCAAAAAGACCGCCTTCAAGATAACCAGAATGGGACAGCTTGTCGCCCTTGAGGCCTCCAAGCGTCTGGGCGTCGAATTCGGCATAGTCGACCTATCCCTTGCTCCGACCCCCGCCGTAGGCGACAGCGTTGCAAGAATACTTGAGCAGATGGGTCTTGAGACCTGCGGCTGCCACGGTACCACCGCCTGCCTTGCGATGCTCAACGATGCGGTAAAGAAGGGCGGCGTAATGGCCTCCTCCCACGTCGGCGGACTTTCGGGAGCATTTATCCCCGTATCCGAGGACATGGGAATGGTCGAAGCGGCGGCAAAGGGTACCCTTACCCTTGACAAGCTGGAGGCAATGACTGCCGTTTGCTCGGTCGGTCTTGACATGATAGCCATACCCGGCGACGTATCGCCCGAGATTATTTCGGCAATAATTGCCGATGAGATATCCATCGGCGTTATCAACAACAAGACCACCGCCGTCAGGGTCATTCCCGTCTACGGAAAGGACGTCGGCCAGAGCATATCCTTCGGCGGACTTTGGGGCGAGGCACCCATAATGCCTGTACACCGCGAATCCCCTGCGGTCTTTGTAAACCGCGGCGGTCGTATCCCCGCTCCCATACATTCCCAGAAGAACTAAAGCCGCTTTCATCTGCAGGAAAGGAGGTCTGTCCTACGAAGAGAAAATTTATCGCAGCAGCTATGCTTCTTGTTATCGCCCTTTCGGCGGTGTCGATGGGCAGACTTACCGTCCGTGCCGCTCCGGAGGACGACCTCGTGTTTATCGTTACGGGATACCGTGTTCTCCCCATAGACCCGGGTGGACTCCCCTACTACTCCGAGGGCACGCTCATGGTCCCCGCATCGGTCTTTTCGCAGATAGGAATAAGCGTTTCCGAGACCCGAACCTCCCTTATAATCGCAAATTTTGACCGTCTGCTTTACTATACCGCATCCTCCTCGGGCTTTACAGACGGCATCGGACAGACCCGTCCCGAAAACAGAAACCCCGTCTACAAAAACGGCAGATGGTTCGTTTCGGCCTCCTTCGTTTCCGAGGAGATGGGGGTGAATTACGAGTACGTCTCTGCAGACCCCTATCCCTTCATACGCATCTCCCAAAACGGCTCGGGGTCGCTCAGCACACAGTTCCTCCAAAGCTACACCTCCATAGCCTCGGCCTATGCCGCCCAATACCTCAACCCCTCAAGCTCCGCCACGACCGCTCCCCCGTCATCGAGCAATCAGACCGAGCCGCCGCCTGCACGGCGTGTCTGTCTGGTGGTCGACAACGAAAACGACCTTATCTCGGCCTGCAATATGCTTCTCAACGCCGAAATGACGGCCCTGCTTTCGGTAAACGGTACCGAGCTGTTTTCCGACCTTCGCACGGCGGCGATCGCAGGATTTGGATTTTGTCTCCCCCACGGCAGAGAAAGCTCGGCATCCCAAGCCCTCTACAAGGCGGTGTTCTTCACCCCGAGACTGGTGCTTTGTCCGCAGGGGCAGACCCCCTCGGAGGGGTATATAGCCATCGAGCCCGATATGACGGTCCTCTCGGGCAGCAGCTACGAGCTTGCCGACCTCAGCGCAATGTTTGACAGGGCGCAGGGACAGCCCGTAGTGCTCTTAGTCAAGGGTACCGACGCTTTGTCAAACCTTATATCCTTCCTCAAGGCTGAAAATGCCGAGACCCTCCTCTTTACCGACGCAAAGAGATACTGATCGCAAACAAAAATACCGACACGCCAAAACGTGTTGTTCTTATCGGAGAAAATAGAATTCTTTTAAAGTCAGCTAAGAAACAGCATCGCATTTGTAAGTACAAATGCACTTGGGCAGTAACCCAAACCCACTAACAACAGAAAAGAGAAGATTCGTATCATAACGAGTCTTCTCTTTCTTTTTGTCTGATAAGTGATATGCTGACTAAAGTCAGCGTGATATTTTCGCTTTGCGAAAGTGATATGAAACCTATCGGTTTCG
>JAFXIT010000005.1 GCA_017532825.1 Clostridia bacterium
GAAGGCTCCGCCGCCGTGGTGTCCAAGCCCGCCGTAGGTGTCGCAGATGAGCTTACGTCCGGTAAGACCGCTGTCGCCGTCGGGGCCGCCGGTGACGAAACGTCCGGTGGGGTTGATGTAATACTTTGTCTCGGCGGTGATGAGCTCGGAGGGTATGATCTTGTCGATTATCTCCTCACGCACAGCCTCTCTGAGGGTGTCGATGGAGACGTCGGGGGTGTGCTGGGTGGAGAGGACGACTGCAGGGCAGAATATCGGCTTCATCTCGTCGTCGTAGGCGATGGTGACCTGGGCCTTTCCGTCGGGCCACAGGAAGGGGAGAGTGCCGTCCTTTCTGACCTTGGCAAGCCTCTTGGTGAGCTTGTGGGCAAGAGAAAGGGTCATGGGCATATACTCGGGGGTGTCGCTGCAGGCGTAGCCGAAAACGGTGCCCTGGTCACCTGCACCGATAAGATCGTAGTCGGTCTTGTTGCCCGACTTGTATTCAAGAGAGCTGTCAACACCCATGGCAATGTCGGCCGACTGTCCCTTAATGGATGTCACGACTGCACATGTCTTGTAGTCAAAGCCCATGGCAGAGTCGGTATATCCGATATTTTTTACGGTGTTGCGGACAACACTCTGGATGTCTACGTTTGCATTGGTGGAGATCTCGCCGGTGACGAATACCATACCCGTAGTGGCAACGCTCTCGCAGGCTACGCGTGCCATGCGATCTTTGGCAAGTATAGCGTCAAGCACGCCGTCGGATACGGCGTCGCAAAGCTTATCGGGATGTCCCTCGGTCACCGATTCGGATGTCGAAATTTTCTTAAAAAGCATTTATATCTGTCCCTTCGGATGATTTGCATTCTATATCCATACTATTGTAATGTATTTTGTCGCCAAAGTCAATAGGCTGTCGACAAAAGAGTTACAAACAAATGTTTGACAAACGCTTGTTCGTGTGGTATAATTCCTGCGGAGGCGAAGATATGGAACTTTCGGATAAGCTGGCAATACTTGGGGAGGCGGCAAGGTACGACGCCTCCTGCTCCTCGTCGGGAAGCGGACGGCAGGGCAGGCGAGGCGGGATAGGAAATGCACACATGGCGGGTATATGCCACTCCTGGGCGGAGGATGGCAGGTGCATATCGCTTTTGAAGATACTTATGAGCAACGCCTGCATATATAACTGTGCCTATTGCGCCAACCGCTGCACCGCCAATACTCCGAGGGCGACCTTCACGCCCGAGGAGATCGCCGATATTACCGTTGCGTTTTACAAGAGAAATTACATAGAAGGACTGTTTTTAAGCTCGGGGGTGATAAAGGGGCCGGATTATACCATGGAGCTTATGTATAAGTCCCTGCTTATCTTGCGTACCGAGCGGGGCTTTTGCGGATATATCCACGTCAAGGTGATACCCGGTACCTCACCCGAGATCGTAAACAGGATAGGGATGCTTGCCGACAGAGTAAGCGTCAACGTCGAGCTTCCCGCAGCAGAGAGGCTCGCCCTGCTTGCTCCGCAAAAAAACAGAGAGAACATAATAGCACCCATGGAGGAGATACGCTCCCTTAAACTGCAAAACGCCGAGGAGCGCAAGCAGTTCAAAACGGCACCGATATTTGCCCCTGCAGGACAGTCGACCCAGATGATAGTGGGCGCAACACCCGATTCGGATGCAAAAATACTGCGGCTGTCCTCTGCTCTTTATAAGAGGTACTCGATGAAGCGGGTATATTTTTCTGCATACGTACCCGTCGGCAGTCATCCTACCCTTCCTCCGCCCGAGACCAAGGCGCCCTTGTTGCGAGAGCACCGTCTGTACCAGGCCGACTGGCTGATGCGGTTTTACGGCTTTGATGCCGAGGAGCTGGTGGAGGCAAACGACAACCTCGAAAGCGACCTCGACCCCAAATGCTCCTGGGCTTTGAGGCATATGGATATGTTTCCCGTGGAGATAAATACCGCCGACTACAGCGAGCTTTTGAGGGTGCCGGGGATAGGTGTAGTATCGGCAAAGCGCATCGTTGCCGCCAGACGCATCCGCAGTCTTGAACACAGCGACCTTAAAAAGCTCGGAATAGTGATGAAGCGTGCATCGGCGTTTATAACCTGCAAGGGCAGGTTTGAATCGAGACTTTCCTTCGGAAGCAGTCTGCTTCGGGCCTTCCTTTCGGAGGCAGGGCCATACGACGGACAGATGTCTCTGCCCGAGTTTGCATCGGTGCCTATGATAACGGAGGGATAGTATGGTATATGTTCACGAGGATAGCTTTGAGGGCTTTTTAAGCGCCGTATTTACCGTGTTTGAGGATAAAAAGACCGCCGACTTTACCCTTCGTACGACAGAGGGCGTCGGTCTCGGATTTGATGAGGAAAGGACGGTCATATCCGATACCGAACACGCCGACAGGGTAATAAACCGCTTGAGATCGCTTGGGATATACAGACGAGTATATACCGCCTATCTCTACGGCGGGGTAGAGGACAGCATCCTGCTTTATATAAAGCGTGCGCTCTCTCTTGGCGGCCGACCCGACCAACAGCGCTACGACGATGCGGTAAAGACCGTGCTTACCGCATCCGAACGGGTGGGGAGCGAGGCCCACCGATTCTTGGAGTTTATAAGGTTTGAGTCTCTGCGTGAGCCAAACGGCGGCGGGGAAATAATGGTAGCTGACATAGAGCCGCAATACGATATACTGCATATCATATCAAACCACTTCGTCAAGCGATTCCCGTCCCAACCACTGCTTATACGTGATATGCGAAGGGGGAAGGCCCTTGTGTGGGACTGTGAGAACTGGCATATATCCACACTTCCCGAGCTTTTAAGGCCGAACATTACTTCAGAGGGAGAGTTTGAGGATATGTGGAGGAGGTACTTCCAATGCGTCGCAATACCATGGAGAAGGAACAGAAAGCTCCAGCAACAGTTCGTACCTCTGCGTTTTCGGAGCAATATGACCGAGTTTAAAACCCAATAACTATTGCAAAAAGACCTCCGCAGTGATATAATTCTTTATAATGTGACAGTAAGGAGGCGGTAGTGTGAAGATAATGGGTATTGGAAACAAGCGTGATATAGTCATACCCTGCGATACGGCTGCCGCCTTGATATCCCTTTCGGACGGCAACGCCGTTAGGCTGTTTCTTTTTGCCGCGACCGAGGGCGGTGAGCACGATAAGCTCTCTGCCATGCAGACCCTTGGACTTTCGGAGGGGGAATACCGTTTAGCCCTAGCTGCGCTTGAGAAAGCGGGGCTTGCAGAGATATCCGAGCCCGAGCAAAAGACCGATTTTTCTGCGGCACTTTCCGCCGCCGAGCGGGCTGTGGGCAGAATGCTCAGAAGAAACGAGACCGAGTCCCTGCTTGCGGTGCTGGAATCCTCGGGTATGTCGCCCGGGGCGTTTGCGGTGCTTTTGAGGTTTGTCCTTTCAAGACGTGAGACGTTCGGCATAGGCGGACGCAGTCTTACCGTGGCGCAGATATGCAAAAATACGGCTGCGTGGGTATCCGAGGGGATATACACCCAGGCAGACGCCGACAGATATATTGCCGCAAGGAAGAACCTCGACCGTGAGGTGATCTCGGTTCGTAATACTCTCGGTATAAATATCACCGGCGCATACGAGCTGGCGGTCGTCAGCGGATGGGTGGAGGACGGCTTCAATACCGAGTCGATCTCGATCGCAGCCGACATCGCATCCAAAAACGGACATCCCTCCGATATCGCATACATAAGTAAGGTCATACGCAAATGGAAGGACAACGGGGTGGCTGATCCCGCATCCATAAGAAATTATCAGGCAGGTCTTGAACGTAGCCGAGCGCAGAGAGAAACGGCCATGGCAAGGCGTAACGGCGGGAAAAAGAGCAACGGTGTTCCCACGCTCAGTGCGGCAGAGCTTGCAAGCATAGCCGAGACGGCGGATTATCTGAAAAACGGCGGTGATAACAGTGGGATATGACGGTAAAATAATCAGAAGAGCCCTTAAAAAGCTCGAGGATATCCGTTTTGAGAGGGAGCGCAGTCTGCGCCTTCTCAAGCAAAAGCTTTATGCCGAGATACCGAGACTTGAACAGATAGCCTCGGAGCTTCGGCTTTGCGGCGTTGCTATTGCCCAAAGTGTTATCTCCGCAGAGGACAGCCGTGCGGCGATTGCCGAAATAAAGGCAAGGTCAAACGCACTCAGAACAGAGCGTGCCGAGCTTCTTACAAGGGCGGGATATCCCGAGGACTGCCTTGAGGACAGGCCTGCCTGCGATAGTTGCGGAGACAGCGGCTATGTAGGCTCCGCCATGTGCGAATGCCTAAAGGAGCTTTGCCGCGTCGAGCAGACCGAGGAGCTTTCGGATCTGTTCCGTATCGCACCGGGGCGCTTCCGTGATTTCGATCTGAGCCTTTATTCCGATAAGCCCTACGGTGAATATCCGGCCTCTCCGCGTGACAATATAAAGCATAAGCTTACCTATTGCAAGAAGTATGCCGACAGCTTCGGACCCGACTCCGAGAGCATCTTTATAACCGGCGGATGCGGTCTTGGTAAGACATACCTTTCGGCCTGCATTGCAAGAACGGTAGTTGCGGCAGGCTATTCGGTGGTATATCAGACAGCCTATGCCGTCAGCCGTCTTTTCGAGGAGGAACGCTTCTCCCACGACGAGGAGCTGGGGGACGAGATATCACGTCTTTACAACTGCGATCTTCTGATAATCGACGATCTGGGTACCGAGATGACGACCTCGTATACCGTGGCGGCCGTCTACGACCTTATCAACCGACGTCTGGTCGAGGGCAAAAAGACCGTCATAAATACCAATCTCACTACCGATGAGGTAGCCGTTCGTTATAACGCGCAGATAGCCTCAAGGATAAAGGACGAGTATAAAATACTCTTTATATACGGTGACAGCGTCCGTTCCGAGGCCGCTAAGAGGCGCAGAGGCTAAAAACTTTTGATTTTTTTAAAAAACATTGAAAAAAACTATTGCATTTTACGGTGAAATGTGGTATCATTACTGAAGTTTGCGCGGGCTATAGCCATGCGTTAAAATAAGCATTCCTCTGCCCGATGTGATGAGGCATGAATGTTTCCAGAATTGAAAGGATGAAGAAAGATGGACCTGATTAAGGAACTGACTTCCTCGTATCTGCGCCAGGAGCCGCTTAAGTTTAATGTCGGTGATACCGTTCGCGTATACGTAAAGGTCAAGGAAGGCGCCAGAGAGCGTATTCAGATTTTTGAAGGAACCGTTATCGCAAAGAAGCACGGCGGTATAAGCGAGTCCTTCACCGTTCGCCGCGTATCCTACGGTGTCGGCGTTGAGAGGGTTTTCCCCGTCAACTGCCCCAGCGTAACCAAGGTCGAAGTAATTCGTGCCGGTAAGGTCAGAAGAGCAAAGCTCTACTATCTGCGTGATCGCGTCGGCAAGGCCGCCAAGGTCAAGGGCACTCTGTAAGAGAAACGCAAAGGAGGAGGGAGGAAGTCTCTCCTCCTTTTTACTTTTTGAAGGGGTGATTTGATAATGCAGGAAAAACCTTCGGAGACTATGGTCGAAAAGAAGAAAAATTTTGTATTTGACTGGGTCGATGCGCTTGTCAACGCCCTCGTTTTCGTTATACTCATCTTTACCCTCGGCGTGCGTGTTACGGGTGTCGTCGGCGGCTCCATGGAGCCTACGCTGCACCAGGGTGACAAGCTTATCGTCAGCAATCTTTTTTATACCCCCAAGGCAGGGGATATAGTTATAGTTTCAAAAAAGACCTTCAGTGACGAGCCCATCGTCAAGCGCATAATTGCCACCGAGAATCAGACCGTTGATATAAATTTTGTCACGGGAGTGGTAAGCGTTGACGGTGTGCCGCTCGATGAGCCCTATATAAAGGCGCCCATTCACAGCCCGGGCGACGTCGTGTTTCCCGTAACCGTTCCCGAAGGGCAGGTGTTTCTACTCGGAGACAACCGTAACGGCTCGACCGACAGCCGAACAACGCAGGTCGGAATGGTAGATGAAAGGGAGATCCTGGGCAAGGTCATTTTAAGGATACTGCCCCTGAACGGATTTGGTGCGGTAAAATGAATATACAGTGGTATCCGGGTCATATGGCCAAGACCCGCAGAGAGCTTACCGAGAATATCTCCAAGGTAGATCTCGTTGCAGAGCTTATAGACGCACGTATCCCCGTAAGCAGCCGTAACCCCGTGCTTGCCGAGATCGCAGGTGGAAAACGCCGCATTGCGGTGCTCAACCGAGCCGATCTTGCCGATCCTTCGCAGACCGAGCGGTGGAAAAACGCACTTATAAAGGAGCTTGGCTACTGCATCGTCTGCGATTCAAAGAGCGGACGGGGCTGTAACGCCTTTCTTACCGAGGCTCGCAAGGCCCTTTCGGAAAAGATCGCAAGACTCGAAGCAAAGGGTATGAGCTCCTCGCTTAAGGTGATGATCGTCGGCATACCAAACGTCGGCAAATCCTCCTTTATCAACCGTATATCGGGGAAAAAAGCCGCAAGGGCAGAGGACCGTCCGGGTGTGACCAGAGAAAAACAGTGGTACCGCCTTTCGAACGGTCTTGACCTGCTTGATACTCCGGGTATGCTCTGGCCAAAGCTCGGTGACGAGCAGACCGGTCTTGCTTTGGCATATACGGGGGCAGTAAAGGACGAGATACTTGATACCTGGGAGCTCTCACTTAACCTTATCTCCGCCCTTATGACTGCCGCACCCGGGGCGATCTCGGGTCGTTTTGGTGTAGAAGAAGCCCCTGCGGCCGATCCGCAGGAGGTTTTTGATGCTATTGCGGCCAAACGCGGTATGATACGCCGTGGCGGTGAGGTGGACCAGGAACGCACCTCTGCGGTGCTGCTTGACGAATTCAGAAGCGGAAAGCTGGGGCGTATAACACTTGAAAAATGCCTGTGATATGTGGGCTATTGAAAATGCCTTTTTTGACCAAGGCTTTCGCATCGTAGGCGGGACCGATGAGGCGGGGAGAGGCCCGTTGGCGGGTCCGGTATATGCGGCGGCGGTCATTCTTCCCAGGGGCATTGAAATAGAAGGCCTTGACGATTCAAAGAAGCTTTCGGAAAAAAAGCGTGAAAAGCTTTATGACGAAATAATACAACGGGCAGAGGCTTGGGCAGTTGCGAGTGCGACCGTCGAGGAGATCGCCCAAATAGATATTTTAAATTCTGCCATGCTTGCTATGCGGCGTGCGGTGGAATCGCTTGGGGTCATGCCGGAGATGCTGATCGTCGACGGCACGGTCTCCCGTGGCTTTCCCTGCAAGACGACCTGTGTCCCCGGCGGAGACGGCAGGTCGGCATCGGTTGCGGCTGCTTCGATACTTGCAAAGGTGAGCCGTGACAGGTATATGTATGAGCTTGCACAGAGGTATCCGCAGTACGGTTTTGAAAAGCACAAGGGCTACGGCACGGCACAGCATACCGCCGCAATAAGGGAGTTTGGTCCCTGTCCCGAGCACAGAGAACTGTTTTTAAGAAAGATTTTGCAAAAGGAGTAAGGCTTTATGGCGGTAAACGGTAACGGCGGCATCGGAGAATCTTATGCCGCAAGATATCTTATAGACAAGGGATATACCGTCCTTGCTTCTAACTACAGCTGCCGATTTGGAGAGATCGATATAATCGCATCAAAGGGCGGGATCGTAGCCTTCGTTGAGGTAAAAACAAGGGTTAGCGACAGCTTCGCCAAGGCGATGGAGAGCGTCAACGCAGAAAAATTAAGACGCATCGTCACCACGGCAGGGCTTTGGATATCGCAGAACAACCCCGGGCTTCAGCCGAGATTTGACGTTATAGAGGTCTATCTGGACAGACGCTCCGGCAAGCCTCCGAGAATAGAACACATTGAAAACGTATGGACGGGCAGATGATCCCCTATTTTGATGCCCACTGCGACAGTCTGACGGCTGCGCTTGACAGCGGAGTTCCTCTTGATTCGGACACTCTTGCGGCAAGGCTTGATGCAGGGACGTTTTCGAAACGTGAGCAGATATACGCCGTCTACGGCGACAGTAACCAAAAGGAGCTTTCGGGACTTCTTGAACGTGCCGCGGCTCTGTTTGTAAAAAGCGACAAAAGACCAAAGGGTTGCCTTGCCATAGAGGGTGCCGAGGTCATCGGCTGTGATCCAATGCGGCTTAAGTCTGCCTATGAAATGGGCGTCAGGGTCACGGGTATTACCTGGAACCATGCAAATGTTCTGTCAGGCTCCTGTATGGAGGATACCAGACGGGGGCTCTCCGAGGTCGGGGAGGAATACCTGGAACGGGCATTAGAGCTCGGCATGTTTATTGACATTTCCCATCTCTCCGATTCGGGAGCGGGAAGCGTAATATCACGTGCGAGCGGACGGGTGTTAGCGTCCCACTCCAATTCAAGGACGGTCTGCGCTTCGCCCAGAAACCTAAGCGACTATCTATACCTTCGCCTTGTGGAGGCGGGAGGTATGTGCGGTATAAACCTCTATACGCCCTTCCTCAAAAGCAGGGGGCAGGCTACCGTGGCCGACGTTGTGGCGCATATACGCTACCTTGCGGGGCTTTCGGGAAGCGTTGCAAACCTCTGTTTGGGCTGTGATTTCGACGGCTGCGATAGGCTTCCCAGAGGGATCGGCAGCGCCGCCGATCTTCCGTTGCTCTACGATGCGATGATTGAGTCGGGATTTTCAAAGCAACAGACCGACGACATCTTTTATAACAATCTGTATAATTTTATGAGGAGATAAAGAAATGCTCTACGTAAGTACACGCGGCGGATGTGAACCTGTGACTGCGTCAAAGGCCATTCTTGAGGGAATTGCCTCCGACGGAGGACTGTATACCCCCTCCGAGATACCGAAAATATCCGAGGAGCTTCTTAAAAAGCTCTGCAAGGCCGACTATTGCGGACGTGCCGCCGAGATACTTTCCCTTTTCCTGACCGATTATACCCGTGAAGAGCTTGAGCGCAGCGTCAAAAGTGCATACGCCGACTTTGACCATCCCGAAAAAGCCCCGCTTGTCAAGCTGGACGAGGGCAAATACGTCCTTGAGCTTTTCCACGGTCCTACCTGTGCTTTTAAGGATATGGCGCTTCAGCTTTTGCCCTATCTTATGACCCTTGCCATCCGCAAAAACGGCGGCGACGACAGGATATGCATCCTCGTTGCCACCTCGGGCGATACCGGGAAGGCGGCCCTTGAGGGCTTTAAGGACGTAGAGGGTACCTCCATAATCGTATTTTATCCCCGTGACGGTGTCAGTGCGGTCCAACGCCGCCAGATGACCACCCAAAAGGGCGAAAACGTCTTCGTATGCGCCGTCAAGGGCAACTTCGACGATGCCCAGACGGGTGTCAAGACCATATTCGGTGATGCTGATTTTGCATCCGAGCTTGCAGCGAAGGGTGTTCGCCTTTCCAGCGCAAACTCGATAAACTGGGGTAGACTCGTTCCCCAGATAGTCTACTACGTTTCCGCCTACTGCGACCTTGTGAATTCGGGTGAGGTAGAGATTGGGGAGACCGTCGACGTTTCCGTTCCGACGGGAAACTTCGGTGATATTCTTGCGGCCTTCTATGCTATGCGTATGGGCGTTCCGATCGGACGTCTTATTTGTGCCTCCAACAAAAATAACGTTCTGACCGACTTTATAAACACGGGCGTCTACGACAGTAACCGTCCCTTCTTCCTTACAAGCTCTCCCTCGATGGACATTCTTATATCCAGCAACGTCGAAAGACTTCTTTTCGAGCTCAGCGGCCACGACGGCGAGGGTACTGCAAGGTATATGAAGGCCCTAAAGTCGGAGGGCAAATACACCCTTGCTCCCGAACTGTTTGCCTCCATGAAGGAAATATTTGCCGCAGGCTGTGCAGATGACGATGAGGTCATAACCGAGATTAGGCACAATAAGCTCGAGCTTGGCTATCTGACCGATCCTCATACCGCCGTTGCTTCAAAGGTTGCCCGTGAGCTCTGCGGGGATCCCGTCTGCCTTATAGTGTCCACGGCAAGCCCCTATAAGTTCTGCGGAACGGTGCTCAAGGCGCTTACCAACGAGGATCAGCCCGACTCGGTGACCCTTTTTGAAAAGCTCGAGACACTTACCGATACTGCCGCTCCCAAGCCGCTTAAGGACGTTGTAAATGCAAAGGAACGCTTTAACGGCGTTACCGAAAAGTCGGAGCTGAAGTCAGAGGTAAGACGCTTTATAGACTCGCAGACCGGGGGTCGGTAGGGGTGTCGCTGTACGTAATTGGCGATCTTCATCTGTCGCTGTCGGTCGACAAGCCGATGGACGAATTCGGCGGAGAGTGGAGAGGCTACGTTCAAAAGCTGGAGCAAAGCTGGTGTGAGACCGTTGCTTGCGAGGACACCGTCGTGGTGGCGGGGGACATCTCTTGGGGGATGGACCTTGCACAGGCTCAAAGGGATTTTGCCTTCATCGAAGCTCTGCCGGGGCGGAAGGTGATAATCAAGGGCAACCACGATTATTACTGGACGACCGTAAGCGGAATGATGCGTTTTTTTGAAAATAACGGCTTTAAGACGATGTCATTTCTTCACAACAGCTTTCTTGAGTGCGAAGGAACAGCCGTCTGCGGCACCAAGGGCTGGGCCTTTGACGAGTCGGAGCAGGGGAAGCTCTTTAACCGGGAGCTGATGCGCCTTGAAGCCTCTCTCAAAGCCGCTGATGCGGCAGGGTATGCGGAAAAGACCGTCGTGATGCACTATCCGCCACTCAACGGTGAGAGGATCGCACCCAAGGCTGTCGAGCTTTTTGACCGCTACGGAGTAAAACGCTGCTTTTACGGACATCTTCACGGAAGATCACGCTTCAACGCCCTTACCGGGCAGATAGGAAACACGGAATATTGGCTAATTTCCGCCGATAATCTGTCCTTTAAACCCTTCAAAATTGTATGAAAATACAAATATCGTAAATTCGCAAAAATGTTAAAAAAAGGATGGAAATTTTCTGCGGATTGTGATATAATTATTCAGTTGAAAATTACACAGGAGGAATCCCAAAATGATACTTAAGAATTCTGAAAAGACTGCTGCAAATACTTATAAGCTCGAGATAACCGTCGAGAAGCCCGAGTTTGACGCCGCCCTCGAAAAGGCCTACCGCAAGACCGCCGGCCGTTACAGAGTGCAGGGCTTCCGTGCAGGTAAGGCTCCCCGCAGAATAATCGAGCGTCTCTACGGTGAAAACGTCTTCTACGAAGAAGCTATCAATATTGCTTTCCCCGATGCCTACTCCAAGGCCGTTGAGGAAGCCGCCATTACCCCCGTTGACCGTCCCGAGCTGGAGCTGAGCGACATCAATGCCGACGGCTTCACCTTCGTCGCAGTCGTCACCGTCAAGCCCGAGGTCACCCTCGGCCAGTACAAGGGCCTTGAGGCCGAGTACACCGCTCCCTCCGTCACCGATGAGGACGTTGATAAGGAGCTCGAAAGAAGGCGCAACCGTGCAGGCAGACTTGAGACTGCAGAGCGTCCCGCCCAGAACGGCGACACCGTAGTTATCGACTTCGAAGGCTTTGTCGACGACGTTGCATTTGAAGGTGGCAAGGGCGAAAACCACAACCTTAAGCTCGGTTCGGGCCAGTTCATTCCCGGATTTGAGGATCAGCTCGTTGGCAAGTCTGCAGGCGAGGACGTTGACGTCAACGTCACCTTCCCCGAAGAGTATCACGCCGAAGAGCTCGCCGGCAAGGCCGCTGTATTTAAGGTCAAGGTCCACGAGGTCAAGGAGAACATCCTTCCCGAGCTTGACGACGAGTTTGCAAAGGACGTCTCCGAGTTTGAGACCCTCGATGCCTTCAAGGCCGACCTCCGTGAAAAGCTCCTCAAGAGCAAGACCAAGGTCGCTGACGATGAGTTTGCCGGCCGCGTTACCGATAAGCTTATAGAGAACATGGAAGCCGATATCCCCGATGTAATGATCGAGAATCAGCTTGACCACGTCTGCGAGGACTTTGAGTACAGACTCCGTGCCCAGGGTATGACCCTTGAAAACTACCTCAAGATCAGCGGCAGCGACATGGAAGCCTTCCGTGCCAACTTCAGAGACCAGGCCGAGCGTCAGGTCAAGACCAGACTGGCCCTTGATGCCGTTATTAAGGCCGAGGAGCTCTCCGTCACCGACGAGGAGATCGAGAAGGAATATGCCGATATGGCCGAGAAGTACAACACTCCCGTTGAGGAGGTTAAGAAGTACATGAGCCCCGAGGCAGTTAAGGAAGATATGCTTACCGCCCGTGCCGCCGAGATCATCCAGTCCAGCGCAATAAAGACCGAAGTCAAGGCCGACGAGGAATAAGTTCCTTACAAAACGTGTATAATCGAACGTAATGCCAAATTTATTTTGCGAAAGGAATCAGAAATATGAGTTTGGTACCCGTAGTTATAGAGCAGACCAACCGCGGAGAGCGTAGCTATGATATCTTCTCCAGACTGCTCAACGACCGTATCGTCTTTCTGCACGATGAAGTCAACGATGTTACCGCTAGCCTTGTTGTAGCGCAGCTTCTCTACCTTGAAGCTCAGGACCCCGATAAGGACATTTCACTCTATATCAACAGCCCCGGCGGATCCATAACCGCAGGCATGGCGATATACGACACCATGCAGTATATAAAGGCCGACGTGTCTACCATCTGCGTAGGCATGGCGGCAAGCATGGGTGCATTCCTGCTTGCTGCAGGTGCCAAGGGTAAGAGATACGCTCTGCCCAACAGCGAAATAATGATCCACCAGCCCCTTGGCGGAGCCCAGGGTCAGGCAAGCGACATAAAGATCCACGCCGAGCACATCATACGCATTCGTGAAAGAATGAACAGCATGCTCAGCGATATGACCGGTCAGCCCATTGACGTTATCATGCGGGATACCGAAAGGGATAATTTTATGACCGCCGAGCAGGCTGCAGAGTACGGTCTGATCGATAAGGTGTTTGTAAAGCGTCCCTAATTGCAATTACACGGTGAAGTGAAAGGGGTAAATTCATGCCCAAAGACGACAAGACAGGCATGCCGTCCTGTTCATTTTGCGGCAAACCGCAAAGCCATGCCGGCAAGCTGTTTGCGGGTGAGAATAATGCGTATATCTGCGAGGACTGTGTAGAGATATGCTGTAACCTGCTCTCCAACGAGAATGCAGAGATCGGCAGAGTCGAACCAAAACAGCAGCAGGTCGAGATAAGCGTCCACAACGTACCCACTCCGGCACGTATCAAGGAGGCACTCGACGAATACGTTATCGGTCAGGACGAAGCAAAAATAGCCCTGGCGGTTGCCACCTACAACCACTATAAAAGAGTTCTTTTCCATTCCGATTCGGACGTAGAGCTTCAAAAGAGCAACATCCTTCTGCTGGGTCCGACGGGTTGCGGAAAGACCTACCTTGCCCAGACTTTGGCAAAGCTGCTCGACGTTCCCTTTGCCATTGCCGACGCCACCACCCTTACCGAGGCAGGTTATGTCGGTGAGGACGTTGAGAATATCCTTTTAAGGCTTATTCAGGCGGCCGATTTCGACGTTGAAAAGGCAGAACACGGTATAATCTACGTCGACGAGATCGACAAGATATCCCGTAAGAGCGAGAATACCTCCATTACGCGTGACGTAAGCGGTGAGGGTGTTCAGCAGGCTCTGCTTAAGCTCCTTGAGGGTACGGTTGCAAACGTTCCTCCAAACGGCGGACGTAAGCACCCCATGCAGGAGTGCATACAGATAGACACCAGCAACATTCTCTTTATCTGCGGCGGTGCTTTCGAGGGTATCGACAAGATAATCGAGAGCAGGCTCAACGATAAGAATATCGGATTCAGCGCCAAGGTGACCACTAAAAAAGAACGTGAGAGCTCGGGCATTTATAAGGCTATCGAATCTCACGACCTTGTCAAGTTCGGCATTATCCCCGAGCTTGTCGGACGTATGCCGGTGGTCGTCGGTCTTGACGCCCTCGATGAGGAGGCGCTTGCCCGCATACTCACCGAGCCCAAAAACGCTCTTGTCAAGCAGTATCAGCACCTCTTCAACATAGAAGGCGTTGAGCTTGTGTTTGAGCCGGAGGCGATCTATGCCATCGCCAAGCAGGCTGTCAGCCGCGGCATCGGTGCAAGAGGTCTCAGATCTATTATTGAAAAGATCATGATCGGCCTTATGTATGAGATACCGTCGGATGAGAGCATAATAAGGGTTATCGTAACCGGCGAGTCGGTAGATAACGAGGAAGAACCGAAAATAGTGAGAATACCGGGTCAGCGTGCTATCCCCACATTCCTTTCGGCCGCGCCGATGTTTGAAAACAAGAAAGATGCTTAAAGGCAATGAGGCGGAGTAATAACCTTACTCCGCCTTTTTACAAAGAGGTAACAGCTTATGTTTAAATTTAAAGAACAAATACCGATGCCGCTTATCGCTCTGAGGGGCTTGACGGTGTTTCCCAATACACTTTTACACTTTGACGTCGGCAGAGACCGCTCCAAGAAGGCTCTGGAAGAGGCAATGAACCACGACCAGATCGTCTTTCTTGTTGCCCAAAAGGACGTCCGAAGCGATAATCCGCAGCCCGACGAGCTTTGCAAGACGGGTACTATCTCCCGTGTCAAGCAGATACTTAAGCTCCCCGGCGGCGGAATACGCGTAATGGTAGAAGGAATCGCCAGAGGCAGGGCAAGAGCCTACCTCCGTTTCGATCCGTTTTGTGAGGCGATGGTCTCCGAGATCGAGTCGGATACCGGAGATACCGAAAAAGCCGCTCCCATCGTCAGATACGTAAAGGAGCTCTACGGCGAGTACGTTCAGTTAAGCCCACATACAGATCCCGAGAATATGCTTGAGGTCATTGCCAATACAGCCCCCGATTTTCTTGCCGATTATATTGCACAGAATACGGGTCTTCAGTACTTCGACAAGCAAAAGGTGCTTGACGAGCTTTCGCCCTATAAGCGCATAGAGCTCGTTGCGGCACTGCTTGCAAGGGAGATACAGATACTCAAGGCCGAGATCGATATACAAAATAAGGTCAAGGAGCAGCTTGATAAAAACCAGAAGGACTACGTCCTCAGGGAACAGCTTCGTGCGATAAAGACCGAGCTTGGCGAACAGGAAGATGCCTCCGATGAGGCAAGAGAGTATACAGAACGTATAAAAGCGCTCAACATAGACCCCGATTCCGAGGAAAAACTCCTCAAAGAGGCGTCAAGACTGTCCAAATTGGGCCAGTTTTCCGCAGAGCAGGGACTGATACGGACCTACCTTGATACCGTCCTTGAGCTTCCCTGGAACAAGAAGACCAAGGAAAAGCTTGACGTTGCCAAGGTCCAGCGCAGCCTTGAGAAGGATCATTTCGGTATGGAAAAGGTCAAGGAGCGTATAGTCGAATTCGTTGCGGTCAAGGCTCTCGCTCCCGATATGAAAAAGCAGATAATCTGCCTTGTCGGCCCTCCCGGAGTAGGGAAGACCTCGGTCGGTATGTCGATCGCCAAGGCTACGGGCAGAAAGCTTGCACGTATCTCCCTTGGCGGAGTCCGTGACGAGGCCGATATAAGGGGACACCGCAAGACCTATATCGGAGCAATGCCTGGGCGTATTATGACGGGTGTGGCAAATGCGGGAAGCTGTAATCCCGTACTGCTTCTTGACGAGATAGATAAGCTTGGCTCCGACTATAAGG
This sequence comes from Clostridia bacterium, assembly GCA_017532825.1. Taxonomy (GTDB): domain Bacteria; phylum Bacillota; class Clostridia; order Oscillospirales; family QAMX01; genus RGIG6452. The sequence goes on from JAFXIT010000005.1 coordinate 15,686, forward strand.
GAGACCCGTCCTCTGCGCTTCTTGAGGTGCTTGATTCCGAGCAGAACCATTCCTTCCGTGACCACTATATAGAGATACCATTCGACCTTTCGGACGTCTTGTTTATAACCACGGCCAATACCACCGAGACCATCCCCAGACCTCTGCTTGACCGTATGGAGGTAATCGAGCTTCCGAGCTATACCGACGAGGAAAAGCTCAACATTGCAAAGAAGTATCTCATTCCCAAGCAGACCAAGGCCCACGGTCTCGATAAGAATACCTTCCGTATGACCGATGGGGCAATACGTGCCTGCATCCGCGGATACACGAGGGAATCGGGAGTGCGCACCCTTGACCGTGAGATCGCCGCCTGCTGCCGTAAGATAGCAAGACGTATCGCCCAAAACCAGGAAGTTCCATCCAAGATCGACCCCGAGGTGCTCAAGGAGCTGCTCGGGCCGAAGAAGTTCAAGCCCGACCGCATTTCCAAGAACAGCCTGGTAGGCGTTGTAAACGGTCTTGCCTGGACAGCCGTCGGCGGAGAGCTGCTTGAGGCAGAGGTAAACGTCCTTGAGGGTAGCGGAAAGCTTGAGCTTACGGGCAACCTCGGTGACATTATGAAGGAGTCTGCCAAGACTGCGATAAGCTATATCCGAAGCCGTGCCGAAGCTTTGGGAGTAGATACGGAGTTCTATAAGAATAAGGACATCCACGTCCATTTCCCCGAGGGTGCCATTCCAAAGGACGGCCCGTCGGCGGGTATTACCATTGCAACGGCCATCGTTTCTGCACTTACGGGACGTCCCGTGCGTCAGGACGTTGCCATGACGGGTGAGATAACCCTTCGGGGAAGGGTACTTCCCATCGGCGGTCTCCGTGAAAAGACGATGGCGGCCTACCGTTCGGGTATCAAGCAGGTAATAATTCCTGCCGACAACGCCCCCGATATCGAAGAGATCGACCCGACCGTGCGTGAGGGTATAGTCTTCCATCCCGTTTCAGAGCTTGCAAAGGTCCTTGAGATCGCTTTTGATAAGGAGTGAGCCCCATGAATTTTGCAAAAGCTGAATTTATAAAGTCGGCCGCAAACCGTGCAGGGCTTTCGGATGGCAGTGAGAGGGAGCTTATATTTGCGGGACGGTCTAACGTCGGAAAATCATCCCTTATAAATATGCTTCTTGGCAGAAACGACTTTGCCCGCACGGGGAAGACCCCGGGGAAGACGGTCTGTGTAAACTACTTTTCGGTCGACGGCATATCCTTTGTGGACCTGCCGGGATACGGTTACGCAAAGACGGGATTTGACGAGCGAAACCATTGGGCGCAGCTCATCGAAGCTTTTTTCCGTATCAAGACCCATCCGAGGCTCGGGATACTCATCGCAGATATCCGCCGAGAGCCGACCGACCTCGACAGAACGATGGCAGGCTACTTTGAGGGCATGGGAGTGCCCTACATAGTGGCGGCAAACAAATGCGACAAGCTCAACAAGACCGAGCTTAAACAGCAGACCGAGCTTTACCTCAAGGAGTATGAGGGACGGGCTGAAAAGATAATAATCTGTTCTGCATATAACGGAACGGGTAAGGATGAACTCAGAGCAGAAATTGAGGCATTTGCTCAAAAATAGGAGGACGTATTATGAAGCTTGTAAAGATGCTTGTCAATGACGAGCCCCGTTGGGGAATTTTGAAGGACGGCAAGGTCGACCTTCTCAAAAAGGCTCCCTACGAGGAGATAGTAGAAAGCGGCGAGCGGGTCGATTATGACGAGACCAAGCTCCTTGCCCCCTGCGACCCCACCAAGATAGTCGCAATCGGTAAGAACTACTACGACCATGCCCTTGAGGTCAACGAGCCCATTCCCGACAATCCGACTATATTTATCAAGCCCTCTACCTGCCTTAACGTCCACCTGGGCGAGGTGGAATATGCCCCTCTTTCAAAGCGTGTGGACTACGAGGGAGAGCTTGCCTTCGTAGTAAAAAAGACCGCAAAAAAGGTCTCTGCGGCCAATGCGGCTGAATACATACTGGGATATACCTGCCTTAACGACGTTACCGCACGTGACATCCAAAAGAGCGATGCACAGTGGGCCAGGGGCAAGGGCTACGACGGCTTTGCGCCGGTAGGACCCATCCTTACCGACGAGGTAGATCCGTCTGCCGGTATAGAAATTTCCACCTATCTCAACGGCGAGCTCAAACAGCACAGTAACACCGATAAGCTTATGTGGAACATTCCATATCTGCTTGAGTTTATTACAGAATGTATGACCCTTCTGCCCGGCGACGTGGTCACCACGGGTACACCTGCAGGGATCGGACCCATGGAGCGGGGCGACAGGGTAGAGGTACGTATTGAAGGAATCGGAAGCCTTATAAACGTTATAAAGTAAACTTGCCGACGTCGAGGTGTGACAAATGAAAATTGCATTTATCGGTACCGGAATAATGGGAGCGTCGATGGTGCGCAACCTTATAAAAAACGGCCACGAGCTTTCGGTATATAACCGTACCTACGCCAAGGCTGCCGCACTTGCCGCCGACGGCGCAAGGGTCTGCGGAAGCATTCCCGAATGCGTAAGTGATGCGCAAGCGGTGATAACCATAGTGGGATTTCCCGCAGACGTGAGAGAGGTGTATTTTTCCGACTACGGAATAATTGCCAACGCAAAGGCGGGTGCGTTTATAGTCGATATGACCACTACCGAGCCTGCTCTCGCATGCGAGATATACCAAAAGGGCAGAGCCGCAGGCCTCCGTCCGCTTGATGCACCCGTAACGGGCGGTGACAGCGGAGCAAAGGCAGGTACTCTTACCGTCATCGTCGGCGGTGACAAAGAGGACTTTGATGCAATGAATGATGTTTTCTCCGCAATGGGGACGAACATCGTCTACGCAGGACCTGCAGGATGCGGTCAGCACGTCAAAATGTGCAACCAGATAGTCATAGCAGGTACTATTGCCGCTATATGCGAGGGCTTTACCTATGCCGATGCAAAGGGGATCTCTGCCCGGACCATGCTTGCGGCAATAAGCAAGGGTGCGGCGGGCAGTAAACAGCTTGACGGCGCAGGGGTGAAGATGTCGGTAGAGGACTATGCTCCGGGCTTCTTTATAAAGCACTTCATAAAGGATATGACCATTGCCCGCAACGAGGCCGAAGGCTCGGGAGTTGAGCTTCCCGTGCTTGAAAAGGTACTTGAAATGTACAAGACCCTGCAGGAAGAGGGCTACGAGGACCTTGGCACGCAGGCGCTGATAAAGTACTACAGAAAAGAGCGTAAGGATATATGAATATCATTGACTCTATAAGATATTCAAAGACCGATCCCCGTTGTATACGTTACCTGTTCCCAAAGGCCGTAAGCCTGACGCAGGGAAACGTATCCGACCCCGAGAACCTTCTTAAGGAGCTTCCTTTGCAGATCGGTCTTTCGGAGAGCGTGCTGTGCGAACTTAAAAACGACGGAGGGGAAAACGCAGCTGTCGTTCTTGACTACGGCGTGGAGCTATGCGGCGGACTTAGATTGCTGACGGGTTTTATAACGGGAGAGAAATATCCCCTTGTAAGGCTTACCTTCGGAGAATCTCTGTCGGAAGCAATGAGCTCCGTAGGTGAGAAAAACGCCACAAACGAGCACAGTATACGTGATTTCACCGTTCCGCTGTCCTTTTTGAGCGATATGCAGTTTGGCAACACGGGCTTCCGTTTTGTAAAGATAGAGCTTCTTACCTAAAACTGCACCCTTCGCATAAAGAGTGCGGTGGCGGCGTTCGTGTTTCGTGACGTCAAGCAGCTTGGAAGCTTTGAATGCAGCGACAGTCTTGTCAACCGCATATACGATACGGCGGTGTATACCTGCCTGCTGAATATGCAAAACCTCCTTTGGGACGGTATAAAGAGGGACCGACTGGTATGGATAGGCGATATGCATCCCGAAATGCTGACTATACGTTCTGTATTCGGTGCTGATCCCATCATCCCCGAAAGTATGGATTTTGTAATGGATCAGACCCCGCTTCCCGGTTGGATGAACGGTATGCCTTCCTACTCGATGTGGTGGACGGTACTGTTGTGGGATTGGTACGTCTATACGGGTGATAAGGAGTTTCTCTGCGCAAGAAAGGACTATGCCCTTGCGCTTATACGCCGGCTTGCAGCCATGGTTGCCCCCGACGGAAGCGATAATCTCCCGAGCTACTTCCTTGATTGGCCTACAAACAATACTCCTGCGGCTGTATGCGGCTCGAGAGCCCTTCTTCGTATGGCGCTGAAGGCTGGTGCGGAGCTTGCGACCTTCTTTGGAGATCTTGAACTTGTACGAAGCTGTTCTGCCTCCAGAAGAGCCCTCAACAACAGAACGGACGATCACTGCGGATATTCCCAGGCGGCGGCGTTTATGGCCCTTTCGGGTGCGTCCGATCCCGTGGAGATAAACCGTGAGGTCCTTTCTCCCAAGGGCGGTCACGGAATGTCGACCTTTATGGCATACTACATACTCAAGGCTATGTCTCTTGCGGGCAATACCGTCGGTGCGGTAAAGGCCCTAAAGCAGTACTACGGCGGTATGCTTGATATGGGCGCGACTACCTTCTGGGAGGACTTTGATCTGAAGTGGATGGAAAACGCCTGCCCGATAGACAGACTGCCTAAAAACGGCGAGAGCGACGTACACGGCGACAACGGCGCCTTCTGCTACCTAGGCTTCCGTCACAGCCTCTGCCACGGCTGGTCATCGGGGGTTGCGCCCTTCCTTACCGAGCGGGTGCTTGGTGTTGACATTCTGACACCCGGATGCAAGAGCATCTGCCTGCGTCCCGACCTTGGCGGACTTGAGTGGGCAAGGGGAAGCTTCCCGACACCGATGGGGATCCTCGAGGTCGAATGCGAAAAGGGAAGCGACGGCAGGGTGCTTACCAAGCTGAACGCACCCGACGGCGTTAACGTAGAGAGATTCAACTAAAACAAAATAATAGCCGAAAACACCTCATAGATTTAATCTGTGAGGTGTTTTTATGCTTTCTGTTATATGGGTCATAATGGTAGCCTGTGCGGTGTTTTGCGGTGCTGCGGGCGGCAGGCTCGGAGAGGTCAGCTCTGCGGCATTGAGTGGGGCTACACAGGCCGTTGAGCTTTGCTTTTCGATGCTTGGGCCGATCTGCCTTTGGTCGGGACTTATGGAGCTTATGAAGGAGTGCGGTGCGGTCAGTCTGGTAAAGACGGTGCTTTCTCCGCTGCTCAAGCCGCTGTTTAGACGGTGTTCTGTGCAGACTCGTGAGAAAATAAGCATGAATGTTGCAGCAAACGTCCTGGGCCTTGGAAATGCCGCGACCCCCTACGGTATGGCGGCGGCAGAGGATCTTGGCAAGGAATGCAAAAACGGCAGAGCTACAAATGAGCTTTGCCGTCTGACCGTTATAAATACCGCTTCCGTTCAGCTTATACCCGCAACCGTTGCGGCTGTAAGGGCGGCAGGAGGGAGTGCGGCTCCCTTTGATATTCTGCCGGGTGTCTGGATATCGTCCTTAGCCGCACTTGCCGTAGGACTTGGCGTGGCATTTGTTTTTGAAAGGGTGGGGAAGCATGTTTGACGCCGTCATACCCATGCTGCTGCTTCTTTCGGGTATAGCTGCATTAATTCGCGGAAGGGATAGCTTTGCAAGCCTTGCACGTGGAGCGGGAGAGGGGATGAGGACGGTTGCAAAGCTCTTTCCGATACTCTGCGCCCTTCTTTGTGCGGTAAGTATGCTCAGAGCATCGGGGCTCCTTGACAGCCTTGCATCGGCAGTTTCTCCGATACTAAAGCGGATAGGCGTTCCGCCCGAGCTTACACCGATCATACTCCTGCGCCCGTTTTCGGGTAGCGGAGCTCTTGCCGCGGGAAGCGATCTGATGCTTACCTACGGTCCCGACAGCGACATCGGACGGATAGTTGCAATAATGCTTGGGTCAAGCGAGACGACCCTGTATACCGCGGCAATATACATGGGTGCGGCGGGCGTAAATAGGTCACGTTATGCCCTTGTGGCTGCCTTTGCCGCCGAACTTACTGCGTTTGCAATGGCAGTCGTTTCGGTAAAGGTATTAGGCCTTTGAAAATATATCCAAAAGCTCAAGAGTACCGTCGGCAAGTTTGGCGGAAGGAAGCTTATCCAACGGCATCCAAAAGACCTCGCCTTCGTCAGAGGAGCGGGGTGTACCGTCAAAGGTGTCTGCCTTGTAAAGAAGTGCTATGTAACGGCTTCCGTCCTCCATGGGCCAGTCCTTTATACCGCAGAGCTTTGGGTCTGAGACCGTAAGGCCGGTCTCTTCAAGCACCTCTCTGATAACTGCCTGCGTAAAGTCCTCGCCGATGCCGACGTGACCGCCGGGGAGTGTCAACCCGGGCCAGTTGTGACTTCGACGGTCCTGAACAAGGACGTTGCCACGACCGTCGCTTATCATGCAGATATTGGTAAGTATTACTCTTTCGGTCTTGTCCATAAAACACTCTTTCAGTAAAATCAAGCCGCTGTAAAGACGGCAATAAAGCTGTCTTTCGGGAGTATATCGGGCAGTTCTGTCTCGGTATAGGTCTTTCCCTCACAGGTGATAAGACACCGCTTTACATCGCCGAAATCGTCGGGGGAGATGGCTTTATCCTCGCCCGACGTGTTGGAGATAACGATGCAGATGGTATCGTCCCTTTTTGCACCTACGGCGTAGACTCCGTTTTCATCGGTCTCAACGGAGATCTGGTTGCCAAGGCTGTAAAGCTCGTTAAATGCCTTGAATGCATAATAGGTAGGAAAGGGCCTGCCGTCAAGAGGACTAAACAGCGAGGCGTAGATCGAAACGCTGAAGGCGGCATCGTAGAACATTGCGCTGTCAAGCGGGGTGTTCTGGAATGCAAGCATCATAGCACAGGTAAGTGCGGCGTGACGGCAGGTACCTCTTGCGCCGATGTCGTAGTTCCACTCATTGCAGGTCGTTTCGGTATGGAAGTATCCGATCCGGTCAAGTCTCTTTCTGGCATAGGTAGCGTAGATGATATTGTTCTCGATACTGTCATAGCTGTGCCAGGAGAAAAAGTCAAGCGGACAGCCGTTTTTCTTTATGTAATCGAGGAAACCGTCAAAGAAGGTTATAAAATAATCATATCTTGGGGAGGAGTTCGCTGCGGAAACGTAGGAATCCTTTACCGAATAGAAGCCGCAGCTTGCATATCCGCCGATCTTGAGATGGGGAAAACAGCTCTTGAGGTGCTTGGAAGTAACGCCGTAGAGCTCGTAATAGTCCTCCTTTGTACCTCTCCACATCTGGTTCTCATTCGGGTCTTCGTAGTTGTCGGGCTCGTTCCATATCTCCCAATACTTGATGTCGTAGTAGAAGCCGTTTGCCCAGCCTTGGGTGTAATGGCGAATAACGTGTTCACATACTACTGCCCACTTAAAGGGATCAGACGGAGGGTCAAGTCGGTAGGATTTTATTAGGGCCTGGTTTTCTATGGTAACACCAAGCCTGAAAAAGGGCTCAGTACCGCACTCCATGAGGGCGGTGATGAGAAGGTCGGTGTAAGTAAAGTCGTACGAGGCCTCGTCACGTGGATCGGCGTTGAAGTCACGAAAGAGGTTGGGGATGTCTACCCATCTGAATCCGCCGTAATAGCCTTGAACGTCGTGGAGACGGGAAAAGGGTATGCCTGCCTCCTTGAGATATTTAAACATCGAAAAGTCGACACCGACAAACGGCGGCTGGCCGACTCCGTGCATCGGCTTTATTTTGCCGACCGTCTTTTCCGAATCAATACGTACCTTCACCTAAAACACTCCCTTCCGGGCTTACTTTACGTCGTTGTCCCAGATACTTCCGGCTTCACGGAGAATGTCGCAGGATACGGCAGGAATACGGCCTAAATAGTCGGGACCGACGTTTAGCAGGTAGTTTGCCCCTCTGTCACGGCAAAGCTTGCGAAGCCTTACCACCTCTTGGGGGGATTTCCAGTTGGTGTCGGATACCTTGTAGCCCCAGGTATCGTTGAGGGTGGCAGGGGTCTCAAACAACCGGATATCCTGACCCTCCTTGGGCATCTCGTTATCTCCTGCGGACGTGTAATCACCGTATCCGTTGCCGATACGTGAGTTTACAAGACAGCCGGGCTGGTAGGTCTTGACCATACGGTAGAGTTCGTCGGTCTGAGCGGGGCTGATGGTTTTTGGGGTATCGAACCAAATAAGACAGAGGTCGCCGTAGTTTGTAAGTATCTCCTTGACCTGGGGCTTGATCTTTTCCTCAAAGCAACGGGAGTAGTCCTTTGCTTCCTTGTCGGGGAAGTCCCAGTTGTTGGTCCACCAGGCATATCCGCCCGACCAGGTCTTACCGGCAAGATAGCCGCCGCCGTCGGGGTGATTCCAGTCGAGGTCCTGGGAATAATAAAGACCGAGCTTGATGCCGTGCTTATAGCAGGCCTCCGCAAGCTCTCCGACGACGTCACGTCCAAAGGGTGTGGCGTCTACGATGTTGTACTTTGACACCTTGGAGTGGAACATGGCAAAACCGTCGTGATGCTTGGAGGTAAAAACCATATACTTCATGCCTGCATCCTTTGCGGTCTTTACCCATTCCTCTGCATTAAAGCAGATGGGGTTGAAGGCGGCGGCAAGCCTTGAATACTCGGCGTTGGGGATGCGGAAATACTGCTGGATCCACTCACCGATGTATTTCTGCTTCATACGCTCGCCCTTCCATTCGCCTGCAGGCAGGGCGTAGAGCCCCCAGTGTATCATCATACCGTATCCTGCATTGCGAAACCATTCCTTTGCGGCGTCAAGCTTTGCTTGATCGTTTGCAGACAGAGTAAAATCGTTCTTTAACATAGCAATATTCTCCTTTTAGATAAGGTTTAAATTCTTTGTAAATTCGTTTGCTTTTGTCTGACGGTTAAAAAATTCAGACGAAATGGGCTCTCCGTTCCAGTAAATTCTGGTGAAGGTAATATCCTCGCAGGAGCTGTTTGGATTATTGCCGTGAAATACGAAGGCGGGCTTCTGAACCGAGTAGAGCCGCAGATCCTCCACAAGTACGTCGTGAATATAACCAAGCTCTTCTTCGGTCTTGATCATAGAATACTCAAAATGCTTGCTGACGGAAAAGTGTGAAAGCACGCTTGCATGATCGGCATCGTATCGGTCTTCGTATATGTCGGAATCGGAGGTCTGGATACGTGATTTCAGTATGTAATCGTCGTATTCAACGAGGGTGTTTGCAAAGGTGATGCCATGTATCTTTGCGTTGTCAACGAGGGTGATTGCAAGCACGATGTCGCAGGTGTGGATGAGCTTGTTGTTTTCAAAGCGGACGTTGGTTATCTCGTTTGAATATGTTTCGGTGCCGACCTGCAGGTTTTTGCCCCAATCGTTCCATACCACACAGTTGCTGATGAGGATGTCACGGCAGGTAAAGAGTAGGTCCTCCTGCTTTTCGTTGCAAAGGTAACGGTCGTACTCGAAATTTGCAAAGCCGCGTACGCAGATACTGTCGTCATAGGTGCGGATAAAGCTGTTTGAAAGCCCTCCGCGGACACAGTTTGCAAAATGTATGCCGTCGGAGTTGAACCTCCAGCATCCGATAACCTTGATATCGTTTATGAATATGTCCTCGCAGGACATCGAGTTGATGTTGTAGATAAGAGCGTCACGGATGGTAATTCCGTCGACCTTGACTCCTTTACAGCAGAGGAAGTTCACCGCATACTCTCTGGTGGCGTTTGATACTGCGGCATTGTTGTTTTCGACATTTGCCTCAAAAAGGATCTTTTCCTTGCACCTGCTGTGGTCAAGAATGCCTCGGCCGAGTATCTTTATATCGTTGACGTGGGTAGCATATACCGTTGCATATACTACCGCACCCTCGTCGATAAAGAGTGTCTGTCCGCTTTTTAGGTGCAGATCTCCCACGTCGTGCTCACCGGGACCGTAGTAGAGAACGTTCGGGGCGGCCTTGTCAACGCCATAGTCGGATACGGGATCTATAAACACGTGCAGGGCGTGCCTGCGGCCGTAGGGCTCGACGGTGAACTGCGCCGCTCCGGTTACTTTTACGGTGATAACACCGTTCGCATCAAAGCTCGCGTCTGCCTCAAGCTCGCGCGGGCGTATGCGTACAGGGAAGGCGGGTACCTTCGGGATTATTTTGAGCTCGACCTCCTCGTCGGATTCCATAGAAAGAAAGTTGACAAGCTCCGTCTGCTCGATCTGCCGTTGATGTCCGGGCCAACGGCGGTTGAAAGGGTAGGCAGATACACGTGCGACGTTCAGCTCTGCCTTTTCTCCGTTTACGTAGACCTCGTAGTCGCTGCACTCAAGCTCGGTCTTGGTAACGGGATATACCTTGTAGCTCATTTGTTCCGTCTCCTTTATTTTTGCCCGTAGAGAAAACAGCCTTCTTCGTGTGAATAAATAATGCCGATCGCCTGCAGATAGGAATATGTGATGACCGACCCGACAAACTTCATTCCTCTTTTTTGCAGGTCCGCAGATATTCTGTCCGATAGGCCGTTTTTCACCAAGCCCACCTCGTAAAGGGTGCGCCCCTCGGTAAACGAGGTCAAATAGCTGTAAAACGAGCCGTGCTTTTTGACTATTTCCTTAAATATCCGTGCGTTTGAAATACTTGCGGCGATCTTGCGCCTATTTCTGACAATACCTGTGTTTCCCATCAGACGTGCTATATCGTCCTCACCGTAGGCTGACACCTTGTCAATGTCAAAGTTGTCGTAGGCCTCTCTGAACGCATTGCGTTTGTTCAGAATGCACTCCCATGACAATCCCGCCTGAAAGGATTCAAGGACCAGCATCTCAAAGAGATACCGATCGTCAACGCTCGGCACACACCATTCGCTGTCATGGTATTGAACGTATGCCGCATTGCGTTCGTTGCACCATCCGCACCGCTGCATAGGGTGTTCTTTATGCATAGTTTCTTAGCAGACCACGGGCTCCCAGGCAAAGGGAGAAGGTCGCGGGCTTTGACCTTGATAAGCTGTCCGTTTTCGTCGTTGACGATGACCTTTACGTCGGGACAGTACTCATAGAGCATCTGTCTGCAGTTGCCGCAGGGAGGAATAACGCAATTAAGCGCCTTATCGTGAACTGCAACGATCGTGTCAAATTCACGCTCTCCGCTTGATATTGCGATACCCACGGTGATATATTCGGCGCAGGAGCCGTGAATGCCGTCGCAGTTTACACCCTTGTAGATGTTGCCGTTTCTGCAAAGAAGCGCACATCCTACTGTGTGGTTGTATATACCGTCATCGAAATTGTCTTTAAGGACACGCAATCCGATCTCTATGAGCTCACGGTCCTTCTCTGTAACGGGTAATCTTTCCATAGTAACACCTTGCTAAAAAATATTGACGTAAAGTACGGTATGGCCTATTTCAGCAGAATGAATTTGCCTTCACCGGCGGATATTTTCACCGTTACTGAAACAGAAGTGTCGTTGACAGCCTTCTCAATGGGTTGGATGTCGCCGCTGCGGCAGTCTGCTATACAGACGGTTTCGTATAAACCGTAAAAGGAGACAGTTCCCACGAAATCATCGTCTGCCATGTTGGCAATGAAAACTATCTTCTCGTCGTTCTCGGTAACCCTTACGTGAGAAAGTATCAAGGGATTGAAGCCTTCGATAAACACCTGGCGGCTTTTTGCGGGAAGATTTTTATCGAGGACCGCACCGAATGCGTCGATCTCATCTGCGAGATAAACGTTTTCTCCGTTTTTGCACATCCGTCGGAGGTCCTCTGCGTAAATGCTTTCCTTGCCGGACTCACGGGATAACTGCGGGAGCTCCTTGCAGCAAAATACGGGAATACCGCACCTTGCCATTTCTATGATCTTCTCTGTCGCACCGTCTTCGAGTACCCTTGCACAGGGGAGCACGACAGCCTCGTACTCTCGGTCACGGTAGGTGAGCCTGCCGTCGGTAATGACTGCATTTATGAGGATATCTGCATCTACGTAGTCAAAGTCTATCTGGCGCTGGAGCATACCCCAGGAGGTCTTTTCAAAGGAATTCTGTACAGACATCATCCTCTCGGAGAGATCGAGCGTCCTTGCGGTGGTATTGGGTTGGTAGGCATCCCACATCGCCGCTTCTGGATAGACTATCGCGACCCTGCTGTCGCGTCTGCCCTGACGGAGCAGATAGCCTATACGGGCTGTATACTCGTTAAGTCTGCGCTTGTCTTCCTCCGAGAAACCGTTCCATGTATAGTAACTAGTAAAGTTGTTGATACCCATGGCGTGATGCCAGTTTACCGAGTGGTAGTAGTATTCGATGGGGGCGGCCTCACCACGTTCTCTGACGCAGTGGTCTGAAAACTCGGTAAATGACTCGCGTTCACCGTTGATGTCGGCAAAGGATGCCACAAAGCGCGCAATGGGTATGCGGTTTTCACCGAGCAGGTTTTCGCCCATAAGGTGTCTGGGATCTGTTTCAAGCTGGTCGATACCCGGCCAGTCCATCCGCTTCATGCTGCGGAAGAATGAACCGTAGTTGTAGATGTGGGTCTGGAGGCGCTCCTCGTCAAGCATGTGTCCCGAGGATTTGAGTCCGTTTTCATGGCACCAGTCCTGAATAGTACCGAAAAATCCGTCTGCAACCGAGTCTGCGATGTACTCCCAGAAGTCACAGCGGCGCTTTGTCTGGTCATTGCCGAGCCTGAGCACGACCGCCACGCAGGCAAGGTAGAACTCATAACCGTAACGCTCCTTGAATTCGCGGGGGTACTTTTCATGCCAAGGGAGGATGGGAAAAACGGCCGAGCGGATGTTCCATGAGATGAGCGAGGGTTCATCGGTAAAGGTAGCAAGAATGCTCTTGCCGAATTCATCTCCGAGTATATTTTTGTAGCGCTCGTGGGTGACTTCGATAAACGCCTTGGTCGCATCAACGTCGGAAAGACTTATGTAGTTTCTCGGTTCGCTGTAGCTCTCTGTTGCGTGTGTACCGTCAAAAAGACGGCGCTTGCTCATCATAAAGAGGTAGAATGAGCCTGCCGGTACCTGAACGTAGAGGACGTTGTTTTCGTTGAGATAGTGAGTCACGTCGATAGGATCGCCGCCGTTGGTAGGTATGAGAAGAGCCTTCCAAAGTTCATCGCCGGGCACGTCGGCACGGTAGGTGCTTGGCCCTGACACCACACGCCAATAATCGTAGCAGTAAAGCCCCTTGGCAATATATTTGGGGTATTTCTCGGTTATATATCCGCCTGCGGTGCCGGACGGATAGCCGTTTTCATCGTATATCCATGTGTGCATCCCACGCTCGCCAAAGCCGCGGAAACCGTTCTCGGTGCGCTTCCACATGTCCTCATCGTCGGGAAAGCCAACCCTTGAGCTGTCGGTGGGCGAGACCATATTGTAGGCTGTGTTGCCTACGACCCCGGCAAATCCGCAACGGTCGAAGTAGTCGTAGTCCGGCTTGCCGGCGATAGCTCCGTGAATGATGGGAAATATCGCATAGCGTCTGTCGGGATCTTTAAAGCTTTTTGCAAAATGTTCAAAATTTTTCATAAGATCGCCCTTCCTTTCGGAATTTACCCATTACAGCTGAAAAATGAAGGGAACGATGACCTATTCCCGACCCAAAAGCACGACAGTTTCGACGTGCCGTGTTCTCGGAAAGAGGTCAAAGGCCTTGAGTTTTTGCAGGGCGTAACCCGAATCCGACAAAAGCGCAAGGTCACGGGCAAGCGTTGCGGGGTCGCAGGAGACATAGATAATATTCCTGCAGCCAAGCTCGGGAATATACTTTATCAGCTCCGGTCCAAGACCCTTTCGGGGTGGGTCTACAACGAGTATATCGGGATGAATACCTGCGTCGGTCAGTACCGAGCGGGCATTTTCGGCGTCCGAACAGAAAAACGATGCGTTTTTAATGCCGTTGAGAAGGGCGTTTTCCTTTGCGTTTTCAATGGCGGCGGGAACGATCTCAATACCTGCGACCGCCCTAAAGCGGCTTGCAAGACAGAGGGTTATACTGCCGACACCGCAGAAAAGGTCCAAAGCTACGTCGTTTTCGCTTGAACACTCATCGGCGTACTCAAGCACCTGAGAATAAAGTCTTTCGCAGGCGGAGTGGTTTACCTGATAAAAAGACAGAGGGGAAAGTCTCAACCTTACTCCGCAGAGCTCGTCCTCAAGATAGGGAGTACCGTAAAGGGTGATGCAGCGCTCTCCGAGGAGCTTGTTTCCGTTCGACGGATTGACGTTTAGAAGTATAGATACTGCCTTGGGAAGTCTTTGGCGTATAAAGCTTACAAATTCGTCCGACGGAAAGCCGGATGCCGAGCGTACAACGGGCATGACCATCAAACGTCCGTCGGTTGCGGCACGGGAAAATACCGAGCGTATTATTCCTTTGCCGCTGACCTCATCGTAGGCAGGGATACCGTGAGCTTTGGCAAACTCAAAGACTGCCAAAGCCGCCTCGTATCCGCCCTCGGCGCAGGACAGACAGCCGTCGCTTCGGACGATTTTGTGGCTTCCCTCACGGTAAAATCCAAAGCCGCTGTCGGAGACGGGGAAGACGGCCTTGTTTCGTGAGCGGTTTATAACGGGAGAGGGTACGAGCTCAAACTCGGGCGGCGTTATCCGACCTATCCTGGTTATGGCAGTTTCAACCGTATCCTTTTTGAAGCGGCATTCCGCATCGTATGAAATGTGGCGGAAGTCACATCCGCCGCAGGCGGGGAATGCAGGGCAATCGGAAGAAATACGGTCGGATGAAGGATGGATAAGCCGCTCTATTTTTGCAAATGCGGTATTTTTCAGCACCTTCAGTATCCGTATTTCACACTCGTCGCCGACTGCGCCGCCGTTTACAAAGACGACCATGCCGTCAACACGGGCAACGCCGCGTGCAGCATGGTCATAGCCTGTTATATTAACTTTAAAAATATCGTTTTTCTTCATATCAGTAAAGCGGATTGACGTCCAGAATGGAGCCTATGTCATCGTAGGATATGGTAAAGGTAATAATACCCTCGCTGTAGGTAGCGATCTCATAGGGGTTATACAGCACCGAAAGACCTTCCTCGCTGAAGTACCAACGGTCAAGCGGGATGGACAGAGGACTGTATGCTTCGTTTGTGATGTAGAGGGAGTACTGTTCAATAAAATCCTTATACTGGGAGTAATATTTTTCCGAATCAATGTCTATTTCGGCATAAATACGGTCATATATTTCGGAGAGATATTTCGATGCCGTGACGTTAAATACCGCTGCCGGGGTAAAGAGACTGCCGTCGGAGAGGTCGAAATTAAGGGCAAAGCTGTAGGAATAATCGTGAATACCTCCGTCAAAGACCGAAGCGGTTATTACAACGGAAAGTGTCGTGTGGGAATTGGCCTTGATAACGTAATCGACGTTGAGGGTATGCGGAAGGGTACTGGCTCCGCTTCCGTGGGCATCCATGGCCGTGTTGTAAAGGGCGGAATCGGCAAGTGCGGTGTAGCCGCTTAGCAGGTCGGAAAATGTCTTGTTTATGTTGTCTATTATAGGGCTGGAGGTCGGATTATCGAAATAGGGAAGGTTTATCGTGCAGGCAAGGACGACAGATGCACCTGCAGTTTTGCTGTATATGTGCGCCTCGGGGGCGGTGTCTTTCAACGGGAATATATCGGCGGTGGAAACAAAGGGCGGCTGTGTTGCCGACGTGGACGAGGTTTCCGACTGTGAACTGCTTGTCGCAGTCGTGTTGATAACAGCGGATGTGGTTTCGGCGGTAGTGGAGGTCGTCTGTGCGGTCGTTTGTGCCGTGGCGGTCGTCTGAACAGCCGTTGATTCCTCGGGCTTGCCGCCTTTTCCGCAGGCTGAGAGCGATATTATCAGCAGAGATATGATAAATATATATTTGAAACGAATTTTTGAGCAGGGACGGGAGGAATGTAACATAGATGATCACCTTTCACGTTACGCAGTAGAAACATTATAGCAAAAACCGAAAAGAAATTCAATTATAAATTTGTGCTAAATAAAAATATTGTAATAATGTGCGGATAGTGGTATAATAAAATGCGTTATATACTGAATGCTCGGAGATGTAGTAGATGGCAAAAAAACTGCTTTTTATAGTTAATCCGTATTCTGGCAAGGGACGTCTGTCCTCCAAGATACTGGGGATAGTGGATATGTTTACAAAAAACGGCTATGACGTTACCCTCTATCCCACCCAAAAACGGGGAGATGCTACCGAGGTAGCCGTTCGTCTTGCCGAAGGTTTCGACCGTGTGGTATGTGCCGGCGGAGACGGGACACTCAATGAGGTCGTCAACGGATATATGAACAAAGGCGTACCGATGCCGCCGTTGGGTTATATTCCCTGCGGAACCACCAACGATTTCTCCAAAACGCTCAAGATACCCCGTGATGCGGAAGCTGCGGCCGAGATCGCCGTTACGGGTGAGCCGTTTCCCTGCGACGTGGGACGCTTCAACGATTCGCATTTTATCTACAGTGCGGTGTTCGGAGCCTTCAGTGACGTGCCCTACATAACGCCCCAAAGCACTAAAAGCCTTCTTGGGCATGCTGCCTACGTTTTAAAGGGGATAGAACGTCTTTCCAGCCTTAAGCGCTATACCCTTGAGATAGAGCGTGAAGGTGAAACGATAAGCGGAGATTTTATCCTTGGCATGGTTACGAATTCCGAGTCGGTCGCAGGCTTTAAAAAGCTTGCAGGGCTGGACGTTTCTCTCGACGACGGCCTTTTTGAGGTGCTTTTAATAAAAATGCCAAACTCCCTGCAGGATCTTTACGGTATAGCAAATGCGCTTCTGGCACATAAGATGGATTCCTCGGGTATATATTCCTTCCGTGCCGCATCCCTTAAAATACGCTCCGAGGAGCCGCTTTCATGGACGCTTGACGGAGAATTCGGCGGTGAACACCGTCAAATGCAGATAGATACCGTTCCGGGAGCTGTAAGGTACGTGGTAAAGGATCACCTGGAAGGCAGATAAACTATATACTGATTGCAGGTGTAATAGGGGTCTGTAAAGCCTATTGATGCATCGTGACTGTCGGGCTTGCTGAACGCTGATATTACGATATCGACAGTTCCTGCGGCCAATGACGGCAACAGGCCGTCTCGGTCCAGGTTGATTATTTCGAGGGTATATCCGCCCTTGCGTGCGATATATTTTGCTATCTCGATATCCATTCCGCAGACTCTTCCGCTGTTGTCTACGTATTCAAACGGGGGGAAGTCGGCGCTTGTGCCGAGGACTACGGTACCGTTTTTGCCCGTTACGTCGTCTGTGACGCCGTTCTCCTGCATATCAGCGGGAAGCCCTACAAACCTATCGGCTATCTCATCGAGAGTTCCCTTGTTTTTAAGCTCGGTTAGGGCCACGAGGACAAGTCCGTACAGATCGGTGTCCTGCGTTCTGAGCGCAACGACGAAGTCGGACGTTCCGAAAACGGGTGATGCCGTGTAGGCGAGATCCATATTGGAAAGAGTGATGCTCTTTGCAAGACGGTAATCCGTCATAATATAGTCGATATCTCCGTTTGTAAGGGCGGATACCATTTCCTCCTGGGTGTTAAAGACGAACACCGCAGAGCCGTTGATGTCGGATGCATATACCGTTGCGGCGCTGCCGGAAAGCACTCCGATGCGCCCCTGCGACAGATCGTCCGGGGTTATTTTCGTGGCTTTCTGGGTGTCTGAGGAACAACCGCTCAAAAGAAGAAATACCGATATTATGAGTATTACGGTGAGGCTGACAGCACTTTTTTTCATTTAAAACCATCCTTTGTTCGTGACGTCTATATCATATAATAAAACGCTGAAAAATGCAAATGTTTTTTGGATTGACATTGTTTTGGCGCTGTGGTAAAATGCTTGACAAAGATACGCGGGGGGAGAGGGAAGTATGAAGATCGGAGTTGTTTCCAGGAGTTTTTCAGCCGAGAAGACAAGCGCAGAGATCGCTGCCGAAATGGCCCTTAAGGGCTTTGACAGCACCGAGGTGTGCTTTAACTCCCTTGGAGCAAAATTCTGGTGCTACAACGGAAGAACGGATCTTTCCGGTCTTACCGACGAGCTTGCGGCATCCGTCATTTCCGACTACCGTAGGGCCGGAATAGATACGGTATCCCTGGGAGTCTTTTCAAACCTGATGGAGCCCGATGCGAATGAGCTCGAGGCTGTGTTTGCTCGTTATGAAAGGTTTATGCGTATTGCTGCCGACAACGGCGTGCCTGCAGTATCTACGGAGACCGGTTTTGTTCCCGGTAAGCGCGGAATAAATACGGATACCTATCAATCCGATCACGACTATTTTCTCAAAAACATGAGGCGCCTTTGCAACATGGCCGAGGGCTATGGGGTAAAGATCGCCTATGAGCCCTGTGTCCTGGACGTTTTGCCGAGTGCAAAGCGAGTACGGGATTTTATAAACGAGGTGGGCTCGGACAGTCTCGGAATACTCCTCGACCCCGCAAACCTCATAGCAAACTCCGACGAAGAGGATATGTTTAAATACCTTGCACCCTACGTTGTTTACTTTCACGGTAAGGACAGAAAGGTAAATGACACCTACGGGCGTCTGGTCGGGGACGGAGATATTGACTGGGTGAAGTTTTTGAGCCTCTACCACCGTCATTGCGAGGGAAAGCCGTTTATACTTGAATACGTAAACGATGATAACTGCGCTGAAATAAGACAGCGTGTTCTTGACTATGACAGGAAGGCAACGGGAAATGCTTGATAGAAAACTGACTGCCAATAAGGTCGGCCTTGGTCCCGAACGCCCCATAAGACTCATAGATACCGAGCATCTTGGTCGGGTCGAATACCATAGCCACGATTTCTGTGAGCTGGTATACGTCAAGGAAGGGTATACGGTCCACTACTACGGCGGATACGCAACCGTCCTCACAGAGGGCGACCTTTTTGCCGTAAGTCCGGGGGTTATGCATGCATATACGGGCCTGCACTACACCAAGGTCTATAACTGTGTATTTTTGCCCGAGTTTCTCGGTGACAGTATAAAGCCGCTTTCGGAACTTACGGGGGTAAGCGGACTGTTCGGAACGACCGACGACGTGGGATGGATAAGGATGCACCTTGATACCAGGGACCGTATGAAGGTCATTTCCATAATGGACAAGATAGCCGCCGAGGAGAATGAAGCCCTGCCGGGGCATATCGAGATGCAACGTGGGCTCCTTGTTCAGCTGCTTGTTCTGCTTTCAAGAATCTATATATCCCAACAGGGAGAAGAAACCACCGAGCATTCGCACATGAACTACGTTATAAAGGCTCTTTCGTACATAGAGGAAAACTATCGGGAGAATATCGATCTGTCGACTATGGCCGAGCGTGTCGGAATATCTCCGGATTACCTCTCAAGGCAGTTTAAAAAAGCCGTTGGTGTGTCGCCTGTGGTATTTTTGCGGGGATGCCGCTTTGCGCGGGCGATGGAGCTTATTCGTACCGAGCCGGAAAAAAGCATGGAGGAGATATCTTCCGAGATAGGGTATAAGTATCTCAGCCATTTTTCAAGAGAATTCAGAGTCTTTACGGGGATGACACCCAGCGAATTTAAGAAAACGGTGATTTGAGTCAATGCAGAAAAATTTTTTGTTTATCGTTGCCGATCAGTTCAGAGCCGACGCCTTGGGTGCGGCAGGAAAATACAAAATATCTACCCCTAACCTTGACCGTCTGGCCGCAGAGGGCGTGAGATTTACACAGGCATATACTCCCTTGCCGGTGTGCGCACCTGCAAGACAGGCTATGTTTACCGGTAAAAACCCCGACAGCACGGGTGCATTCTGGAACTACGGCTTTTTCAGCGCTTCCTCTCTTTGCCCGGGAGATTACTGGAGCGGGGAGCTGTCCGATGCAGGATACGATACCGTTTTTGTCGGAAAATGGAACGTTTCGCAGAATTATAAGCCGACCGATCTTGGATATAATGAGTATATATCCAACGATGAATATAATAGGATGAAAAAAGAAAAATATCCCGAGGTCACCCGCCCCGATTGGTTCGGAGCGACAAGCCCCATACCTCTGGAGGATTCCAAGACGCATTGGCTTGCATCGAGGGTATGCGAAAAGATAGAGCGCTTTGCCCATAGCGGTCGTCCATGGCATATCCACCTTGCCTACACCGAGCCGCATCTTCCAAACGAGCCGTCCGAGCCCTTTGCCTCTATGTACGATCCCGATGAGATCCTTCCCTGGGACGGTGTGGGAGACAGCCTGGAGGGTAAGCCCTATATTCAGCGTCAGCAACTCAGAAGCTGGGGTATAGAAAGTCTTACCTGGGATGACTGGAAGGCGTCTGTTGCACGGTATTATGCGATGGTAAGCCAGATCGACGACAGCATCGGAATAATACTAAAAGCTCTTGAGCGGACAGGGCAGTTAGAAAATACCGTGATAGTTTTTACCGCCGACCACGGAGATATGTGCGGAAGCCGAGGGATGCTGGATAAGCACTACGTGCTCTACGACGACGTGGTACGGATACCCTTTATCGTCCGCGGAGCGGGGCAGGGAGTATGCGACGATATGATATCGCTTATCGACCTTGCGCCGAGCGTCGAGGATCTTTTCGGGCTTGAGGTACATACCGATTATCACGGAAGGTCCTTCCGTCCGCTTCTTGACGGAGAGCCGCCTGCGGGTTGGAGAAAAGAGGTGCTCTCGTCCTCCAACGGTCAGCAGTTCGGCTTTTATAACCAAAGGATGCTTCGGGATAAGGAGTACAAATATATCTGGAATCTTACCGATATAGACGAGCTTTATGACCTTAAAAACGATCCTGCAGAGAAGATAAATCTTGCGCAAAGCCCCGAATACTCCGAGATACTGAATGGTATGCGGAGAAGACTTTATGTCCTTTTGAAGCAGCAGGATGATCCGTTTGTCGGGTCGGGATGGCTTGACAGACAGCTTTTAGAGGGCAGGCAGGAATAATTAAGGCGTTTACGGAAAGGAGCCCATATGTCATCATTTAAGGCAGCGTTTACCGAATATCTGAAAAAAATCGATATAGTTATGCTGCTGTTGGCGTTAGTGACGTCCGGATACGGGTTGCTGCTGATAAGCAGTGCGGCAAGATCCTCCGGAAACACAAGGCTCGTTATCGTCCAGAGTGCGGCAATTTTTCTGGGCATAATAGCATATTTCTTTATAACGCTGTTCGATATCGAGGTGCTGTCACAGCTTTGGAAGTGGGCGCTGTTTTTAAATCTGGGACTGCTTATATTGCCGCTCTTTTTCGGTACGGGTATGAGCACAACGGGTAATAACAGCTGGATAAGATTTGATCTTTTCGGAACCGAGACGGGGTTTCAGCCCGCAGAATTCGGTAAGCTGATATTTATATTCACCCTTGCAAGGCATATACGTATATTGGGTGAAGACCTCAATAAGTTCAAAGGACTTATTCCGTTTGTCCTTCACGGCGCACTCGTGACTGTCTTCGTTTATGCGTTTTCCAAGGACGACGGTATGGCGCTTTCCTATATCTTCATTTTCTTTATAATGGCGTTTGCCGCAGGACTCTACCTTAGATACTGCCTGCTTGGTCTTGCCGTGGTCGGTGCGTCGGTGCCGATACTTTGGAATTTCGTTATGGCGCAGTACCAAAAGGACCGTTTTATCGTTCTTTTTGACGCTGCGTACAAGCTTGACGGCGTGGGATACCACCAGTTTCAAAGCAAAAGGGCTATTGCAAGCGGCGGCTTTTGGGGCGACGGACTGTATCAAGGCAGTATAACACAGTACGGACACCTGCCTGCAAAGCAGACCGACTTTATCTTTACGGTGGCCTGCGAGGAGCTTGGATTTTTCGGAGGCCTGTTTATAGTGCTTCTTATATCTGCAATTATTGCAAAATGCGTAGTCGCCGCCATTTCCATGCGTGAAGACCGCTTCAGTATGCTCGTATGCGTGGGAATTGCCGCAATGCTGGCATTTCAGACCTTTATAAACATCGGAATGAACCTGGGTATAGCTCCGGTCGTCGGACTTACCCTGCCGTTTGTAAGCTACGGCGGTACGTCTGTCCTTACGATGTTCATGGCCATCGGTATAGTCTCTTCACTCAAGAGTCACTATATAAAACGCTCCTTTACAAGAAATATTTACGGTTGAACGGAGGAAAAATTATGAAACTGGGAATTATCAGCGGATGGAACGACGCGGGCCTTGCCAAGGTTGCAGAGTACGGAATTAAGTATGCCGAATTTTGCATTAACTCCCCAAAAGAGGGAAGTGCGGTCTATGAAAACGTCGGAAACATCAAGGAGAGCTGCAAAAAGTACGGCGTAAACGTTGCGGCGATGGGACGTTGGGGGGTAACGCGCTTACTGCCCGACGGCAGCTTCAATCCCGAAGAACTTGAACAGGATAAGCTTTTGGTAAATGCCGCCGCAGAGCTTGGCTGCCCTGTGTTCAACATGGGCGTTAACCCTGTACAGGGCATGAGCTTTGAAGAAAATGCTGCGATCGCGATTGAGTACATAAAGGAAGTCAAGGCTGTTGCAGACGAGAAGGGCGTAAAGGTAGCTCTTTACAACTGCGAGTGGGGAAACATATTCTTTAACAAGCGCGGTTGGGACATTGCCCTGCCTGCCGTTCCCGGTCTTGGCATAAAGTACGATACCTCGCACTGCATCAATCGTAACGGCGACACCCTCAAGGAGATGCTTGAATACGGAAAGTATATCTACCATTTCCACGTCAAGGGTACCCTTAGGATAGACGGAAATCATGTGGACGATCCTCCTGCGGGTCTTGACCTGACTCCCTGGGGCGCAGTAATGGATCTGCTCTACATCCATGATTACGAGGGCGTTTTGAGCATTGAGCCGCACTCCCACGTCTGGTCCAAGGGCAAGCGTGCCGATTGGGGCGTAATGTTCACCAAGAATTACATTTCCAGGTTCATCCTCGAGGACTGAGAAACGAAGCCCCAAAAATTTTCTAAAATTTTTCTCAAGAGGGCTTGCTATTTCCGTTTCATTGTGTTATAATACCATACGTTGTCGGGCTGACCCGACAACGTGTATGCGCCAGTAGCTCAGCTGGATAGAGTGTTTGGCTACGAACCAAAAGGTCGGGGGTTCGAATCCCTTCTGGCGTACCAAAAAAGCACCATTGATTTCAAACCGATTCGGTTGAATGTCAATGGTGCTTCTTTGTGAGTATAGCTATCTCGATATATAAAGGAAGATCAAAATGCAGCACACCGCAACCGATGTAAAGGGCTCTTTGCATCACGTTCATTCCAATATTGTTGCCTTCATAAAAAAGAATACCGTAATGTGTATTGCACTTGTCGCTGCAGCCGTTACGTCGGTGATCGTTCCCATTGACAGGGAGTACGCAGGATACTTCGACCTTAAAACGCTTACCTGCCTTTTTTGTGTTCTTGCCGTTGTTTGCGCACTTAAGAAGGTGAATTTCTTTTATATGCTCGCTGATAGGGTAGTGAGGGTGTTTAAGACTGCTAAAATAAGCGTCTTGGCACTTGTATACATAACCTTTATCGGCTCAATGCTGATAGCAAACGATATGGCGCTTCTTACTTTTTTGCCGCTTGGTTATATCGTTTTGACAACGACCGGCAAGCAAAAATATATGGCGTTCACCTTTATAATGCAGAATATTGCCGCAAACCTCGGCGGTATGCTGACCCCTTTCGGAAATCCCCAAAATCTTTATCTTTACTCAAAGTATAATATCCCCAATCTCGAATTCATGACGATAATGGCACCTCCGTTTTTGCTGGCAGTCATGTTGATAACGCTGTGCTGTCTGATAGGCGTCAAGGCAGAGCCGTTGAACCTTAGGTCCGAAAAGAAAACGATAGACGTAAAGAAAACGGTACTTTATCTGGCATTGTTTGCCCTTTCCATTGCGATCGTGTTCAGAGGAATACCCTATTGGATAGGTCTGTTGGTGATACCTCCCGTTCTTTTGATGACCGATAGAGATGCTTTGAAGTCGGTGGACTACGGTCTGCTGTTTACCTTCGTGTTTTTCTTTATTTTTGCCGGAAACGTGGCACGTATCGACTCGGTAAGAGAATTTTTCTCGGCACTTCTTGAGAAAAATCCCCTTATTGTAAGCGTTATATCCTGCCAGTTTATAAGCAATGTACCTTCGGCGATACTTCTTTCGCAGTTTACAGAAAACTATGCTCCGTTGCTTGTGGGGGTCAATATCGGTGGGGTAGGCACCCTGATATCCTCTCTTGCAAGTCTTATAACCTTCAGAGAGTATACAAAAAATAACCCCGGTAAGACCAAAGGTTATATTTTGATGTTTTCACTTTTCAATTTTGGCTTTTTGGCTGTGCTGACGGCGTTTTCGCTTGTGTTGATGTGAGCTGATCCTCCGTACCTACACGCCTGCATAAGGGGTAGAGGGTGCATTCACCGCATCTTGGGGAACGGGCAGAGCAGACGGCACGGCCGTGGTCGACAAGACGGTGGCAAAACGAGCTTTGCTTTGCGGGCGGAACGATGTCCGAAAGGGCAAGCTCCACCTTGTAGGGATCCTTGGTAGCACAAAGCCCAAGCCTGTTTGCAAGACGGATGCAGTGTGTGTCTGTGACTATGCCGGGCTTGTTAAAAACGTCTCCGAGGATAAGGTTTGCGATCTTTCTGCCGATACCGGGAAGCGAGAGCAGCTCGTCCATGGTCTGCGGTACCTCGCCGCCGAATTTGTCAATCAGTATGCCTGCGCAGCTTTTGATGTCCCTGGCCTTTACTCGGTACAAGCCCGTAGGTCTGACGATAGCTTCAAGCTCCTCGATGTCACACGCCGCAATATCTTTAAGAGTGGGAAATCTACCGTAGAGC
>JAFXIT010000006.1 GCA_017532825.1 Clostridia bacterium
GACGCTCAAAATACGAGAGGATTGCGAGATGTATTTGCAAACCTCTCGTTTACAATACAATCTCCAAGGTGTTGTTTTTCTTCAAACAGCATTCTCCAAAAAATAAATTCGGCTTTCACCGTATGGTAATTGTACCACAAAGCCGGCGATATTGCAACCTGCCCGTACGCACCGCAGTAAACAAAGAAAAAGAATTTTACGATGCGTATTGTCAAGTAAAACCGGTCAAAATTGTGGTCAAACGTTATTTTCGTGGCAGAGTATGTACGAAAATTCCAGTATTTATGCGGGTTTTCAGAGATATGGGCTATGAATATACTTTTTGTTATTTCATATATTTTTTGCGGTTTTCTTCCCAGATTCTGTCACGCTCGGCGGCGCGTGCTATTTCGGCCATATCGGCCCTTGCATGAGAGGGCATGCGGTTGCCGTGGTAGGCAACACCCGTAAGAAGACTTCTTTTCATAAACTATCTTTTTCCCGTGCCGTTGCAGGTGCGGCAGTTGCCCGAGCCGTAGCAGTAGGGGCAGCCCGAGGTCACGTTTCCGCCGGGAGAGTAGTACTCTACCTTTCCGTCACCGCCGCAGTTGTTGCAATCTCCGTCACCGCCGCAGGTAAGGCAGTCCTGCTTGGCGAAATCGGGGACGTAGGGATCGCCTGCATCAGGCACGCCGGGGTACGAGTTTCCCCTGTCGGACTCCTTCTCGGCCTCGGAGATGGTCTTTAGGTTGTCCTTGTCGTTATATGGGGCAAGCACAAGGGATTCGAGCTCAAGCCGTTCGCCGTCTATCTCGGCCTCAAGGGCGATATAGACTGCCGAACGGGTATGGCCCTCTTTGTCCCACTTGAGCACCCGTACCGTGACGGCGGTCAGACGGCGGTAGGTCGGTTGACCGTACTCGGGAGAGAGCGCCTCATCCCCGTTGCTTGGGTAGAAGTAAAGGCCGTACTGCAC
The DNA here is from genome assembly GCA_017532825.1 of Clostridia bacterium. Classification (GTDB taxonomy): domain Bacteria; phylum Bacillota; class Clostridia; order Oscillospirales; family QAMX01; genus RGIG6452. The sequence goes on from JAFXIT010000006.1 coordinate 956, forward strand.
CGTCTCCTTCTCGTTTTGGTGGCCCGTAAGGAAGTCGGCGTATCTCAGCGCCGCACCCTCCTCTATCTCGCAGGGCAGGTAAAGCGAGAGCTTTTCGTCCGATACACCCGAGATAAAGTCGGTTATCTCGACGCACTGGCGGTAGACGGTAGTGTAGTCCGCAGAGGTCTTTGAGGGGACTATCATTGCATCGGCAACGGTCTCCCTGCCGTTTATGCGGACAAGGGCGTTGCCCATATAGGCGGCGTTTTTTTGCGAATTAAAGCTGTACTCGGTATAGTCGGTCCGCTCGGAGATGACCTTGAAATCGGGGTCGGAGGCCGAGCTTAAGGTATTTCCCGCAAGGACGTAGCCGTCGACGGCGTGATCTCCGACGACCTTGTCCCATCCGTTTTTCCGTACTTCCGAGCAACGCTCGCCGAAGTCGACCGACTTAAGGCCCGCGGTGTAGTTTAAATATACCGTTTTTCCGATATAGGTGTGGAAATACAGGTCGCAGGGGCAGTCAAGCTCATAGGAGGTAAGCTCCCGACCGAAGTCGACCTTGGTCGAGGCAAGAGCTATCTCCCAATCGTCGTCAAAAAAGCTATCGGTAAAGGGATATTCCGCATCGGGGTCAAAGTTATAGGTACCTACTATCTCAAAGCCGTATTTATCCGTAAGCAGCTCAAGGTATTCCAAAAACAGCGCACTGTCGGCTTCGGATCTGAAGGTGACGTTCGCATGCCCTTCGCTTGAGTCCTCTTCGGTCTCCTCGGCATCAAGCATACCTGCGTAGAAAAGGGGAAAATCGGGGATGCGGCGGCCGTTGTCCCGCACCTTAAAGCCCGAGCTGTCAAGCTCGCCCGCTATGAGGGTGGGTACAAAAGAGCCCGCGCTCTCCCTTCCGCCGCAGCCGTACAGCATAACGGCAAAAATTACCGTCGCAAGCGCCAGGCTGAGCATTTTCAGAGAAAACACGGGCTTTTTCATATTTATCTTCCTTTACGGATTGATGGTGTAGTTGGGAGACTCCTTGGTTATGTAGATATCGTGGGGGTGGCTCTCCTTAAGACCTGCGCCTGTGATACGGACAAATCTGGCGTTCATCTGCAGGGCGTGGATGTCCTTTGCTCCGCAGTAGCCCATGCCCGAGCGCAGACCGCCTACGAGCTGGTAGATGGTGTCGGTCAGCGGGCCCTTGTGGGGTACTCTGCCCTCGACGCCTTCGGGGACGAGCTTCTTGTTGCCGCCCTGGAAGTAGCGGTCGCGGCTACCTGCGTTCATTGCGGCGATGGAGCCCATGCCGCGGTAGACCTTGAACTGTCTGCCCTGGAATATCTCGCTCTCACCGGGGCTCTCCTCGCAGCCTGCAAGCAGGCTTCCCAGCATTACCACGTCACCGCCTGCGGCGATGGCCTTGACAACGTCACCCGAGTACTTGATACCGCCGTCGGCAATGACGGGGATACCGTGGGCGGCGGCTACGCAGGCCGCATCGTAGATGGCGGTTATCTGGGGTACGCCGATACCTGCGACGACACGGGTGGTGCAGATGGAGCCGGGGCCGATACCGACCTTTACGGCGTCTGCGCCCGAATCGATAAGGGCTCTTGCAGCCTCGGCGGTGGCGATATTGCCTGCGATGAGCTCGACGTCGGGATAGGCGGCCTTGACACGGGCAACGCTTCTGACGATGTTCATATTGTGGCCGTGGGCCGAGTCGAATACCAATACGTCGGCACCCGCCTCGACAAGTGCGGCGACACGGTCGAGGACGTCGGGAGCGTCGCCTATGGCGGCGGCGACCAGCAGTCTGCCCTTGGCGTCACGTGCGGAGTTGGGGTACTGGGCTGCCTTTTCGATGTCCTTGATGGTTATAAGGCCCTTAAGGGCGAAGTTTTCGTCGACGAGGGGAAGCTTTTCTATCTTGTGGCGGCGGAGGATGGCTCTGGCCTGCTCAAGGGTGGTGCCCACGGGGGCGGTGATGAGGTTTTCCTTGGTCATGACCTCGCAGATGGGACGGCGCATATCGTCCTCAAACTTCATGTCACGGTTGGTTATGATGCCTACCAGACGGCCGTTTTCGCATATCGGTACGCCCGAGATGCGGAACTTGCCCATCAGCTCGTCGGCGTCGGCAAGGGTCTTGTCGGGCGAGAGGAAGAAGGGGTTGGAGATAACGCCGTTTTCCGAACGCTTTACCTTATCGACCTCGTCGGCCTGGGCGGCGATGGAGAGGTTCTTATGTATAACGCCGATACCGCCCTCTCTTGCGATGGAGATGGCCATACGATGCTCGGTGACCGTGTCCATGGCGGCAGACATAAAGGGAATGTTGAGCTTTATTTTTTTGGTAAGGTTGGTGGAGAGATCGGCTTCCTTGGGCAGAACGTGACTCTCGGCAGGAACCAGCAGAACGTCGTCAAAGGTAATGCCTTCCTTTGAGAATTTGTACTCTGCGTCTATGTTTATCATATCATCCGTATCCTTTCCCCTGATAGATTAAGTGAGTATATATTTAATAAATTATACATCACTCCACTTCCCGTGTCAACGGCAGAATGATAATTTTAGACCGTTTGGGGAGGGGCTTGAGGGTGCAAATCACACAAAACGTCCCCGCAAGCTATTGAAACGGCGGCAAAAATATATTATAATTTATAGAAAGGGTGTGAATAAGATGATATACAAAAAATTTAAGGACGCAAACATCTCCGCTTTGGGACTGGGTTGCATGCGCTTTCCCAAGGCAGACGGTGAGGGAGCCGTAGACCTTGAGGCCACCGAAAGGCTTATCGACCTTGCCATCGAAAAGGGTATTAACTATTTTGACACCGCCTGGGTCTACCACGACGGTCACTCCGAGGAGATAGTCGGACGCTTCCTTGGCAAGTACCCCCGTGAGAGCTACTATCTTGCTACCAAGTTCCCCGGCTTTTCCGAGGAGATGTTCGGCACTGCCAGGGAAAAGTTCGAGACCCAGCTTGCCCGTTGCGCCACCGACTATTTTGACTTCTATCTCTTTCACAACGTCAGCGACGGAAACGTCGATAACTACCTCAACGACGAAAAGTACGGCGACTATTCCTACTTCGTCGAGCAAAAGAGGCTCGGGCGCATCCGCTATCTCGGCTTTTCGACACACGGAAGCCTTGAGACCATTCGCCGCTTCCTCGATGCCTACGGCGAAAACCTCGACTTCTGTCAGATACAGCTAAACTGGCTTGACTGGGAGCTGCAAAACGCCAAGGCAAAGGTCGAGCTTCTTAAGCAGTACGGTATTCCCGTATGGGTAATGGAGCCCCTCAGGGGCGGACGTCTCGCAAGCCTTGACAGCGAGCTTGCCGCCATGCTCCCCGCAGACCAGACCCCCGCAAGACTTGCCTTCAGATTCCTGCAGACTATACCCGAGGTCACCGTCGTGCTTTCGGGTATGAGCTCTCCCGAGCAGATAGAGGAAAACGCCCTTATCTTCTCCGAGGACGCACCCCTTAACAGGGCCCAATGGAGCGCCCTGCAGGCCGTCGCAGAGAGGATGATGAGCAAGAACACCCTCCACTGTACCGCCTGCCGCTACTGCACCTCGGGCTGCCCAAGCTCCCTTGATATCCCCGAGATAATCAAGCTCTACAACCGTTACCGCTTTACCGGAAAGCCCGTCCCCGCCGACTCTATCGTCGAGGGCAGAGACCCCTCGGCCTGCATCGGCTGCGGAGCTTGCGAAGGCGTCTGCCCGCAGAATATAAAGATTTCCGAAATGATGGCCGACTTCGCACAGTACATAAAATAAAAAGAACGCCGCGTATGCGCTCTTCCCGTAGGGATTTTTTGGAAGCTGTAAAAGGATAGCAAAAAAATTTGCTATCCTTTTCTTTTTGCTTTGCAAATACACGACTTTCATTTGAAAGTATAGTGTGCTACACCTTTGAAAATTTCCACAAAAAAATATCAACTCGATAAATTGGAATCTATTTAATCCACCATTCAGGAGTTATTTCACCGAGTTTTATGGTTTTGCCCGTGGAATAATCAAGCATAATTTCTATATCATAATAATTTCCTGCCATAAGTTGAACCATAAGTTCTCGACAAGCACCACAAGGGGCGCCGTTAGAACCATCGGGCAAAATACAAAGAACTTTGTCGATTTCCTGCTCACCATTAGTAATCATATTAAAAATAGCATTTCTTTCTGCACAAATTCCAAGTGTTGAGCAGGTGTCTATGCAAACACCCGTGTATATCTTTCCTGATTTTGAACAGACCGCAGCGGATACTTCTCCGCAGGTGACATATTCCGAAATTCTCCGCTCATTCAATACGGCTTTTGCGGC
>JAFXIT010000007.1 GCA_017532825.1 Clostridia bacterium
GATCTTACCTCTGATGCCGCCGAGGCCCTCCTGGATCAGCTGCTTGAGCGACCAGCCGGCGCAGTAGCCGGTGAGCATGGACAGGTCGTGGAGGTGGATGTCACCCGAGCTGTGGGCGTTGGCGATCTCGTTGTCGTAGATCTCCGAGAGCCAGTAGTTGGCGGTGATGGCGCCCGAGTTGGAGAGGATAAGTCCGCCCACCGAGTAGGTGACGGTGGAGTTCTCCTTGACACGCCAGTCAAGCTCCTTGACGTAGTTGTCTACCAGCACCTTGTAGTCGAGGATAGTCGACTTCATGTTGCGGATCTTCTCACGCTGCTTGCGGTAGAGAATGTAGCACTTTGCGACGTCGGCATAGCCTGCCTTGATAAGGACCGCTTCAACACTGTCCTGAATGTCCTCAACGCTGACCTTGCCGTCCTTTATCTTGCTTTCATAGTCGGAGGTGACCATGAGAGCAAGCAGATCGATTATGTTGGGGTTGTACTGCTTATTGATGGCGTCAAAGGCCTTGGTTATGGCCGAGGAGATCTTTGAAATGTTGAAATCGACTATCTGACCGTCTCTTTTGATTACTTCGTACATATTCATATACCTCTTTTCCTTCTGTCTAATTGAAAAGCAGGAATATCATACCACAAGATATAGTGCTTGTCAATACGAAATATACAAGATATTGGAAAAAATTTTTCTTCCAGGCACAATATCTTGTGTTTTACATCTCCCGAAGGGCGGCATTGGGGGCGGCTTGGCGCAAAATGGCGAGGTAACGCTCCATATCCTCACGGCTCGGAGCCGAAAGTCCGGGGGAGACGATGTCTCCCGAGTCGGTGAAGCACTGCAAATACCAGGGCTGCCTGCCGCCGAAGGCCGAGGCCATACGCTCTATGGAGTCGTCCGAATGAAGCTCGGAAACGACGGTGGTTCGAAATTCAAAGGGGACGGGACCCGCTTTCAGCAGCTCGGCGCTTTTAAAAACGGGCGTGAGATCAAACCCGGGGATGCCGACGGTCAGGGCATAGTCCTCGGGAGCGTTTTTTATATCCATGGCGACGTAGTTGCAAAGCCCGTTTGAGAGGATCTCTTCAAGCTTGTCGGGGAAGGTACCGTTGGTATCGAGCTTTACCGAAAGACCAAGGCTCTTGAGCTTCTCTAAAAGCTCGCATATATCCCCCTGCAAAAGAGGCTCGCCGCCGCTTACGCATACCCCGTCGAGGATACCCGAGCGCTTTTTGAGATAGGAAAGGACCTCCTCAAGTGGGATAGGATCTACCTCTGCGAGCTTGGTTACCAGACTTGCGTTGTGGCAAAAGGGACAGCGGAGGTTGCAGCCTCCCGTAAACAGCGTCGCCGCCACCCTTCCCGGATAATCGGCAAGGGTCAGCTTCTGAAGGCCGTATATCTTCATAGCTTTTCCACCGCCATTGCGGCCGCCGAGCGCACAAGGTCCTCACAGCCCTTGCCGTGTCCGCTCTCGGTCTTTCCCTGAAGGGCGAGCAGCTCACGGCAGAGTATGGCGCCGTTGCGAGCTTTAAACTCCTCGGCAAGCTCACGCACGAGTGCGTAGTGCTCCTTTTTTGCATCGGGGTCGTCGGGAAGGGCGTAGCCGTGCTTGATACCTGCGACCATGAACAGGGCGCTTAGTGCGCCGCATACCTCTCTGAGCTGTCCCATACCTCCGCCAAAGGAGGATGCCAGCTTGAGGGCGGTCTCGCTGTCGATTCCGAGCTCGGGCGCAAAGGCGGCAAAGACCGCCTGAGCGCAGTTATATCCGCAGTGAAAGAGTTCTCCTGCTTTTTCTGCTTTGTTTTCCATAATTGATCACCCACCGAAAATGATACTCTTTCGGAGGGGGCTTGTCAATACGAAATTTGATATTATTATTGTAATGAGGCAGAATATATGGTATACTTTGGTAAACAACGGGCAAAGGAGATACAATATATGTACGGCATAGAACGCATTCCCGACAGCTACGAGATCCGCACAGAGGGCGAAAACACCGACGCCGAGGTGCGCTTTGAGACGGGGGAGAGGGGACTTTCGGTCTACCTTACCGCAAAGCAGACAAGGCCGATATTTATAATGCTTCGCTGGAATATCAAAACGGACGAGGATACCCTCGTTCTGGGTGATGCTTGGGAGCGCTCATATGCCGACCTCGGATGGAGAAACCTCTCCTCCTACCGATTTATGCCATGGTATTTCCTTGCAAGGAGCGGGGAGGATACCGTCGGCTACGGAGCCAAGACGGGGTGCAACAGCTTTGTAAGCTTTTCCTGCGACCGTGAAGGGATCGTCGCCTGGCTTGACGTCCGCTGCGGCGGCAGGGGAGTTGAGCTTGGCGGACGTGAGCTGCATGCGGCAACACTGATAAGCCGTGACTACGGCAAGGCTGACCCCTTTGATGCACTCAAGGACTTCTGCCGAAGGATGTGCGATGCGCCGCTGATGCCGCCCTATCCCGTCTACGGCGGAAACAACTGGTACTACGCCTACGGCCGCTCCTCGGCAGAGGAGATACTCTCGGATGCCAGGCTGCAGGCGCATCTTTCGGAGGGACTTGAAAACCGCCCATTTATGGTCATTGACGACGGTTGGCAGATAAACGGCTGCTGCGGACCATGGGAGCCAAACGAGCGGTTTGGAGATATGGCAAGGCTCGCCTCTGATATAAAAGGGATGGACGTGCGCCCGGGTATATGGGTCAGATTCCTTGAGGATAAGACCAAAGACTTTGGCGAGGATATGCGCATCGACCGAAAGGGCGAGAGACGCTACCTTGACCCATCCCGTCCCGAGGTGCTTGAGTATATATCCGAGACCGTACGAAGGATAAAGGGGTGGGGATACGAGCTTTTAAAGCACGATTTTACCACCTTTGATATGTTCGGATACTGGGGAAGGGAGCTCAACGGTGCAATCACCAAGCTCGGTGACTGGAGCTTTGCCGACAGGAGCCGTACCTCCGCAGAGATAGTCCTCGGGCTTTACCGCACTATCCGTGAGGCGGCGGGGGATATGATAGTTATCGGCTGTAATACTATCTCACATCTCTGTGCGGGCCTTGTCGAGCTCAACCGCATAGGCGACGATACCAGCGGACTGGACTGGTGCCGCACCCGTGATTTCGGCGTAAACACCCTTGCCTTCCGCCTTGCACACCATGGCACATTCTACGCCGCCGACGCCGACTGTGTGGGAATACTCGGAAACAATATCCCATGGCATCTCAACGTTCAGTGGCTTGAGCTGCTTGCAAAGAGCGGCACACCGTTATTTGTATCCTGCCCCGATGGCGTACTTACCGAAGGACAGCTTGAGCAGATGAAGCAGGCCTATGCCCTTGCCTCAAAACAGGAAAACACCGCCCGACCGCTTGACTGGATGCATACCGACATCCCCTCAAGATGGCTCATAGACGGTGTTGAAAGACGATTTGACTGGCAAAGCGGACATACGCCCCAGCTTATTTTATAAGCTTGGACTCCTCCTCGATCATGCGGAGGTCCTCAAAGGTGTCCCCACGCTTTGAGGGATCCCGAAGCAGGGCGGCAGGGTGGTAGATAGCGGTGATGCGGCGGCCGTTGTAGGTAAACCAATGGCCGTGCTCGGCGGTTATCTTGAAGTCCTTTTTAATAAGGTAGCCTGCGGCGATGCGCCCCAGACAGACGATCATCGCAGGGTCGATAAGCTCTATCTGTGCATCCAGCCAGGGTGTGCAGGCTGTCTGCTCCTCGGGAGAGGGGTCACGGTTCTGCGGCGGACGGCACTTGACGATGTTTGCTATGTATATCTGACTGCGGTCGATGCCGATGGAGGCAAGCATGGTGTCAAGAAGCTTGCCCGCACGTCCCACAAAGGGCTCGCCAAGTCTGTCCTCCTCCGCACCCGGGCCCTCGCCGACAAAGAGGATTCGTGCCTTTTTGTCGCCCACGCCGAAGACGTTTTTATTCCTTGTTTTATAAAGCTCACACTTTTTGCAGCTTTCACAGGCCTTTTCAAGCTCGTTCCAATCCATTGAAAGATCACCCTTCCTTATATTTAAGTATACCCCAAGGAGGGCAGTGATGTCAAGTAAAGGAGTTTTTTGTATGGACATACGCCCCGGAGATATATTGGAGATGAAGAAAAAGCACCCCTGCGGCTCCGACCGCTGGAGGGTCACCCGTGTGGGTATGGACTTCAAGCTCGTCTGCATGGGCTGCGGACGGGAGATAATGGTCCCACGTTCCTCTGCCGAAAAAAGCATGAAAAAGCTTATAAGGGAAGAATGTTAACAAAAAATACATCTATCCCGCCCGCAAATGGTATATAATACGAAAAAAGGCACAAAGGAAAGATATATATGAGTCAAAAGAAGATCCTCATAGCCGAGGACGACCTCAACATACAGGACATCCTCCGTCTCTATATGGAAAAGGAGGATTATCGGGTGTTTACCGCCTCCAACGGCAGTGAAGCTCTGCATAAATACCGTGAGGTGAAGCCCGACATCATACTGCTGGACATTATGATGCCCATCCTTGACGGACTTGAGGTCTGCAAGGAGATACGAAAGGAAAGCAACGTCCCCATAATCATGCTTACGGCCAGAGGGGAGACCGTCGACAGGGTGACGGGTCTTGAGCTGGGCGCAGACGACTATATCCCCAAGCCCTTTGAGATGAGAGAGGTGCTTGCAAGGGTGCGTGCGGTCATGCGCAGGTACGAGCAAAAGCCCGCCGCCGAGGACTCAAAGCGTATATCCTACGACGGACTTGAGGTTGATATCGACGCCTACCGTGTCACCATCAGGGGGGTACCGGTGGATATGCCGCCGAAGGAGATAGAGATGCTTTACTTCTTTGGAAAGAACCCCAACCGAGTCTTTACCCGCAACCAGCTGCTTGACCAGGTCTGGGGCGTAGAATACTTCGGTGATACACGTACCATAGACGTGCATATAAAGCGTATGCGCGACCGCCTTGAGGGTGTCAGCGACAGGTGGTCGCTCAAGACCGTCTGGGGCGTGGGATACAAGTTTGAGGTAGCGGACAGATAAAAGGAGCGGATGACATTGCGTAATATCGCAATGCAAAACTTCATAGTAACGGCGCTGACGATATTTATCTGCCTTATTCTTCTCTGCTCGCTGACGCTCGTTAGGATATACACCTACTCGGTAAACGAGCTTATCGATGACCTTAAGGGCGAATGCCGTACCGTTGCGCCCAGTGCGCTGATATGGATGAGAACTCCCTATAAGATGGACGACAGCGCTATCCTGAGCGCCCTTGACAGCCGTGCCTCGGAGCATAAGCAGCGGATAATGATAGCCGACAGCCGAGGCAACGTGATCTGTTATGCCGACGGAAACGAAAAGGGGACACAAAACGGCGGGACCCTTTCCCAAAGTCTCGTAGCCCGCATATCCGAGGGGGAGACGGTGCAGGAACTCGGAACACTCGGAGGATATTACGTCAACAAGCTGCTTAACGTCGCCTGCCCGATAACAGATTCGGCGGGAAACGTGAGGGGAAGCGTGATAATTTCGACACCCATAAGCCGTGTTACCGAGCCCTTCCGTGCAATAATCGGAAGCATTCTCGGGGGACTTATCTTCGTCCTGCTCGGCTCTTTTGCAATGATATATTACGTTTCCAAACGGCTTGCACGCCCCTTGAGCTCGATGTCGAGGGCGGCAAAGCGGTTTGCAATGGGCGACTTTTCAGAGCGTGTAGAGGTCAGCGGTCCGTCGGAAATATCCGACCTTGCGGTGTCGTTTAACTATATGGCCGAGTCCATGGAGCAGCTTGAGTCTCTTCGAAGCGAGTTTATCGCAAACGTCTCCCACGAGCTAAAGACCCCCATGACGACTATTTCGGGGCTTGTAGACGGTATGCTCGACGGCACCATCCCCCCCGAAAGGACAGAGCATTATCTCGGTATCGTTTCGGGTGAGGTACAGCGGCTTTCAAGGCTTGTTACCAAGCTTCTTTTTGCGACTAAGCTGCAGTCGGGTGACCAAAGACTCAATATGACCAATATCGACATCTGCGAGATGGTGACCTCGACCCTGTTCTCAATGGAAAAGACCATCGAAGGAAAGAGTATGGAGGTCGGGATCGACTTTGAAAGCGATCGGATAAACGTCCTTGCCGACTGTGACGGGGTCTCTCAGGTGTTAAATAACCTCATAGATAACGCCGTCAAGTACGGAAACGAGGGCGGAAGGCTGACCGTTTCGGTATACAAAAAGGGCGAGCAGGCCTTTATATCGGTATTTAACACCGGAGTGGGTATAGAGGTCTCCGAGATACCCTATATCTTTGACAGATTTTACAAGGTGGACCGTTCCCGAGGTCTTGACAAAAACTCGACGGGGCTTGGACTGTATATAACCAAGTCCATCCTTTCGAGAATGGGTCAGGAGATCTCGGTCGAGAGCGAGTACGGAAGGTACGTGCGTTTCACCTTTACCCTGCCGCTTGCGAAAAATCCAATGCTTAAGGAGTAATAGCCGTGTCCCGATCGGAAGAAAAAAGTAAAAAAAACGGCCGCCTGAGCATGCTTTTCGTAATGGCGACCGTCTCGGCAGGCCTGCTTCTTGCGGTAATAATTGCGGTAGGCGCCGTGCTGATAAGCGGAATTGCGATAGTGACCGATGACAGCGGCAAAACCACCGTCGTTTTCGGCGGAGGAGGAAAAAGCGATCCCTTTAAGCGTCCTGCGTCCACTCTGCCCCCGGAGATGGAGACATCGACGGGTCTTGTCATAGAGGATCCGCCTTCACCGAGCGTGAGCATCAATCCTACCGAAAACCCGGGCGAGCTGACCGTCTCGGAGATAGCCAAGACGGTAGGTCCTTCGGTAGTGGGTATCACCGTGATCAAAAACGGCCAAGGTCTGGTTGCATCGGGCGTTATACTCAGCACCAACGGATACATCGTCACGACTGCCGACAGTGTCATCGGCGCAAGCAAGATAAGCGTCATGCTTGACAACGGAGAAACCTACCCTGCGGAGCTGGTCGGCGCAGACAGACTTTCGGATATTGCGGTGATATGCATCGACGCAGACGGACTGGATGCGGCGACGTTTGGAAACTCCGATGCGGCGGAGGTGGGAGACCTTGCCGTTGCCATCGGTACTCCATACAGTCTTGGACTTATGGGAACGACCACTTCGGGTATAATCTCGGCTATAAACCGTGACATCATAATCGAGGGACGGGTCATGAGCCTGCTGCGGACCGACGCCTACATTGCAAACGGTTGCGCCGGAGGGGCGATAGTAAACCGCTTCGGGCAGGTCATAGGCATAATTTCCGAGTCGCTAAACGGCGTGTTTGACGGTATCGGCTTTGCCGTGCCGATGAACACAGCCAAGCCTATCATAGAGGACATTATTGAGGGTAGGCTCGAGCGAAGTCTGTCCCTTGGACTGACGGGCCGCTTTATCGACCAAAAGCTTGCAGATAACCTCTCGGTTCCGCAGGGACTGTACGTCTACGCCGTGTGGACGGGGAGCGACGCCTTTGAAAAGGGCATACGTACGGGCGACGTTGTCGTTGCCATGGACGGGGTGGAGATAACCGACCTTGCGGTGTATGACTATCTTCGGTCACAGCACAAGGCAGGGGAGAGCGCTCTGATAAGGGTGTATCGGGACGAAGCCCCCTACGATAGCTCACCGGGAGAGTATTTTGAGCTTGAGGTAAGGCTTGGATATATCAACTGAAAAAAAGGCTCTGTCACAAGACAGAGCCTTTTGCTTTAGTTTATTTTAAAGACCTTTGGGTCGGGCCACCAGCGCTTGTTATCACCGATGACACCGCCGATGTTCTCCGAGAGGACGACCTCTCTTGTGTTGCCGAGGTCGACGATGTTTTGCTGCTTTGAGCCGCAGTCCATGATGTTGCTTCGGATAATGATGCTCTGGACGTTTTTGTAGACGATACCGAATTCGGGGCTTATAACACCGCCGGGAGCATCGTCCTCACCGCAGCCGAAGGTATTTCCCGTGATGACCCAGTTTACGCAGTGGTCAAGGTATATGTGGCTGCTGTGATGGATGTCTTCAAAGCCATCACCGTGGGGCTTGCCGGAGCGACGGAATACGTTGCCTGTGACGGTGACGTTGAAGAGCATGGCGTTTTTACCGATGACCGCCTTGATGGCGGGGCCTCCGCTGCGGTCAAAGCAGTTGCCGGTGATGTTGATGGAGTCTCCGTTGGCCTCCGAGGCGAAGATAAATCCGCCGCCCCTGTTCCATTCGACACGGTTGCCGGTCATGGTCACGGAGGCAAGGCATTGACCGCTTCTGAATCCGCCGTTGCCGTTGCCGGAAAGCTGATTGTCAAGGACGAAGGCATCCCAGCCGTCCATATAAAGTCCTGCGCCTCGGTTTCCCATAAGCAGACAGTGACGGACTATATAGCACCACACCCGTGACAGATGCACACCGTCGCCGGTGAAGCTGCTTATACGGCAGTTGTCGATAGTGGGGGAGTCCTCCTTGCCGCCGCCGTTGTGGCGTTCCCATTCGAGCTTTACGCCGTGGACGTTGTTTCCAAGTCCTCTGCCGTTGAGGCAGATGTCCTTGATGGTGCATCCGAAGCCTCCCGTAATATCTACAAGGCAGTCGGCCTCGGGATCGTTGAGTAGGATGACCGAGCCGCGGTCGGCACTGTATACCCACGCCGCCATTCCCTGCAGGGTGACCCCTTCACCGAGGTGAAAGCTTCCCGAGCAGTATACTCCGGGAGGGACCATAATAACACCCTGGACCTCTGCGGCGGCGGCCGCCGCGGCACGTATGGCTTCGGTGGAATCTGTTACACCGTCGCCGATTGCGCCGAATTCCGTAATGTCAAATACGTTTTTCATAAAATAGTCCTCCTTGTGTTATGTCGGGTGCATGTCTTAGGATATGTGCCAGAACTCGGATGAGGGCCACCAGCGCTTGTTTTCTCCAAGCGTGTTGCCGATATTCTCCGAGATAACGATGTCCTTGGTGTTGCCAAGGTCGATCGTATTTTGCTGTTTTGCACCGCTGTTCATAATGTTTTTGCTGATCATTATACTTTCACAGTTTCCGTATGCTATACCGAATTCCGGACGGATCATATTCGCCTCGGGGTCGTGATCTCCGCAGCAGAAGGTATTGCCGGTAATGACCCAGTTGATGCAGTGCTCAAGGTAGATATGACTACTGTAGTACGGATTTTCAAAGCCGTTGCCGTTGTGTTTGCCGGAACGGCGGAAGGTGTTGCCGGTGACGGTCACGTTAAAGAGCATAGCGGTATCACCGATGACAGCCTTGATGGCGGGGCCGCCACAGTCGTCAAAGAAGTTGCCGTTGATGTTTACCGAGTCACCGTTGCACTTGGAGGCAAATATAACTCCGCCGATACCGTTCCATTCGATGCGGTTGCCGGTCATGGTCACGGCCGCAAGGCACTGGCCGCACCTGATGCCGCCGCCTGCATTGGCGGCAAACCAGTTGTCGAGGATGAAGGCGTCCCAACCGTCCATATAGAGTCCCGCACCGGAGTTGGCGAATATCATGCAGTGGCGTACGGAGTAACACCAGACTCTTGAAAAGTGCAGGCCGTTGCCGGTAAAGTTGCCTATGCGGCAGTTGTCAACCGTCGGGGTGTCTTCTTCGCCGCCACCGTTGTGGCGTTCCCATTCGAGCTTTACGCCGTGGATGTTTTTTCCCAGACTTCTGCCATTGAGACAGATGTCCTTGATGGCACAGCCAAATCCGCCGGTGATGTCGACCAGACAGTCGGCTTCGGGGTCGTTAAGGACTATGACCGAGCCACGGTCCGAACGGTAGGACCATGCCGCCATACCCTGCAGGGTAACGCCCTCACCAAGATGAAAGCTTCCCGAGCAGTATACACCGGGGGGTACCATTATCACTCCGTGAACCTCTGCGGCGGCGGCCGCCGCGGCACGTATGGCTTCGGTAGAATCGGTCACACCGTCGCCTACCGCTCCGAATTCCGTAATGTCAAATACGTTTTTCATTTGGACAGGCCTCCTTTATAGTACATATAAAGATCGCACTTTATCATACCGTTGTAGAGCTTGCGTTTTTTGTCGGCACGGCGGCCGAAATGCTTTTCAAACTGCTCGTCGGGGCTGATGATATAGCTTCCCGTTTGGATGCGTTTTCCAAGCAGCTTGTAAAGCTCACGGGCTTGGTCTACCTCGCCCAGCCTTTCGCCGTAGGGCGGGTTGGTGATGACGATGCCGCTTTGTGGCATATCCGCATTTGCAAGGTCGCAGCGTGTAAGGCGTATGCGCTCGGCAAAGCCCGCCCTTGCGGCGTTTTCCTTTGCTATACGTATGGCCTCGGGGTCGATGTCACTTCCGAATATCTCGCCCTCAAAGGGACCTATCTGCTCCTTTGCCTCACGGCGCAGTCGCAGGGTGGTCTGACGGTCAAAGCCGGCAAAGCTCTCAACTGCAAACCTCCTTGCAAGGCCGGGTGCGGTGTTGGATGCAAGCAGAGCCGCCTCGATAAGTATGGTACCCGAGCCGCACATCGGGTCGCAGAGCGGACGGTCGCCCCGCCTTTTTGAAAGGTAGACCATCGCCGCCGCAAGGGTCTCCCGTATGGGTGCGGCTGTGGCCTCGGTGCGGTAGCCCCGCTTGTAAAGCGGCGCACCGGTGGTGTCGATAGTCAACGAGCAGATATCGTTTAATATGTTGAAGGATAGCTGGTATTTCGCTCCGTCCTCGGGAAGGGAGGTGACAGCGTGAGACTTCATAAGACGGTCGGCGGCGGCCTTGTTTATGATGCGCTGACAGTCGGGGATGCTTGCAAGCTGAGAGCGTACCGAATGCCCCTTGACGGGGAAGGCGCCGTGGGGGTCGATGACCGACTCCAGAGGGCAGGCGCTGACGCCCTGATAAAGCTCCTCAAAGGTGCGGGCGGGGAACTCGCCTATGAGTATACCGACCCTTTCGCCGCAGCGAAGCCAGAGGTTTGCCCTGACAGCCTCGTCAAGTCCGCCCGAAAACAGTACCCTGCCGTTTTCGGCCGAGACGTCGGCAAATTCCAACCGACGTAGCTCGTCGGCGACGATACCCTCAAGTCCGAAAAGGACGGGGACACAAAGTCTGAACATCGGAAATCTCCTTAAATAAGATCTGGAAAGCCCTGCTGTCTGAGCGCTTCGTAGGCGACGACGGCAACGGCGTTCGAAAGGTTGAGACACCGTGCCTGGGATATCTGCGGGATGCGGACGGTGTCGGAGGAATATTTCTCAAGAAGTGAAGAAGGAAGACCTGCCGTCTCCTTGCCGAAAAGCAGGTGAACTCCGTCGGGATAGTCTGCCGAGGTGTGGCTGTGAAGCCCCTTGCTGGAGGCAAGGCGCATAACTGCACCCTCGTTTTTAGAGAGGTAGTCCTCAAGCGAATCATAATAGGTAATGTCCAAAAGATGCCAGTAATCCAGACCCGCACGCTTAAGCTTTGCGTCGTCTATCTTAAAGCCCATCGGGCCGACAAGATGAAGCCTTGAGCCCGTGACAGCACAGGTACGTGCTACGTTACCGGTATTCTGGGGTATTTGGGGCTCTACCAAAACGATATTGACCACGGCCTATCTCCTTTCGTGAAGATAGATACATTATATCAAAAAAACTGGCAAAAATATACACAAAAGAGTGTCTTTTCAAGGCCCTCTAATCCGTAATAATGCCGAAAGAAAATTCTGGGTAGTAAAAACTTAAATAAAGAGTTGATTTTTTTGCAAAAATGGTATATAATTCACTGGTATCAAAAATCTGGAAGGAGAAAATAAAATGACCTACAATAAGAAAAACGTAGAAAACATCTGCGTATCCGGCAAAAAAGTCCTTGTCCGTTGTGACTTTAACGTCCCTCAGGATGCTGATAAGAACATAACCGACGACAAGAGGATCCGCGAATCCCTGCCCACTATAAAGTACCTCTCCGAAAACGGCGCAAAGGTCATCCTCTGCTCCCACCTCGGCCGTCCCAAGGGACAGTTCAACCTCAAGTACAGCCTCGCTCCTGTAGCCGAGAGACTCTCCAAGCTCCTGGGCAAGCCTGTTGCCTTTGCCACCGACGTCATCGGTGACGACGCCAAGGCCAAGGCCGCCGCTCTTAACGACGGCGAGATCCTCCTGCTTGAGAACGTCCGCTTCCACGCCGAAGAGGAGAAGAACGATCCCGCATTTGCCAAGGCTCTTGCAGATCTCGCCGAGATCTACGTCAACGATGCCTTCGGTACCGCCCACCGTGCCCACGCCTCCACCGCAGGCGTAGCCGACTATCTGCCCGCAGTCTGCGGCTACCTCATCGGCAAGGAGATCGGCGTCATGGGTAAGGCCCTGAACGATCCCAAGCGTCCCTTCGTCGCCATCCTCGGCGGAGCAAAGGTCTCCGACAAGATCGGCGTTATCAATAACCTCCTTGAAAAGGTCGACACCCTCATCATCGGCGGCGGTATGGCCTACACCTTCGTCAAGGCCATGGGCGGCAACATCGGCACCTCCCTTTGCGAGGCCGACAAGCTTGACTATGCCAAGGAAATGATCGACAAGGCCGCTGCCAAGGGCGTCAACTTCCTTCTCCCCATCGACACCGTCATCGCCGACAAGTTCGATGCCAACGCCAATACCGATATCTGCCTGACCAAGAACATCCCCGACGATTGGATGGGTCTGGACATCGGTCCCAAGACCGTTGAATCCTTCTCCAACGCACTTAAGAACGCCGGTACCGTCGTATGGAACGGCCCGATGGGCGTTTTTGAGATGGAAGCCTTTGCCAAGGGCACCGAGTCCGTTGCCAAGGCCATTGCCGAAAGCGGCGCCATCTCCATCATCGGCGGCGGCGACAGCGCTGCTGCAGTCGAAAAGCTCGGCTATGCCGACAAGATGACCCACATTTCCACCGGCGGCGGCGCCTCTCTGGAATTCCTGGAAGGCCTTGAGCTCCCCGGAATCGCCTGCCTGGCTGACAAAGAGTAAGGAGAAGTCAAGATGAACAGAAGATACCGTAAGACCATCATCGCCGGCAACTGGAAGATGAACAAGACTCCCAAGGAGGCCCGTGCCCTTGTTGAGGAGCTCCGCCCCCTTATCGCCAAGGCCAAGTGGTGCACCACCGTCCTTTGCGTTCCCTTCGTAGACATCAGCGCCGCCCTCAAGGCCACCCGTGCTACCAAGATAGCCATCGGTGCCCAGAACCTCTACTACGAGCCCGCAGGCGCCTACACCGGCGAGGTCTCTGCCTCCATGCTGGCTGAAATGGGCGTTAAGTACGTCATAGTCGGCCACAGCGAGCGCCGCGCTCTCTTCGGAGATACCGACGTTATCGTCAACAAGAAGGTCCACGCCGCCCTCAACGCCGGCCTCAAGCCCATCATCTGCGTTGGTGAGTCCCTTGAAGAGCGTGAGCAGGACGTTACCGCCGAGGTCATCCGCAAGCAGGTCAAGATCGCCCTTATGGGCGTCACCGCCGACCAGATCCGCAAGCTGGTCATCGCCTACGAGCCCATCTGGGCCATCGGCACCGGTAAGACCGCTACCGTCGAACAGGCCGGCGCAGTCTGCACCCTCATCCGTGACACCGTCAGAGAGCTCTTCGGCGCCCGTGCCGCACGTTCCCTGACCATCCAGTACGGCGGCTCCATGAACGAGAAAAACGCCGCTGCTCTTCTCGCAGAGCTCAACATCGACGGCGGACTTATAGGCGGAGCTTCGCTCAAGCCCGAGTCCTTCAAGGCCATCGTTGACGCCGCAAACCAGTAAGCAAAATGCAATGAGTCCCGTCCCTCCGTCCTTGCGAAGGGACGGGACATTTTTTCTCCCATATATCTCTACGCCCGAAAGGAGCTCGCATGAGAAAGTTTTCCGAGGTCTCGGTATTGCATCGGGACGCTATTGTTTCCTCGCAAGACCTCATATTTTACAGATCCGCCCCTAAAGCCCTTGAGACCGAGCTTGAGCTTCGCGGGAACACACCCCTGTCGCTCACGGTCTTAAACGAGGGTAGGCAGCTCCTGCCCGAGCTGTCGCTTCTGCGATTTGGTGACGGCAGGGTACAGATCGATCCGCAGGTGTTTTCAGACTGTGAAGACAATACCTATGCCGTCGTTGTGATACGCTTTTCGCACGGTCAGTCCGCAAAGATCCCCGTGTTTATCGAAGCAAACGGGATACCGACCGAGCAAAGGTTGTTTCCCCTCGAAAATGAGGACGTTTCCTTTTATAATTTTCCCAACGGACGGTCGTTTGGCCCCTTCGAGGAGGACGGCAGTCTGCCGCTCCACTACGACTTTACTGCGAAAAATTACGGTGAGACCGCACGTCTTAAGTTTAACCAACCCCGTCAGATAAATATTCCCAATGCAAAAAGCCTCCGGGTCACCATTAAGGGTGACGGCTCATATCAGATGCTGTCAATAAAGTTCAATAACGGATACAACAGCGGTACATACTCCGAAAATAAGATAGTTATCGATTTTGACGACGTCAGAACGGTCGATTTTGTACTCCCGACGGATGCAATACTCCCCCTGAACGTCAGTGACGTGGTGCGTGTCAGCTATACACCCGGCTGTAAGAGCAGAAGCGGCAGTCTCATCCTTTACGACGTGACGGTAACCTCAAAGGCGCCAAAGGAGTTTGTATACTCGCCGCCTCCGAGCTTTCCTCTTTTTCCCCGATACGAGCGCCCCGAGCTTCCGCTCGGAAGGTCTGCCTTCGTAACGGGTACACCCTCCCGTGTCATTCGGACGGTGACGGAAGACCCTGCACACTCGGCGGCCTTTTCCTGCGCTGTTTCGGAGGGTGAATACGCCCTTGAATACCGTGTTGCGGGTACGGAGGAATATACCCTTGTAAAGCCCGTCTGTGAGGATGGCTTTGAGGAAGAGGGAAAGACGAGAGTTCCGATCCGTTACCACAAGTTTTATCTCTTCGGCCTTCAGGCCGATACCGAGTACGAATATCGTATCGGTGAGGAGGTGGGCGGTACCTTCCGTACCTTCCCCGAGGCTCCGCAGGAATTTTGCGCTATGTTCCTTGCGGATGCACAGCTGGGCAGCGATCTGGAATATTACGGTCGCTACCGCCGTGTTATAGAACGTGAGATAGATATGACCTCCGAGCCGAGGTTTATAATGACACTTGGCGATATGGTCAAGGACTGCTACGGCTGCGCGGAATTTTCACGCCTTTGCGAAGCGGCAGGGGAGTATTTCCGCGAGATACCCATTGCCCCTACGATAGGAAACCACGAGCGTGATGTAAACCGAGGGTTTGCGGAGTATCTGCGAAGATTTGCCCTCCCCGAGGGTGCAGAGTCAAAACACGGCGGCAAGGATTACGCATTCACCGTGGGTGATTACACCTTCTTCTCGGTAAACGCCGTTTGCACACCTCTTGATAAGGACAATCTTGCGGGGCTGGAGCGGGAGCTTAAGGAGTGTACCTCCAGGTGGAAGATAGTTTTCCTTCACTGTTCTCCCTATACCGGACAGGGCTCGGTAGATCACTACCGCACCGATCTTGCACCGATACTTGAGAGGGGCGGGGTGGACGTCGTGTTTTCGGGACACGCCCACATCTACGTCAGAGCGTCGGTATGGGAGGACAAGTCAGTCGCTCCCGAGGATGGAATCGCCTACTTTACCATGGGCTCGACCGGCCGCAGACTGTTCTTAAACGACCGCCGATTCTGGCAGGACTACGTCTGGGGCGACAACGAGGACGAGCGCACTGCACCCGACGGTATGTCGGATCAGACCTGCGCCGTGGCACGCTTTACCCCCGATATGATAGAGCTCACCGTCGAGACCATTTCGGGCAAGGACGTAGACCGTGTGGTAATAAGGAAATAGTGCTAAAAAACACGGATGTGAGATATTCTTACATCCGTGTTTTGATATCTACCCCAGAAAGGGCACCGTCCTGCAGTGAGCGGTATAGCTATATGAGCCCTTGTAGAAAAATTCGTGTGCCATGAGCATAAGCGCAACGGTCATATGCTTTGGATTTGAAAAGTAAAGAGTGCGCCGCTCGCCGTTGAGCTCAAGCTCCTTTTTGCTTGCAAGGTCGAGCTCGAGAAGCTCCTGCATTACCTTTTCCAGCCTGTCTCCGTCGATCCCGCAGACGCTCGCAAGCAGCTCTGCCTCAAAGACGTAGTCCGGTCGGTTTCGGTGGATAAATATTACCGCACGCATAGTATCGGGGCTGGAGAGAAGCAAAAAGAGCTTTCGAGCCTCTTCTCCGTCACCGATGACCTCGCCAAAGCAGTTTTCGTATTGCGGAAACAAGGCGAAAAAGGGTGCTTGGCCGTTTGAAACGTGGGTAAAGCCGTTATCATCCAAAACGTAAGACGAGCTGAGGCACTGCTTGAGCTCGTCGGGATCGTACAGGGTGTCCGGTTCGTCTGCGTGGCCGAAATATCCTTTTTCGATCTGCCAACAGATCTCTCGTGCAAGATGGAGCCGGTCTTTTCCTTTGGAATTACCTATCAGCCTTGTGATACGGGAGGAGACGTCTGCCATTGTAACCTTTCTGTTGTCAAATAGGGTATCAAGGGAGGCGTCGAGAACCTGTGCAAGGGGAGTCAGAAGTGCTCCGTCGGGATAGGTGTCGCTGTTTTCCCACTTGGACACGGCTTGCGCCGAAACACCGAGCTTGAGTGCTAACTGCTCTTGCGTCAGCCCCTTTTCAAGACGCAACTTTTTTATGTTCTGCGACAGACTCATTTGCCGTTACCTCCTATCATCTTACAATTTTCGGCAAAGTTATAGTGGTAATGTTTGAACCCGGACATCCGTTCAAAGGCGAGGGATATTAGGGATAAGATCAGACCGTCGCCGTAGGATCGGTATATCCTCTGCTTTCCCGAGAGCAGATGGGCTGTAAGCTTGTCGCATATCTCAAGCTCGCAGCACATATCCAGTATCTGCGTGGATTTTAAGAGCGAAGCTCCCGTGTTTTTTGCAATGTAGTCGGCAGTGAAGCTCTCCGAACAGTCCCGAGTGTGGATAAAGGCGAGGATCTTGAGGGCATCGGTGTCGGAGAGGAAGGCAAACAGCTTGGTTATATTCTCCTGCTTTTTTTCATCAAAGAGCCATGCAAAATCCGATCTGTTTCTGAGTTGTACAACGGCGAGGTTGACGTCGTCGTTGCTTGCAGTGAAGCCAAACACGTCAGAGTATGAGATCTGGTTGCGATGGGGGGTGTCTGTGTTTGGGAGTGCGGCGGGACTTTCGGGAGTGCTCGGCTTGGATATGCCTGCCGATCTGCAGGCGGCGGGAAAGATCGCCTCTGCAAGATCGAATATCCTAAGCCCGATCTCGGAGCGGTCGTTAAGCCCCTTGAACTCGTCTGCAATGATGCGGCTTGTGTCCGCTTTCCCGTTTTCAAGGCCGAGAAGGCGGTCGACGGTGACGTCATAGTACCTTGAAAGGGCTATAAGCATATCAATATCGGGGGCGGATGCACCCGTTTCCCATTTGGAAACGGTCTTGTTTGACACCGACAGTGCAAGCGCAACGTCCTCCTGTGTCACACCCTTTTCCGCCCTGAGCTCGGTCAGCTTGGCGGATATATCGTATTTACACATGTTTTCACCTCAAAAAATCTTAAAAGATCAGAGCCTCGAGCCTCTTGTTTGCATTATACTTGAAACTGACGGTAGAGTCAACATACCAAATATTTATATTTTCTCTGTTTTGGAGAATTTATGAGGTGGACACAAATAAAGGTGCACCGCAATTCTGCGGTGCACCTTTGCTTATTCGGTTATCAGTCTGCCGTGGATAACGATTCGCTCGTTTTCGTCACGGCGGTTGTTTGTGCAGGTAGAGAGTGTGACCGTTAGGTCGTCCTCGGTCGGGACGACGCCGGTATCAAAGAGGGAGTTTTCAAGCGCCATATCGAGATATTTTGCATACCCCTCGGAGGTCGGGAATATCACGGTGAAGGTGTCGCCGTAGGCATCCGTTTTGTAGACGGAGTATATCTCGTATTTCAGCGTTCCGTCCCGTGTCATTATACAGAAGTAGGGGTGAGCACGGGTGTAGTCGGCATCGGCATAGCGCATAAGCGCACCGAACATAACACCGTAGTTGAGGTTGTGTCCGTAGATGATGGTGTTGCGGTCGGTGAACTTAGGCGAGTTGCGGTAGTCTGCAAATATCGCACCGCCCGAGCCCTTGGTCACGCCGTCGTAGAGGGTGGTCACGTATTTCTGGTTATCGGTCGACTGCAGCAGGGGAAAGCTGATGGTGGTGTCGTATGCCCATATCCAGCCGATTATCTCGGGGTTTGAGCGCTGCATGGCGTTCCAGTTGAGCTTAAACTGCGGCCAGATGGACTCGGTAGTCTGTGCCGTTGTCTGCGGCGGAAGGGTAGTAGTCTGCGCCGACGAGGTCTGAGCTTCGGTGGTGGACTGCTCGGTACCCGAAGGGGAGGTCTCGGTAGAGGCCTGGGTGGTCTGGGCGGTGGTTGTGTCAGTCGTTTGGGAGGTCTGCGAGGTAGACCCACCGGGGGTAGTCGGGGGCGCTTGAGTGGAGGAGGCAGTAGTTTCAAATATCAGAAAATCGTTTTGAGCCTGCTTGTTTGAGTCGTTTACGGCTTTCCTTATACGGTATGGCTCTGTGATCTTCCAGACCGAAAAGACCATTATAACAAGCAGAACTGCCGCAATGGCGAGCCTGATCCATTTGTTTTTCAGCACTTACACCACCTCGAAAATGTAAAACTTAAGGTAACTTGTCTCGGGTACGCCCCAAAGGATGGGATGGTCACAGGCCTGCTGACGTGCCTCAAGCTGTAAAAGGCTGACGTTTGCATCCTTGGCGGCACGTCTGAGCATGGCAACGAAGAGCTCGTCCTCCATAAAATGCGAGCAGGAGCAGGTCGCAAGCAAGCCGCCTCTGGGAAGAAGCTTCATTGCACGGTAGTTTATCTCCCTGTAGCCTCGCTCGGCACTGTCGACGGTCTTGCGGGACTTGGTAAAGGCGGGAGGGTCTAGTATAATGAAGTCGTAGGGGTGTCCCTCGATCTTGGGGAGCAGGTCAAAGACGTCCGTCTGTATAAAATCTACCGCAAGCCCGTTGCGCTCGGCGTTTGCACGGGCAAGAGCAAGGGCGTCAGCCGAGATATCTGCGGCGGTAACGCTTGCCGCACCGCCCAGAGCGGCGTTGAGGGCAAACGATCCCGTGTGTGTAAAGCAGTCAAGCACACGTCTGCCCTTGGCATATCGTGCAACGGCGGCACGGTTGTACTTTTGGTCGAGAAAGAAGCCCGTTTTCTGGCCGTTTTCAACGTCGACGGCGTAGTAAACGCCGTTTTCGCATATCTCCGTAAGGGTCGAAAGCCCTTCCTTGCGGCAGTACCAGCCCTTTCCCTGCTCCAGGCCTTCAAGCTCACGGAGCTTGACGTCGTTCCGCTCGAAGATGCCATTTATACCGGGAATGACCTTCAAAAGCAGGGGAAATATGATATCCTTCCGCTTCTCTATGCCGTAGGACATGACCTGGGTCACGAGAATGTCGTTGTATTTATCCACCGTAAGCCCCGGAAAGCCGTCGGCTTCTCCGAAGATCACACGGCAGGCAGAGACGTCGTCCATCACCGTCTGACGCAGATTCCATGCGTATCCGATACGTCGCTCGAAAAATCCCTCGTCAAAGCTGTCGTTTGCATTCCTTGAGAGGATGCGGAGGGCTATCTTGGAATGCAGACTGTACATCGCCGTGCCGAGGTAGCTTCCCTTCTCGGATATAACGTCGACAAGACCTCCGTTTTCGGGAACGGGGGAAAGCTCGGTGATCTCGGCGGCGTATACCCACGGATGTCCGCCTTCGAGCGCACGCTGGGCTTTTTTTGTGACCTTGGCAACGGGATAGATACGCTGTTTCATACGTTTGCTCCTTTTAAAGGGGTGCTTATCTGTGTAAAGAGTATCGCTTTACACGGATAAAACGGCAACTTTACTATAAATATTTTATCCCAGAGGGAGGAAAAAGTCAATAACAAAAAAATTTCGTGTAAAAGTATTGTTCCCCGTAACAAAATATAGTAAAATATAATATAGAATGTATTCAAGGGGGCAGGGAATGTACGGATACGTCAGGCCGTTCAGGCCGGAGCTGAAGGTTCGCGAGTTTGAGCTTTATAAAACTACATATTGCGGACTGTGTCACGCCTTGAAGGAAAACTACGGATTCCTTGCCCGTTTTGCGGTCAGCTACGATATGACCCTGCTTGCCATGGCCCTTTCGAAGGGAACGCAGACCGCCTGTCGGCACAAGCGCTGTGCGGCGTCGCCGTTTAGGAAAAAATGTGTGGCGGCATCATCGCCCGAGCTTGATGCCGTTGCGGGACTGACGGTGATACTTGCCTGGTTCAAGCTTTGCGACGAGGTAGCAGACGGCGGCTTTTTTAAGGCCTTTGGTGCAAGAGTACTTAAGCTCCTTATGCGGAGAAGGTACAAAAAGGCTGCCGCAGCCTTTCCCGAATTTAACGCCCTTGCAAAAAGAGAGCTTGAAAGACTTGCCCTCTTTGAGAAAAACGCCGAGCCGTCGATAGATGCGGTTGCCGACTGCTTTGCCCTGATAACCGCAGGCTTTTCTGTCTGTGAGGAGGACGCACCGAGGGCGAGGATACTGCGAGAGATCTTCTACCACGTCGGGCGTGCGGTCTACATACTCGATGCGGCAGACGATTACCCCCGTGACGTTGAAAAGAATGCCTACAACCCCATACACCTGCGCTTTGACACCGATTCAGCCGAGCTTACCGCAGAGATAAAGGAGCGCATACGTGAGACGGTCGAGCAGTCGCTTGCAAGTGCGGCAGCGGCGGGTGAGCTGCTTGAGCAAAACGAATTTACCCCGATCATTTTAAACATACTCTATCTCGGTATGCCCTCTGTAATAAACGAGGTGCTTTCGGGAACGGACAAAAAGCGCAACGGGCGCGTAATATGATTTTGGAGAAGAAACATGGATCCTTACAAAGTACTTGGCGTAAGCCGCAATGCAAGCGATGAGGAGATCAGAGCCGCTCACCGTGCTCTTGCAAAGAAATACCATCCCGACAACTACGTAAACAATCCCCTTGCCGACCTTGCCGCAGAGAAGATGAAGGAGATAAACGCCGCATACGAGCAGATACAAAACGAGCGTGCGGGCAGACAGACTAACTCCGGAAGCTACGGCGGGGATTACAACGACAACGGGTCCTCCTCAAAGTATGCTGCCGTACGCAACTTCATTGCCTACGGCGACCTTGACGCTGCCGAGCGGCTGCTCAACGAGCAGGAGGACCACGACGCTGAGTGGTACTTCCTCAAGGGAAGCGTCTGCTTCAGACGGGGCTGGATGGATGCCGCAGAGGATAATTTTGCCAGGGCCACCGAGATGGACCCCTCCAACCGTGAGTATGCTGCGGCATACGACCGTATGTCCCACCGTCGGACGGTATACCACGAGCGGGGCGGATATGACAACGAAATGTCCTTTTGTACCTGCTGCAACAACCTTATCTGTGCCGACTGCTGCTGCGAATGCATGGGCGGCGACCTGATACCCTGCTGTTAGTATGAAGGACGTAAAGAAGCTCACCCTTGCGGCAGTTCTTACGGCGGTCGCCTGCGGTGTTATATTTGCGGGGGGACTGATCCCTACGGGCAGACTTGCCGTTGCGGCGGTCGCCTGTCTGGCCATTACCGCCGTCTGCATCGAATGCGGAAAGCTGTACGGACTGCTTGCCTACGTGGCATCTGCGGTGATCGTACTTCTCCTTGCTCCCTCCAAGCCGGTTGCATGTGTATACGCCGTGTTTTTCGGACTTTACCCGATAGTAAAGGCGGTAGCCGAGGGAGTAAAGAGCCGTGTTTGGGAACATACTATCAAGGTCGGATTTACAACGGTTGCATACTGGCTTTTGGTACTCGGAGCAAGACTCTTCTTTGAGTTTGAGCCGAAGATAGAGATAGTCTTACCGTTTTGGATCGCTTGCTGTGTGGTTGCAATGATATTTGACGTTGCGCTTTCACAGCTGATAAGCTTTTATATTTCAAGAATAAGCCGCAGACGGTAGTCTGCAAAATAAAAATTCCAAGGACTTATCGGTCCTTGGAATTTTATGGCACGCCCGGGCGGATTCGAACCGCCGGCCTTCCGCTTAGGAGGCGGACGCTCTATCCAGCTGAGCTACGGGCGCTTGTGCAATATATTTTAATACAAATAAGGTGTAATGTCAATCCTTTGGGGAGATAATATTTTCGTAAGGAGCGCTGATGACCGTGCGACTGTTAAATAAAAATGAGCTGAATAAATGGCTTAGGCGTATGCCGGTGCTGTTGCTTGGTTCGGCTGTCTACGCTTTTTCGGTAACGATGTTTATAAACCACGCCGACCTTATGATGGGCGGTGCGACCGGTCTTTCCATAGTTATCAACCGCCTGACGGGATTTCCTGTCGGTATTATGGTCATCGCCATGAACCTGCCGCTCTTTATCGTGGGCGCCAAGGATATGGGGCGGGACTTCCTTATCGGTTCGCTTATAGGGATGATCGCATCATCCCTGCTGATAGATGCCTTTGAATACCTTCCCCAGATACACGGTCTGCGGGAAGAGAGACTTCTTGCGGCAGGTGTCGGCGGCGCACTCTGCGGTGCGGGTATCGGACTTGTGATGTCTGCGGGTGGAAGCACCGGCGGTACCGATATCGTGGCATTGCTTATCGGCAAGCGTGTCCAGAGCGTATCGGTTGGCAGGTGGATACTGATAACCGATATAATCATAATCCTTGCCGGCGCCGTGATACTGCAGGACTATATGGCGGCAATATATTCCGCCGTTTCGATGTATATCTCGACCACCGCCGTCGACGGAGTTCTCTACGGCGCCAATATGTCGGTCGTTGCGATGATCGTGACCAAAAAGGCAAAGCTTCTTGCCTCATCCATCCTAAAGGACATAAACAGAGGTGTGACCGTACTCAACGCCAGAGGCGGTTATACCGGCGAGGAGCAGAGCGTACTGATGTGCGCCGTCGGCAGACGTCAGCTCGTCGCACTCAAGAGGGTTGTCAGGCAGACCGACCCTGATGCGTTTGTCATAGTCAGCGAAGCAAAGGAGATAGTCGGTAACGGCTTTAAGGAGACCATATAAAGCCGTTGCTGCGGCTTGTAAATGATAAAGAAAGAAATATTTTCACCGGGCAGACGTATGTCTGCAATATGGCAGATACGCCTTGCGGCAGTGGCGGCAACGGCCATTTCCGTCGGAGTAGAGCTGCTTGAGTACTCCGTTCCGCTGGGCATTGCCATATCTGTTGCGGCGGTAGCGGCGTTTGGTTTTGTCGGCGGCCTTTACCTACCTGCCTATATGCGAAGACTCTCATACTCACTTGAGCGGGGCAGGCTTACGGTGGTAAAGGGCGTGTTTACCGTCAAAAGGAGCATGCTTGAGCTGTCACTTGCGAGTGCCGTGTCGGTTCGGTCAACCCCTCTCATGCGGCTTTTGGGGGTGCGGAGACTATGCGTTTTTTATCCGAAAGGACGTATTACCATTCCCGCTCTGGCACAGACCGAGGCCGCAAGCCTTGCGCTGGAAGTCCACCGCAGATGAGATTTCACCCGATCGCCGTGTTCGGATCGGTCAGAAAGCTTATTTTACCCATCGTTCTGCCGATCGTACATGCAGTTCTTTTCAATAAAGGTGATCGCCTCTACGGGGTATGGATAGACCTGCTGATATTTGTATCGGCCATAGTGCTGGCGCTTCTCCGCCTTAAAAAAAGTCGTATTTCATTAGAGCCTGACAGTATAACCGTGTTTGACGGTGTACTTTTTTGCTCGAGGGACTGCTTTTTGCGGGACGAAATAGATGAAATAACCGTGTCAAGCGGTTTGCTTTACAGACTCATTGGGGCGGTAAAAGCAGATATACGGCTCTGCGGAGCACGAAAAAAGCTTGTAATCCACCGAAAAGACGCCCATAAGCTGTTTTATCCGGGTGTAATGCGTATATACGGACATCTGTCTGCCGATGCCTACGGTCTGACGGCGTTTGTTCTGACCGCTCTAACCTTCGTCGGGGAAATAGTCGGACGTGACATCAGAGCGGATCTTGCACGAGGTCTTATATCCGCATTTGCGGGAGTGCTTGGCCTTGCAGGCCTACTTGGGATAGGGTATATTATTCTTTGGTATGACACGTCTGCCCGCTTTTCCTCGGCAGATACCGACGGTCGGACGGTATGGCTGACCTGGATACGCCTGCGAGAGCTTCGCCTTGCGGAGCTGCCGGCAAAAAACATACACGCCGTGACGTTGTCGCAAAGCCTTTTTCAGAGGCTTAGGGGAAGCTGCAGTATGAGAATAACCACGGTCTGCTCAAGGCATATCATCAGAGGCCTTTCATTTGAGGGGGCGGAGCGTGTTTTAGGAGAATTGGGATGGACGAAAGACAGATCTATTATATGAATCAGGCCTTGATGCTTGCAAGGCGTGCCCAAAGGCGGGGAGAGGTACCCGTCGGGTGTGTCATAGTCCGCAAGGGCAGGATCATTGCACGCTCGTCTAACCGCCGTGAGGCGGGAAAAAACGCCCTGTACCATGCCGAGTTGCTTGCCATTGACAAGGCCTGCCGCCGCCTTGGCGGGTGGAGGCTTTGGGATTGCGAGCTCTACGTAACGCTTGAGCCCTGCGCTATGTGTGCGGGAGCGATAATAAACGCAAGGATCCCCAAGGTATTTTTCGGAGCAGGTGATGACCGAAACGGCGCAATGGGCTCGGCCGTCGAGATGCAAAAAAGACAAAACTCCTTCCTGCCCGAGGTCACGGGCGGCGTTCTCGGAGGCGAATGCGCCGAGGTACTTACTTCATTCTTCAGAAATATGAGAAAAAAGCACGCCCGTGGTTAGGATGGGCGTGCTTTGATTTTGCCGTTAAGTCAGCGGTAGTTATAGGGAAAAGATGCGCTCGGCGTTTTTGCGCAGAATGTTTTCCTTGTCCTTCTGTGAGATGCGGCTTAAAAGTATCCGACCTTTTTGGAAGGCGCAAGAATAGGTATCCGTTCCAAAGAGGATCTTTTCCGAGCCGATCGTTTCTACGGCGTACTCTATGACGTTATTTTGGGTGCTTGCGTTTCCGGAGGTATCAACGTAGACATTTTCGGCGGCAAGAACGGCGTTCACATGATCTTTATTTGCAAGGTGGGCAATGATCAGCTTCATATTCTCGTATCTGCCCGCAATAGACGCTATGGATACGTTTTCTCTTTTGTCGTCCTCTGCGGGATGGGTCAGTACGACGGTATTGAGCTCGTTTGCAAAGGAGAAGATATCGTCTCCGTACTTGACAAGTGAATATCCGTGCAGACCCGGGTGCAGCTTTATGCCAAGTGTCTTTTTACTTTTGAGCAGCTTTTCTGCCTGCTTGTAGGTCTGCGGTTTACGCGGGTCTACAACGACCCACTGATAGAACCAATCCTCGGTTTGGGAGATCTTTGCAAGACGCTCGTTTTCTTCCTCTATCACTCGATCGGTCTCTACAGCGGCAAACGTACCGGCAAAGGCTGTTTTATGGACTCCCATCTGCCGATGCTCGTCTCTGAGAAAGTCAATGCTTATTTTGTAGGTGTCACTTGAACCGCGATCAAGCAGGGAGCCTGCATCGCAATGACAGTGTATATCGATCGCCGGAATATCTTTGATCATTTTCAAGACCCTTTCTTTACCGTAATAGCAGGTGCAAGGCAGGATACACTGCCGAAAGTATATCACAGGCCGATGCTCTTTGCAACAGGTAATAAGGAAAACAAAACACGCAGGCACTAAATAAAAGTGCCTGCGTGAGCTTTTAGAGGTCGTCAACATCCTGCGTGGGGACGGAGTCGGGAGTCCACGGCGGTATTGGAGTACCCGTATAGCTTCCGCCGGGATCGGTGTTGCTCTGCATGGGATCGACGGATTTACGCTTTTTCGCCTTGGAGCGGGGGAGGGTCGATTCCTTTTTCTTCTTTTCGTTCATAAAGATCACCTCGGTGACAGTATGCCCGAAAATGTGAGAAATATCACTAACCCTTGATGCTTCCCGTAAGAATACCGTTTACAAAGTGCTTCTGTGCAAATATAAATACAAGGCAGACTACTGCGCTGACCATAAGGGTTGCTGCCATGAGAAGATTCCAGCGTATCTCCGATTCGTTGCGGAAGTTGGTAAGTGCTATCTGGACGGTCTTCATAGCGTCGCCCTGGGTGATGACCAAGGGCCAGGTGTACTCGTTCCAGGTACCCGCAAACTTCAGCACCGCAAGGGATGCAAGCACCGGTTTTCCTAACGGAAGGTAGATGCTGATAAAGGTCCTGAAGCGGCCGCAGCCGTCTATCAGAGCCGCATCGTCGAGCTCACGTGGGAAGGAGACGAAGTACTGTCTGCACAGAAAAACTCCAAAGGAGCCCGCAATAAAGGGGATTATCAGTCCCGAATAGGTGTTGATAAGTCCCGAGCCGCCCTGCCCGAGGATATCGTTTCCGCCTGCAAGGGGCACCGAACGGATGAGGCTGACTACGGGGATCATAGTGACCTGCGGAGGTATCATCATGCCTGCGAGGATGAGCACGAAGAGAAAATTCTTAAAGCGGAAGTTAAGTCTTGCAAAGACGTACCCCGACATGGAGTTTATTATAAGACTGATGACAACGACTATGACTGTAACGAAGGTCGAATTGAAAAAATACTGTCCCCATGAGCCCGTCTGCAAAGCGATCTTGTAGTTTTCCCAAGCTGCGACATCGGGGAGAAGGGAGGGATCGGGTGAGCGTATCTCGCTCATTGTCTTGAGTGAGAAAAAGAACATAACGGCAAAGGGGAAGAGTATTGCCGCCACGATCAGTGCAATAAGCAGCCAAGAGAGGACCTTTCCGAGGATATGAAGAGATTTTTTCATCTTTGTATCCTCCTATTTGTCCTCACTGCGGCGCTTGAACAGCAGCAGGTTTATAACGGTCATAATGAAGATTATCCCAAAGAGGACTACGGCTATGGCCGAGGCGTAGCCCATGCGGAAGTCTTCAAAAGCTCTGCGGTATATCTGGAGCACGACGGTCGTGGTGGAGGTCATAGGACCGCCCTGGGTCATTATCTGAACCTGCTCAAAGGTCTTAAAGGCCTCAATGCAGTTTGTTATCAGCACAAAAAAGGTGACGGGAGCTATCTGCGGAAGGGTGATGCTTATGTGACGGCGGAGGGTTGATGCTCCGTCGACCTCGGCGGCCTCGTAAAGCTCGGTGGGGATGTTCTGCAGGCCCGAAAGGTAGATTATCATACAGTAGCCGAGGTTTTTCCAGATGTTTATAAATATCAGCGAGGGGAGGGCAAGCTCGGGATCGTTGAGCCAGGTGGGAAGTGTGGACACACCGAGCTCGATGAGAAGCTTGTTTATATAGCCCGTGGTGGGGTCAAGGAGAAAGAGCCATACCATCGAAACGGCGACCATACTGGTGGCGTAGGGGAGTATAAGAACGGTCCTTGCGGCCTTTACCATGCGGCTGCGCTTGTTGAGCATTACGGATATCACAAGTCCAAGACCGGTGAGGAATATAACGCTGAAAAAGGCGTAGACGACGGTGTTTTTAAGGGATGCCAAGAACCACTCGTCGGAGAAGAGCTGGATGTAGTTTTTGAGTCCCACAAAGTCGTGCTTGGGGCCGAAGTTGTAGTTAGTCAGACTGTAAATGAAGTTCTGGACGAGAGGATAGATAACAAAAAGCGCAAAAAAGATAAGGAAGGGCAGCAGCATAAGCCATGCCGAGAGGGTCTCGCCCCGTCTGACATTGCTTACTGCCGTATGGCGATGTCCTCGGACGATCCTGCTCATAGGGCTGCTGCACCTTCCTTAAGTTATTTTGCGGTAGAGATTAAGTTATTTTGCGTTGGCGATCTCCTGCTCAAGCTTGGTCTGAGCCTGGGCAAGGGCGGTGGCGGGGTCTGCACCGTTCTGTACAGCCTGCACCATCTCGTTGCGGACGGTCTGGAACATGGTCGACCAGGTGGTAACCGGCATTCCGATGCCGTTTTCAACGTACTTGATGCGGATGTCGTTGAAGGGCTTGAGGGTAGCATACTCATCCGAGACCGACTTGAGAACGGCCTGGGCGTCGGTGTCCTGAGCTCTCTTCATAACGATCGCTTCGGAGACGGCGTAGGTGATAAAGTCAAATGCTTCCTTGACGTTCTTGCAGTCCTTGCCGACGAAAAGCAGACGGCAGCCGCTGAAGGTCATTGCGGGATTGTCACCGTTTGCGGGGGGCATTGCAAGGGCGATCTTGTCGGCGTACTCGGGATCGGAGAACATCGGCGAGAGCTTTACGTTGTCGATAAAGGTCATTGCGGCGTTACCGGTCATGAAGGGGTTTGTCTCGTTGCTGTTGTAGGGGATGGAATACTCGTTGAGCCTGGACATGAACTCGAGGGCCTCAAGGTTTTCGGGGGTGTTGATGGTGGGATTGCCGTTCTCATCGGCAAAGCGTCCGCCGTTGCAGAAGGAGAGGATGTCGTACTCAACGAGGTTGCCGCCTGCGGTGGGGAAGGCAAAGCCTGCCTGAACGGTGTGACCGTTTTCAACGACGGTCAGCCTTTCGGCGTAGTCAAGCAGCTCTTCCCAGGTGGTGGGGGGAGCGTCGATGCCGGCTTGGGCAAAGAGGTCGGTGCGGTAGGCGAAAACGTAGGAGGTGGGCATGTAGGCTACGCCGTAGGTGTGTCCTTCATAGGTGGCGAAGTCCTGGAGCATGTCGATCATATCGTCCGCCTGCTCCCAGGTCTGCATATACTCGTCCAGGGGGAGGTAGTGGCCGGCTTCTACGCGGCTGGCGATGGAAAGGATGCCGTGGCCGATGATGTCGGGACCGGAATTGGAGGAGAACAGGGAGGTAAGCTTGGTGTCCATGGCGTTGCCGATGGCGGCGTCGTCATACTCGATCTTGATGCCGGGGTTGGCGGCCTCGTAGGACTCAATGACTTCAAGCCAGAAATTCTTTTCAGCCTCGTCATTACCCAGTCTCAGGAAGGTAAGGGTCACTGTTCCGTCGTCCTTTGCACAGCCGCAAAAGAGGCCAAGCAGCATAACTGCGACGAGAACGATACCGATAAGTCTTTTTTTCATAGTATTGATCGCTCCTTTTGATTTTGAAGTAGCTTGGGTCTATTATAAACCCAAGAGAAAAAAACTTCAAGCATGTTTGCCTTTTAGAAGGTCGGAAAAAGGAAAGTATTTGCGGAAATTGTTAATTTCGGGACGGAATATATCAATTTGCCTCGGCACGGGATTTTTATTCGAAGGAAATTTTGACTGTAAGAGGAAAATATAGGGCGGTTTTAGGCACAAACGGAAACATATTGCAATTTTAGTGTGACAATATACGGATTAAAGTAAACGGAGGCCGTTTTAAACGGTCTCCGTTATGCTTTACAGATCAAAAAACACTCCGCCGAAATAGGTCACGGTGTTCTGTCCGTTTATATACTTCATTCCGGATGCCTTTGCAAGCTCGGAAACGTTGATGCCGTGAGCCTCAAGGGAGGCCATGGCACGCTCGGGGAAACGGCAGGGAAGATCGTCTGCCTTTGCACAGACGTGACATAGCCTGCATCCGCCCGCAGAGAGGTGAAGCGGCCGCAGGAGCGGTTGGTCGGAGAGCTCGTTGCGAAGGGCAAAGCCGAGCTCGGCGTGTCTGACGGAGGCGGCTTCCATCCCTTCAATATCAAAGCTATCCTCAAGTTCGCTCACCGTCTGGTAGACCAGAACGTAGCCATAGGAGCGTATCAGCTCCATAAGCTCGTCTATCTCGCCTACGTGGGGCGGACAGGTCCAGTTCCTTCCGTATGCTCCGCAGAGGTTTGCTTTGCACATATCCCGAAAGGAGGCGTCAAGTGTGACCTCCGAAACGGGAATAACTGCGGCCTTGTATGCGCCAAGCGACAGAGCTCGCTCGCTTAAGGACTCAAAAAGCCCGTTCATACTCCTGCGCAGAGCTTGATGGCCATATCGGCGGCACTTGCGGCGTCGGAGGTGTAAGCATCGGCGCCGATCTGGGCACGGTAGTCGTCGGTGACGGGTGCGCCGCCTATCATGATCTTTACCTTGTCACGGATGCCTGCGGCCTCGGCGGCCTTTACGACGTCGGCCATAACGCCCATGGTGGTGGTAAGAAGCGCCGAGCAGCAGATGACCTGGCAACCCTGCTCAATGGCGGTGTTTACGTAGGTCTCGGGGGAGACGTCGGTGCCGAGGTCGATGACCTCAAGACCCTTGCCCTCCATCATCATCTTGACGAGGTTCTTGCCGATATCGTGCAGGTCGCCCTGGACTGTGCCGATACAGACCTTGCCCGTAGCCTTGACGCCCTGGGCAACGAGGAGGGGCTTGAGTACCTGGGAGCCCATGTTCATGGCTCTTGCGGCGATAAGCACCTCGGGAACGTAGACTTCGTTGTTCTTGAACTTTTCACCGACGACGTTCATTCCTGCGATGAGACCCTCGTTGAGGATGTCGGTAGCCGCAATACCGTCGCTGACAGCCTTTTCAACAAGCTCCTTTACGACCTTTGCCTTGCCCTTTTGGAGGTTTTCAGAGATTTCGTTAAGTATGCTCATAATATCGCTCCTTATCGTTGTACTTTAATTATATCTGCGCATTTTGCGCCAAATGTCGAGTATCATATCGTAGCGATGGGGGGGCATTCCCTTGAAGGGAACGTTGCTGGTTGCGAATATGTATCCGCCGCCCTCTCCGCCATAGGTAAGACAGTACTCTGCGCTATGGCGTACCTCGTCGTCGGTGCCGGTCTGCAGGGCCGCACAGTGTACGTTTCCGCAAAGAGCCACCTTATCGCCGTAGAGCCGCTTGACCTCACGGATGTCCACCCCTGCCATCGGGTCAAGGGAGTGCAGGGCGTGGGGGCCTGCGGATACCAGTGAGTCTATTATCGGCATGATGTTGCCGTCGGTGTGCTTTATGACGTAGAGACCGTCCTCCCTTGATTCCTTGCATATCTTTGTAAGGAAGGGGGTGATAAAGGTGTCAAACATTTCGGGTGAGAGGAAGGGCCCGGAATTGTAGCAGTAGTCGTCGCAGAGAAGCATGACGTCGACCCCTGCCTGGTGCTGGCGCTTGTTGCGCTCAACGGCCTCGTAGGCCATTCGCTCTGCCTGGGCTATGACCTCCTCGGGCTCGTCGGCGATGCGGTAGGCAAATCCGTACATATCGGTACCCGAGGGGATGGAGTAGGTGCCGTCGCCGTGACAGCCGAAAAGGCGGGTGTCGCCGAAATGCTCGCGAAGGCGTTTGCGGAAAAACTTAGTAACGGGATAGTCGGGCTCCCACCAGCCGGGGCTGTATACGGGGATGATGTAGTAGTCAAGACCGGGTCTCGAATCCTTTTCGGGATCGCCCGATATTGCGGCGCCTCCGATGTCGTAGGCCGTACCGCTTCCGTATACTCTTGCGTACTTGTCGGCAAGGTCGTAGGAGCGTTTTTCGATCTCTGCAAGGGAAAGCTTGCAGGACTGATCGTGTTCAAGCAGGGGATCCTCTCTTGATATGCCGAACAGCTCCTCCCAGAGGAAGAAATCCAACTCAAAGGTCGGTATCTCGTCGGGCTTACCGAGAGTCAGTGCCGTTTTGGCACGTTCGGCGGGTGTCCAGATCTTCGCCATAGAAAATCGCCTACCTTATTTTCTTTATTTCCTCAGCATAGTGCTGAACAAGCTCGAATTTCGACCCGGGCATAAGACGGTGGTCGGGACAGGGAATAAATCCGCCCTGTGCGCTCAAGCGCTTGAGGCGTTCTATCTCGGCATCGACGGCGGCCTTGTCACGGCGGAATGCCGTCTTGTCCATACCGCCCACACCCAGCATCCCCCTGCCGTACTTGGCTCTGGCGGGCTCAAACTGGTCACCCCAGACGCCTATTTCGATGGGGAACATGGTGTTTACCCCGTTTTCAAACCAGATGGGGAGGAGCTTCTCCGTCACACCGTCGCAGTCGAGTGATATAACGTCTATGCCGTAGCGGTGGCAGAGGTCGCAGCGCTTTTTGTAGTGCTTGGCGCAGAGGGACTCGAATATCTCCGGGGAGACCAGAGGTCCGTTTTTAAAGCAGATATCCTCCCAGAAGTGGGCAAAGTCAAATCTTGCACCCGTGGCAAGCACCGCCTCGGCGCATTTGTACTGCATCTCGGCATAGCAATCGACTATATCCGCAAAGAGCTCCTCGTCCTCGTCGTATATCAGATAGCTCATGCCGATGACCGATACCATACTGCGAATGTCGCCCAACACACTTCCAAGGTGCAGACCTACGGGAATATCCTTGGGACGGGTGTCGTTGAAGCTTTTGAAGTATTCGATATCTACCCTTTCGGGGAAATATTGCATCTTTGGCTTATAGAGTGTTTCGAAGGCCTCTCTGTCCTTGAGTAGATAGTCGTCCTCCGAGGGAATGGAGTTACGCCCCGGCTTTTCACGCTGTATAAGGCCTGCGCCGTTTAGGGTGCGGCGGCTCCCGTCGGGAAATTCTTGGAGCACCTTATACTCAAATTCGGGACTGAGGCCAAGCCTTGGACCGACTGTGTTTAACCAGTTAAAGTCCCAGCCTATTATCCTGTCAAGCTCACGGTCGGCAGCATTACCGTCGCCCCAGCTGCGGGCAAGCTCAGCGGAGATCTTGCCCTGCTCTGCCCACTCCAAAAGAAGCTCCGGCCAATATCCGAAGTGTACTGCGGGAAAACGGTCTACGGGTTGGTAGTGAAGGATATTTATCGCACGTTCACGGTTTGTCATCCCTGTCGCCCCCTCCAAAATGTTCTTTTACAATGATAACATAACGTTTGCTCGATTGCAACAGAAATTTTATTCGGAGCGGGGAATAACGCTAATGGCTCTGCCTTCAAATATCTCCGAAGCGTTTGTAACGAAGTCTTCAAAGGTAAGCTCACGCACCCTTGAGATCTTTTTTGTATCTGTAAGCCCGAGCTCGTAGAGCCATGCTCCGTTGTAGCCGTGCTCTGTGAGGGCGTTGTATACGCTCTGCCAATCTATCGTACCCTCACCCGGCAGCCAGTGCTTTTCGTCGGTAAAATCGTAGTCGGAGACGTGAAGGGTGACTATGCGATCGGCAAGCTTTTCTATAAAGCCGAGGTGATCCTCCTTGAGGAGGTGATTGGTGTCAAAGCAGACCCGCAGGCGGCTGTCCGCCGAGAGAAGCTGCAACATCTCCTCGGAGCAGTTGCCAAGACAGCTTCTCGGAAGGTCCTCCACGGCGATGACACTGCCGCATTCTGCGGCGGTCTGTGCCAAAGCGGCAAGCGAGCGCATCGACTGTTCAAGCTCGTACTTTCGTGCGTCGGGGGTAAGCCCCTTGGGTTCACTGCTTGGGTGGGCTATGAATTTATCTATGCCGATGGCGGAGACCCTTTTTATCCGCTCCTGCCACAGTGCGACCGATCTTTTGCGCATATCCTCGTCGGCAGAGGCAATATCCAGAGTCGACAGTCCGCCAAAGGGCAGATGGTAGGACCAAAGCTCTACACCGTACCGTTTGGCAAGGAGCGCTATCCGATCGAGGTCGAGGGAAGGATGCTCGGAGAACGGGCGGGAGACCTCAACGTATTTTATACCGACGGCCGAAAGCTTTTCAAAGGATTCCTCCTCAAGAGGAAAGCCGCAGGACGAAAGACCTATTTCCGGCATATGTAAAACCTCCTTGTGTTTTGCAGGGTCAATATCTGCCGTAGTTTTGTATGGCGGCCATGACGGTTCGCATGCTTGTAAGGAGCGAGCCGTTGTTTATCGAGCCTGCAGTCTTAAGGTTAAGTCCCCGCAGGTCGTTTTCCTTGGCGGCCTCGCAGTCTCGGCGCACCTCGGCGATTATATCGGCCTCGACGTTTCTCATAAAGGTAAATGGCGCAAGCTGACCGTCGATCCTCGTCCTTGGCATATACCTTCGTATCTCTCCTACGGTCACGGTAGGGCCGAAGTTACAGCCGGTGAGGTCAAAGTCGGCAAGAAGCGGGATAAGATGCC
This sequence comes from Clostridia bacterium, assembly GCA_017532825.1. Classification (GTDB taxonomy): domain Bacteria; phylum Bacillota; class Clostridia; order Oscillospirales; family QAMX01; genus RGIG6452. Next base: position 34,092 of record JAFXIT010000007.1, read on the forward strand.
CCATTGCCGAGTCGGAGTGCTGATAGCGGTCGTCCTCGGGACGGGGTGCGGTGCGCTCAAATACCCTTTTAAGTACACGGTATCCGAAGGCCTTGTACATTTCGGGGGTCATGAGGTTGGAATCGTCGTCGGCAAAGGAAAAGCCGTGCTCAAAGTCGGCATCGGTGTGACCCGACTCCTTTATAAACAGGTCGACGTAGGCAAGCACCGTGTCGGTTATGGCGTCTGCAAAGCGGGTGAAGAGCTCCTCATCGTCGTAGTACAAAAACAACAGATCCTCAACGCCGAATACCGAGGTCGCAAGGGTGACGGGTCCCCGTATGCCCTTAAACTGTGCAGGGCGGCGGCCGTAAAGCTCGTAGACCGCCTTACAGCGGCTGTCCCAGTCGGGCGGAAGCACAAAGGAACGGAAGGCCTCGGGGTCGGATACCAGCGCCTCCACCTCGGTAAGCTTCTTTTTCAGCCCGTCAACGTCGGGGATAGAGCCCTTGAGCCAGGTGGTGTTTCCGTCGAAGACGTATTCTCCGCCGAATATCTCACCTATCTGTCTGAAGGCGGGAATGGTGACCTTGGGAGCAAGCTCGGGCGGGAGGGGTTTGTTTTCTGCAAGCAGGGGACGCCCTACGATCTTTACCGCCTTTTCGTTGTAGCGGCAGTTGAGCTCGTAGCGCCTTTGGGGAGGGGTGTAGCCCCAGGGCTGACCTTCCTCGCCAAGCTCGGCAAATACACACTCGTCGCTCATCCGTATCCCAAGGGCGACCTGGGGAGCGGACTTTGAAAAGCAGTTTTCCCCGTGGGAGAGCTCCTCGTCCTTCCAAAACTGTTCGATATCCAACTCTAACATAGACCTACCTCCGTTTGCTTTGACTCACGAATCGGCTAAAAGGCGGTAGTAGTATATCGGCAGTGCGCTCCAGCCGTGGCAGAGGCTTCCCGCATCGTTGAAGGCGGATGCACCGTCGATGGTCTCCCAGAAGGAGGTCGCACCCTTTCCGAGCATATAGCCGTATTTTTCCCTGATGTCGTTTAGAACGTAGTCCCTGCCATTTTCGTCACGGAGAAGCAGTGCATCGTAGACGTAGGCAAGCATGGAAAGGGTGGCAGGGATGAGGGTGTTGTCGTTCTTGAGGGCTTCGAGGGTGCGCTCATCACCCAGCCCGATAAGCAGTGCAAAGGCGTTTCCAAGCTGAGAGCTGCGCTCGGGCGCAAGGGTGGAAAGGGAGAAAAGACCGCTTTCGGGATTGAAAAATTCCCTCTTTATTGCCGCCTTTATCGCATCGGTGTCGACGCCGAAGTCGACGCCCTCCATTTCACAAAGCTCCTTAAAGCGCTCTGCCGAGTAAACGAAGGCACAGCTTATGATAAGATGGAACTGCTTTTGTGGTGTGCGGTCACGCCCCGAAAGGGAGCCGCTGCTGCCATCGGTCCACTCGTAGAAGTTCCAATAGGGCGCTTCAAATTCGGCAATAAGCCCGTTTTCTTCTATGCGGGAGCGGAAGTTTTCCATAATGGCGAGCATTCTTCCCATGACCTCGGGGAGAATGGTCCTGTCACCTGTGTGTTTTACGTATTCCCACACAGCCACGGGGTACATCACCGAGAAAAAGGGGATAGCAGGCGTGTTTACGGCGGGGTAGGTCAGCTCCAAAAGCCCGTCGGGTCTGGCTCCCTTGGAGATGAAGACGAGATTTGCCCGCTGGAACTCGGTCTGCTCAAAGGCGTAGTAGCCGCAGAGCATCTGGTTTCTGGAGTCAAGGACGTAGAGGGCCTGCTCACGCCAGGGACAGTCCTCATAGTGAAGGTTCATACAAAGCCTGAGGGTGCGGACACAGGTGTCGTATATCGCTCTGTCAAGCCCCTCAAGCTCGGTCGGCTTTTCCGTCAGAGGGTAGAGCAGGGGAATAAGACCTATCGAAAGCACCTCGACACCCTCTGGGAGGATGGCATGGAGATACCTCGATGCGACCTTGATAAAATACTGGGTAAATTCGCTCTCACCCTCGCAGACCTCAAAGTCAAGGGAGAAATCCCTGCTGCCGATGATGTGGCGGACCTCGCCGCTTTCCATATGCTCGCTGTAGGTGACCTTAAATTCGCAGGGGGAGGCGGCTTTGACCCTTATGCGGAGGTAGCCCGACTCCTCACGTCCGAGGTCGTATACTCCCTCCTTGCCCTCGACGGGGAGAGCGGGGATAAACTGCCCAAGCTCGGCCTTTTTTACCGGTCGGGGGAGGATGTTTCGTGTCTTGTCGATGACGGTGCAGGGGTGCTTGTCGGATTTTACGCCGCAACACATTCCCGAGGTAAGTCCGAGCTGCGGGGTTATCCATCTGTCCTGATGCTGAATATAGCGGTGGTCGGGACAGGCAAGGGTAGCCTCACTGCTGCAGAGAGCGGTCTTACCGTCAATATCAAGGGTGTAGATCACACCCGGGCCGTCGTTGATGTGGGTCGCACTGTTGACTCCCTCGTAGCGCACCGTCAGAGAAAAGCTGTTTTCGCCCTGCTTACACAGAGGGGTTATGTCAAGCTCGTCGCAGTACTTTTCAAAGGGGTAGCCTGCAAACTGTCCCTGCCCTGCAAGAACGCCGTTTACAAATAGGACGTAATCGGTCTCGGCGGCAATGCTGAAGACTGCCTTTTCGCCCTCATAGGCAAAGCCTTCCTCAAAAAGAGCGTATTCGTTGACCTCGGGAGAGGAATTTATCCAGATCCATTTGGCGCTTGGGTTAATCATATCAATACCGACCTTTTTCTTTTTTATTTGTTTTACCGACCGTATTCCTGCGTTATAGGGAGGGATACGTTGATGCAGTCCTTACAGACGATCGCCTCGCCGCCGACGGAGATATCGTTTCGCTCCAGGAGCAGTCCGTCGACGTTTTGGGCGTATATGCCGTGATCTGCGGACGGACAGTCAATGTAGTTGTCGGATATGGTGACGTTGCGGATGCTCTGCCCCTTTGGATCTCGGCAGTCAGCCTTGACGAGTATACCGATGCCGCAGTCGACGATCCTGTTGCGGCGGATAACGACGTTGGCAGGAGAGACGCCCTCGTACCAATAGCTCTCTGCAGCGACCTCAATGCCTGCAAGGGGGATGTTGCGGAAGACGTTTCCCTCGATGAGCACCTCTCTGCTCTTGATCAAAAAGCCGCGGGCGAAGTGCTTTTCGCAATAGCACCCGACCATTTCAAGCCTTGGAAGTCTCGTAACGTCGGCAAGCACGAGCCTTTCGGTGTTCTCGGGAAGCGGATGGTCAAGCACCACCCTGCAGCACCACTCTTCGGGGTTGGGATAGGCCTCCGTTACTCGGAAGCTGTCGACGGTTCGGAGGGTATCCAGCTCGGTCAGCTCTAAAATGTCGCCCGGATCGGGGTAGTCAAGGCTTTGAGCGTGGGTACCGTCGGGGGTGTTTTCACGGATGGTACAGATACGGTCGGATTCTCTTGCGATTATGTCCTGAAAATATGCGTGGATATTGGCCGAATCGTCGCCCTGCCCGTCAAAACGGCAGTTTTCGTAGCGGAGCAGACCCTTCATGGAGGTAAAGTGTGTAGCGTCGGAGTTGGTTGCCCAATGATGCCCCGGCGATGGGATGACCGACAGCCCCGAAAGGGTCACCTCTTCGCTTCGGTTTCCTACGATGCCCATTCCGGGCTGGGAGTGTATCGTCACGTCCTTGATAAGGACGTTTTTTGCCCTCTCGATGAGTATGGCGGGGCGTGAATGCCCCGTATGTACGTTGTAGTATTCAAAGCCGACCTTGATGCCTGCACCGTGGGGGATGAGCATAGTGATACGGTGGGGGTCGACGTATTTCGCATTGCGGACCTGCGGGCGGTGCATGCGGTCGTTTGAAACGTCGAAAAACCCGTGGCGGGTGTTCAAAGGCGTTCCGAGTTCAATGGGACAATCACCGTCCAGCTCTGCGGTACATACGCACATACCCTCTGCATCGGGTGGGGAGACCTCGGTAACTATACCCCTGGAGTAGGGTTTTCGGAGGTGGTCGATCGTCAGACCGCATATCTCAACGTCCTCGCAGTCAACAACCGACAGCGGCTCCATAAACCCGTCTACCAGCAGCTTGACGCCATAGGCTATGATCCTGCTGCCCTTTTGCCCTGCAAGGGATATTCCTCGGGTGTATTCGTATTTCGGAGAGAACATTACCCTTTGAGGGACATCTCCGTACTCTCCCGACATCACCGCACGCTGTGCCCTGCAGGCTCGCTCGTCGGTCAAAATATATGTTCCGGGCTCAACGGTAAGGGTAGTGCCGGGATTGTCCTTGAGGTATTTCATTGCACAGGCAAAGGAGCTCATAACGTCTCCCTGCCAAAACTCGGAAAAATTCATAAAGCTACCTCCGTAGTCGGATCACGGCATATCGCCGTTATATGCCTATAAAGGCGTTGTTTGCCTTGAGTGTGTCCTGAAGCTTTTTCACCGAGATCTCTCTGACGGAAACGCCGTCCTTGACGGCTATACCTGCGGCAACACCTGCCGCCTCGCCGATGGAGCATACCGTCGGCATGATGCGGTACGAGGCCTGGGCGCCGTGGTCGGAGGAGATGCACCTGCCTGCCACAAGGACGTTTGAGACACCCTTGGGTATGAGACAGCGGTAGGGGATGGTATAATAGGTACCCTCTTCAAAATTGTAGATGCTTGTACCCGTACCCTCGGGATTGTGTATGTCGATGGCGTAGTTGCAGGCGGCGATCGCATCCTCAAACTTGGTCGTCGCAAGACAGTCCTTTTCGGTCAGAAGGTACTCGCCCACGATCATTCGGCTCTCCCTTACGCCTATCTCGGGGGCGGTCATCATCAGAAAGCTGTTTTCAAGACCGTCGGCGTGTTTTTTCATAAACTCGTATATCTCTCTTACCTGCTTGCGTGCGATGATCTCGGCCCGGGTAAGGTCGACTGGGTCGGTGGGATCCTTTTTGACCACGCGTGTTGTGTTGAAGTGGAGGACGTTTGGAACGGGCGTTTTGAATACGAGTATATTTTCTCGCGGGTTGATAAGCTCTCCTGCCGCAAGGCTTTCTGCGTGGGCACGGGCAAGCTCGGGTCTGCTTTTCCAGAATCTTTCAACGTCGACGTTGCCAAGGCGGAAGCAGAGGGTCATGGGCTGACATAGACGGTCGGGATCTCGACCCAGAACGGTAGGACAGCCCGCAAGGTATGCAAGCTGTGCATCGCCCGTAGCGTCGATGAAAAGGTCCGCCTCAAGGTCGATAACTCCCGCCCTGGTTGCAAGCGAGACGGAATCGATGCGCCCGTTGGTGACGTTGGTCTTGAATAGGTAGGAGTGGAAAAGGAGGTCTACGCCGTATTCCTCTGCCATATCGTTGAGGAGGAACTTCAGCTCCTCTTCAAGAAACTTATGGCGGTCGGCAGAGCCGCTTTTCGCCAGTCCTTGGAGTATATCGGTAAAGAGACCTGCCGAGAGGTCGACCTCCTTACCGTCTATTTTCGCAGAAAAACGCATGAATGGATGCACCAGAGCGTTGACTGCGGCACCGCCAAGGCAGTTAGACTTGTCAACGATGATGACGCTTGCGCCCTCTCTTGCGGCGGCAAATGCGGCGGCAGCTCCTGCAAATCCTCCGCCGATAACAGCAACGTCATATTTTTTCATAACGGTGTCTCCTTTTTATTGGCGTCAAAGCTCAAAGCAGTATATATTTCCGTAGCTCCAGTTATATTCGCTTGCGTTGTGGCGGTCAAAGGTCAGCCAGAAATATCTCTTTCGGCTTCCGAGCGTCAGCGGTATTACCGTTCCCCAACCCCTAAAGCCTCCGTCGGGATAGTTAAATCGGGCGGTGTGCATTCCGTCCTTTCCGTATATGCGGTAGTCGGACGTCGCTCCGCCTCCGTTGCCGCAGACAAAAAGCAGCTCTCCCTCGGCTTTGACAAACGAGCCGCCCGTCTCCGAGCCCTCAACACCCTTGCCGATATACTTAAATCCGTTCAAGGGCTCGTCCGATTCGAAAAATACGTAGGAATAGTGGTGTATGCTCGGGTCCATACGGCACACTGCCAAAAGCCATTTGCCGCGGGTTTCATCGTATATAAGGTCGGGATCCTCGTCCCCTCTGAAGCCTGCAAAGGCGGTTATGTCCTGATCGGGTGTCGCCTTATCCATTATTTTTACGTCGACGATATTGATACCGAACCTCGGATCTCCCTCGAAGGAGGCCCTTGCAAGGATGTGGGCGTGCTCAAAGGTGCTCAGCCATACAAGCCAGCGCTTTTGGTTACGGTCGTATATTATCACCGAAGCGAGGTAGTTGTGCCATTTCTCGTCTCCGCAGTCGTAAAAAACCGCACCGCTCATCGAAAATTCCGCAGTTCCGGGTACCCAGGAAAATACACCCTGAAACGCCCCCTGCTGCATACGCACCGAGGCGGTGAGATATACCCGTCCTTCTTGGTATACTGCCTCGCCGTTTTCGTACTTTATCGGACGGATATCGGCGATAGAAACGCCGTTATCAAGGTAGGAAAGAACTGCCTTTACGATGACCGGACCCGAGGCCGAAAGGTAGGCGTATCCGTTTGAAAAAGAGGAATACAGGTTTGACTCCCTAAAGCTCTCGGCATAAAACGTGCAAAGAAATTCCGGCTTGCCGTTTAGCTTAAAGTAGACGTCAAACGCTCCAAGACGGCAGCTGATGACGAGTGTGAATTCGGAGGAGACAAAGTCGGGAAGCTCCCTGCTTTGCAGCTGCTCATCGCATGAGAATTTCACCTCTCCGCCGCAGATCGAGATAACTGCCTCGGTATCGGGAAGACGAAAGCCGATGCCGACCTCGCCGCCGTCGGTGTGCGCACGCAATTCGTAGGTCGCAAAGGGAAAAAACTGACAAAACAGCCTTTTTACACTCCCTTTTTCCACCGTGTAGAGATTGTTTTCGACACGTTCGGTGCAATCGTCGCTTTTTTGCAATATGGGATACATATCGCCTCGGTCGTCGGTAACGAAATCCTTTGTAAAGGTCATTTCGCCGAGACGGAGCTTTAGGTCTTTGTACATCGAAAATGCGAATCTGCGCTTGAATTCGGATGCAAGCAGTTCCATAGTATTCCACCTCCAAAGGAAATGGGAAGCACATCCCATTTTTTAGATTATAACATTATTTCGGAATGCTTTCAACCAATATATTCCGCCGAGAATATAATATCGGAATATTTTCGTTGCATAGAAGAAAAAAGAGAAACCTTCAAGGCTTCTCTTTTTTGATACTAACCCTTGTAGTGTCTGTACTTTTCGGCGGCTTCAAGAAGTGCCGCAATATTTTCAAGGGGTATACCGTGGTCGAATTCAATGTTAATGCCGAGGCCGCCCTGGGGAAGGTAGAGAGCCTCTATGCAATCCCTGACGTGGTCAAATATCTGTGACCTTGTGGCAAAGGGGAACATCTGGCGGTCAAGATCGAGGTTGATGGGGATCACCTGCTCCTCGCGGCAGACCCTGACGAGATTGTCAAGACCGTTTGCTCGGAACTGGGGATTTATCATGTCTACACCGCACTCAACAAGGTCGGGCATTATCTCGTAGATACAGCCGTCGGTGTGCATATAGATAAGCATGGAGGGATCGTAGGCCTTTACCATACCGTAAAGCTTGCGGTAGCAGGGCTTGAGATACTTTCTCCAGCGCTCCGGACCGATGGCAAGTCCCGTCTGCATTCCCAGATCGTCTCCAAAGGAAAACATCGTTTTCATACGGGGAAGGGTGGCGGCGACCTGGTAGATGTTGTACTCAAGTACCTTATCGATAAGAGTGTCTATGGCCTCGCCCTCTTCGGCGAAATAGACCATCGCATCCTCAAATCCGCACAGATCGAGAAGCCTCAGATACATAAAGCCGTGCTCAAGTATGCCCTCTCTGTTGGGCGGGATCTTGAGGGAGAATATGTCCTCCTCGCACTTGATGGGGTGCTGCTTGACCATCGAGTCAGCGCCCTCTACCTCGTTTTCCCAGACACAGCCCCACTCGTCGGGGTGCTTTCCCCTGCGGTAACGGATGGGGAGGTTTTCTCTTAAATGTGCAAGATCGACCTGCATGCCGTTAAAGAACTGGGGGTATTGGTCGATAAGCTTCTGAAGCTCGCTTCCGTACTTAAACCAGGCTGAGGGAAGGATGTAAAACGAAACGGGGATGGTATCGGGATATTCCATTCGTATTGCAGTTGTAATGTCTGACATAAACCGCTCCTTTCCGACCGCAGGCGGCCGATAACCTATCGTATGATTTGATTATATCCTAACAGACCGAGTATTTCAATGCATATCAAAAGTTTTTTGCCGTGGAAACGATATTTACACCCTTTTCGCAGAGGACCTCTCTTGCAAGCTCAAGCTCCGAGGCCGAGGGGATCCAATCGGTACGCCCGTTATCCCTGCCGCCCAAAAACGTCGCCTTGGAGCCGCCGTAGGCATGGTAGGGGATAAGCTCCACTCCCTTTGTATGCTTAAGTCCAAGGGAGAGGTCGGCAAGACGGAGATAGTGATCCCTTTCGGTGTTCACTCCGCTTACCAGTATCGAGCGGATGACCGTAGGCACGCCCGCAGCATCGGCGGTCCTGAGGTTTTGAATTATCTTTTCGTTGGATACCCCCGTATATCTGCGGTGCCGCTCGGGGTCTGTATCCTTGATATCCCACAAAAACAGATCGACGTAGGCAGATGCCGCCGTCAGAAGGTCGGTATCTGCGTATCCGCAGGTCTCAACTACGGTTGTCAAGTTATTCGCTTTACAGGCCTTGAGGAGGGGTAAGACCTCCTTTTGCATCAAAGGCTCGCCGCCGGACAGGGTCACTCCGCCGTTTTGTCCGTAGAAGGCACGGTCCTTTTCGACCTCGGAGAGGATCTGTTCAACGGTCATCTCCCTGCCGCAGACCTCAAGCGCACCCGTAGGGCAGTTGTCCGTACAGGAAAAGCAGGAACGGCAGATGCTTCGGTCGATGAGGTGGGAGCTTGATACAGTATGTGCTTGGTTGCGGCAGACCTCGGCACAGCTTTGGCAGAGGATGCACTTGTTTTCGTAGAAGAGGAGCTCGGATGCGGCTTTTTGGGTCTCGGGATTGTGGCACCATTCACACCGAAGGGGGCATCCCTTCAAGAAGACGGTAGTGCGGACGCCCGGACCGTCGTGCATACAAAAGCGCTGTATCTCGGTCACTCTTAGCTTAACGGTGCTCATTTTGTGCGATCACCATATCCTGCCATTCCTTGCAAAGGGTAACAAATCTTGCGTTCCAGCCCGACACACGCACAGAGAGGGTCTGATAATCCTCGGGGTGCTCCTGTGCCATGCGAAGCAGCTCTGCATCGACTACGTCCGGCTGCATAAAGAAGCCGCCAAGGGCAACAAAGCCGCGTATGAGAGCAACAAGAGCCGCTATGCCGTCCTCGCCCTCGACGCTTGAGGGGAGAAGACGGATGTCAAGGGCCGCACCCGTTGCAAGCTTGGAAAGGTCTGCCTTGCAGTAGGAACGGATAATTGCCGTTGCGCCCGCCCTGTCGGTGTTGGGGGTGGGAGATGCGTTTGCCGCAAGCACCTCGCCTTGCTTTCTGCCGTGAGGTGCGGCAAGACGGTGGGGAGCCCACTCAAGCTGTCTGCCGAATGTGCTGACACCGCCGGGAAAGCGGAAGCCGCATCTGCCGCTGAAGGAGGTGCAGATGTCTGCAAAGTCGGAAAGAAGCCTTACGGCGATGGAGTCGACCTCGTCGTTGTCGTTTCCGTAGTAGACGTAGCGGTTGAGAGCGTAGGCTCTGAGAGCCTCGGCACCCTCCCAGTTGTTTCTGAGTATCTCAAAAAGCTCGGAAAGGGTCACCTTTTTCTCTTCGTATACCAGCTTTTTTATGGCGTAGAGGGCGTTTACGGTGTCGGCAAGTCCGCCGATATGAGGGGATGTTACGGTGTAGGTGGGTCCACCTTCGTGGTAGGAAGCACCCTTTTGTATACAGCCCCGTTCAAACAGGGACACCACGGTGCAGGGTATCTGCGGGTACCACTTGAGCGGCTCTTCACGGGATTCAAGGCAGCCAAGTCTGCCGTTGACGATGGCCTCGATGTGGGCCCGCAGTCTTTCTATGTAGGCCTGATAAAGCTCCTCAAAGTCGCCGTAAACGGCATCGGTTTGATAGTTATCCAGGGTGTTCATCTGCAGAAGGTATAATGAGTCAAAGGGAACGTAGCAAAAGTTGGTCTCTCCGGGGATCTGTACCTCCCAGCAGCCGTCGTTTGCAAACCTTCTTGCATCACGCTCGGCATATCCCTCCATTGCAAGAGCCTTGAGGATCAGATCCTCGTTGTAGACCGCAAGGATGCCGCCGCCCTGGCGCATTACCTCTGCCACCCTGCGTAAAAGCTGCTCGTCGGTGTTTGAGTTGACCCTTACGGTGGTGGGGAAATCGCTGATGCCAAGCTCCTCGAGAACGTCAAGGACGAGGTAGGTTACCTCGTTTGTTACCTCGTTTCCGTCCTCGTCAATGCCCGCAAGGAGAATGTTTTGGTAGTGCTGGGCATCTCCGCTGCCGATGAATTTGCCGTTTACCCATTCACAGCCCTTTATAAAGAAGTGTGCCAATATCTCACGGGCATCGTCAAGAGTGATCGTGCCCTTTTTAAGGTCTGCCTTGAGAAGGTCCCCGAACAACCAGTCGATACGGCCTATTCCCGGCCAGTTTCCGCACAGACGGACGAATGCGAACGTAAACCAAATACTTTGCACAGCCTCGTAAAAGCTTGATGCCGGCTCAAAGGGGACTCTTTTGAGGTTTTCATAGTTGTCCTTGTACTTCGGAAGCTCCTTTAGAGCCTCAAGATAACGTCGGTGCCAGAGCTTGAATGCGTCAAGACAGCAAAGACAGCTTTTTAAAAAGGGTTCCTTTTCGGTGCCCTTGTATTTTTCATAAGAAGCCTCGGCGTCCTTTACTATTGCGTTGACTCCTTTTTTAACGACCGTTTCAAAATCGATGGTAAGATGGCTGATGCTCGAAAAGACGGGATGGCCGTCGTAGGTCGCAGGGATCTGGTGATGAATACCAAGTCCGAGCGTTGCCGCACCGCTGATGCGCTCGTCCTCGCAGATGCGGATGGGAGCCTCGGCGGCGATCCGTTGGATGGCAAGGTCGTGTTTTTGAATGGTAGAAAGGTCTTCAAAGCCCTCAATACCGTCAAGGATAACGGCGTTTGTCTTTAAGGTATCCAGACCGTACTTTCGTCCCAGAGAATCGTAAGCAAACCTTCTGGTACTGTCGGACAAACGAATGGGGCGCTTGCCTCCGTTTTGTGCGTAAAATTCCATACCAACGCCTCCCTGTAAGAGTATTATACAGAAAGAAATCGGGAATTTCAACCGAAAATTTTACTTCTTTTTCGTATAACAGGTTAAAACTCCGTCGCCGCCGAGGTTGACAGAGCGTATGTCGGGTGGTATACTGTGAAAAACACCTTTCGGAGGGATAGCGATGAAAACACCTATCAGTTGGCTCATTGACGATCCGGCTCCCGTAATATCGGTATATCACGAGCACGCAGAGTCGCGTTTTACCGAGGACGGCCGTCCTCTTGCGGCGACCTATTCCAACGAACTGCTCTTTGAGTTTTGCGATATCATAGAAAGGCGCGGGATCCGCGGCAAGTTCAGCGTAGTTCCCATGCCCGGCAACAAGGGAGACATCGTCAACGGACTTGAGGGCATCGACGATGCAGAGCTGAAGGAATGGCTTGATTGCGTTAAGAGCCGTGTAATGCCTGCTTTTTCGGTCGGTCCCGAAATGCTGTCACACCACAAAGCGGTAGACCTTGAAAGCGGTAAGGCGCTTTCGATGAGTGAACGTCACTGGGCGATGACCCAGGACAGAACGACCTTCGTGCCCTACATATCAAAGGCGCTTTCCCTTTTGAAGGAGGTCGGAATGCACTCTATCGGGGTTACCTCCCCCTGGGATTTCGGCATCGAGGTCGAGGACGAGTACCAGCACTCCATTTCCGTCTCGGTAGAACGGGTGAGCGGAAGCAAAAAAGCCTGGTTTTTCCTTCGTGACGTCGTAGACAAGCCCAACGCAAAGCCATGGGTCGCACTTGAGGAGGACGGCAGGACTCTGGTGTCCATCCCTGCGACCACCAGAGAGCACATCTGGCAGACGATTGACACTCCCCGTACCGACAGAGAATACGTCTGCTCTATCGCAGACGGTCTGATAAGCGAGGACGGTAAGAGCGGCGAGATAATACGCATACTTGAGACCGGCGGATATCCCATCATAATATGCCATTGGCAGAGCCTCATGTCCAACGGTCTGGGAACCGGTCTTAAGGTGATGGACGAGGTCGGCAGACGTGTAGCGGAAAATCTTTCGGACAGAGTAGAGTGGATGAACTTTGAGGAGATAACCGATATGGTAGTGGCCGACAAGGCCGCATACCCCAAGCCGAAGTTTTAGTAAAGACCCGGTCAAGGCGATAAAAACGGCTGTACAGAAGCTTTCTGTACAGCCGTTTTTGGTTGCTTGCTTTTTTAGCAGAAGTCAAAGGATATCAGATTGGTCTCGTCGCTTTCTCCCCAGTTGTCAAGGATCTGAAGCTTCAGAGAGGTCACAGCCAGGTCAAGGGGAAGGTGATGTGACCTTTTTATGTTGTTTTCACTGCGAAGAAGCTCGATCTCCCTGCCGTCGACGATTGCACTGAGACGGAAGGAGCGGCAGAGCGTCTTTGGCAGATACATTTGCGGGCTGTCAAGCCGTACGTTTGCTCTTGTAACGTGCTCATTCTCGCAGGGGTCTTCTGAGGGCAGAGTTACCCTGTCAAGGTCGCTGTCAAATACTATGTGTACCGACTTGAGAGAGACCTCGCTGTCGAATACGTATTCGACAGATTCGCCGTTTGGCACGAGACATCCGCAGCTTTCGGTGCCGTATATCCGATTTGCTCTGTCCTCACCCGACCAAAGACTGCAGTCTCCACCCTTGAGGGTCGAGCTTTGGCACAGAGGGGAGATGTTTCTTTTGAAGTGGGGGAGGAAGCAGTCGTCATCCATAAGCAGCGACTGGAGCTCGCCGATGCGGCTTAAATATACGTCGTGCGGAGCAAGCCTCTCCTTGGCGGCGATAGAAGCCGCTGTGCCGATTGCCTGCCCCAACAGTCCGCAGGTCGCCATAACGCGTATACTGCTCATGGCCATATGGGTCATGCTTATGTTTCGGCCTGCGAAAAACAGATTGTCAACGTTTGAGGAATACAAGGCTCGGTAGGGAATTGAGTAGGGTGCAGGCGTTTTAAAGTCGGTATTGGGGGTTCCTCTGTGGTAATATCCGGCAGGATAATGGTCGTCAAGCGGCCAGCCGCCGAAGGCTACTGTGTCGGGGAAGACCACGTTGTCGGATATGTCACGCTGGGAGATGACGTATTCACCCTTCATCCGCCTTGATTCACGCTTGCCGGGAAGGAAGCCCAGGAATTCCAGATCCCAATTTTCCGCATCGCATTTTCCGCTGTTTTTTATATAGTCCCATGCGCCAAGGGCGAGGGGGACGAGCTTGTACTTGGTATCCTCGGCATTGTCTATTGTATTTTCCGTTCCGCCCAGCTCCAGATACCAAAAGTTTTCGGAGCGAGAGTGAATATTCATAGGACGGTTTTCCACATCACTGTCAGAAAGCTTGGTGATAAGCTCCGAGGGGATAAAGCGAACGGGTCGGTGGGTCTCACGTCCCTGGATAAGGCAGCTCATGCCCATGACCATATCGTCGCTTACCTTTACGTGGGTGTCCTCGCCGTAGATATCGGCGGATTCTCTGCCGTACATAAACTCGGCATCGCTCAGGGGCGCCAGGATGCTGTCACCCGAGCAGTCGGCAAAGTAGCCTGCATCGACCCTTACAAACTGCTGGGTCGTCATGGTGTAGCCCTTGACCGACGTTATCCTCTTGGTCCTGCCGTGAGAAAAGCTGCCTTCCTCAACGTCGGCATCCATACAGGTGGTGTTGAGAAGCAGGGTGATGTTTTGCTCACGCCTTACAAAATCAAGGAGGATAGAGTCCCATATATAGAAATTCTTGGTAGGATTTCTGTACAGGCTCTCAAGCATTATTTCTTCTATGATACCGGTCTCACGGTTGTTTTTTCCGTGCGCTCCGCATATCCACATACGTATTTCGGAAGATGCGTTTCCGCCAAGCACCGGACGCTCGTGCATAAGCACGACCTTTATTCCGTGGCGGGCTGCGGCGATAGCGGTGCATATCCCCGAAATTCCTCCGCCGACGACACAGAGGTCGGCCGACAGTGTTTTTTCCTTAAGCATATCAGTACCTCCAAAAAGGTTTATCAGACGTCGGGACCGTTGACGTACATATTAGAAGGTATACCTGCCCGGCTCAAGGTCGTATTTCCTGCCGTCGATGACCGCCGTGGATCTTACGGGTGTTTCGATCTCGTAGACGGCCTTGCCGTCCTCGTGACGCCAACCCGACCTGATGGTACCCTGCTTTGTGTCAAGCTCGGCACGGAACCAGTCTATTTCGTCTGTGGCTACGGGTGCAAAGTGTACCTGCTCAAAGCCCGGGTGATCTTCAACCGTTTGAATTCCCGCCATTGCGCCGTAGAGCCAGTCTCCTACCGAGCCGTAAGCATAGTGGTTAAAGGAGTTCATATCGGTAGACCATACCCTGCCGTCGGGCATTATGCCGTCCCAATGCTCCCACATGGTGGTGGCACCCTTGGTGATGGGATAGAACCACGAGGGATATTCCTTCCGTAACAGCAGCTTGTATGCAAGCTCGCTGTAACCGTTTTGACTGAGGGCGTGAAGGATGTAAGGCGTGCCGACAAATCCCGTCTGTATCTTGTCGCCGTCGTCGTGGATCATCTGCACAAGAGACGCCGCAACGGCCTCTTTTTGGTCGGTCAGGTCGAAGTAGAGGGTCAGGATGTGCTCGGTCTGGGTCTTGAAGTTATCCTTGAACTCTTCAATGTAAGCATTGCGGACCTTTTTGTAGTGCTCCTTGTAGCGCTCGACGTCCTTGCCGAGAATATCGCCTATCTTGCAGAGGATATTGGTGGAGTGGGCGTGGAATGCCGAGGCGATGAGGTCGTCTCTGGTTGCACCCTTGTAGCTGCCGTAGGGCGCCTTGAGCTCAAGCCAGTCGCCGTAGTGATCGCCGCCAAACCACAGATTTTCCTTGGTGGTAGTCGAGATGACGTAATCTACCCATTTTTTGATGGGCAGGAACATATTCTCAAGGATGTCCTTGTTGCCGTAGGTCAGATACATCTGCCAGGGGCAGATGGCAATGGCGTCCGCCCAGGCCGCACTGATGCGGGTGGGCTTTGTATAGGGTACCACCCCGGGAACACCGCCGCTTTCATACTGATTCAGCGCCATATCGCCAAGCCACTTGTCAAAAAATCTTTCAACGTCGTAGTTGTAGGAGGCCGTCCTTACGAATACCTGTGCATCTCCGAGCCAACCCATTCTCTCGTCACGCTGGGGACAGTCGGTGGGGATGTCGAGGAAGTTGCTCTTCTGCCCCCAAATGATGTTGTGGTAAAGCTGGTTGAGCATGGGATCGGAGCTTTCGATCCTGCCGGTGCGCTTAAGGTCGCTGTGTACGACAACAGCGCAGAAGTTTTCGGGAAGTATCTCGCCGGGGTAGCTGTTTACACGGACGTATCTGAATCCGTAGAAGGTGAGGGTGGGCATAAAGGTCTGAAGACCCTCTCGGCAGGTATATTCGTATTTACACTTGGCAACACGGTAGTTGTCATTGTAAAAATTGCCGTCCATGAGTATCTCGCCGAAGGAAAGGGATACCCTGTCGCCTGCGGTGGCGTTGACGGTAAATTCCACCGCACCGACCATGTTCTGCCCGAAGTCGAGCACGGTCTCACCCTTGGGGGTGCGGATGATCTCACGGGGGTAGAGCCGCTCCTGTGCGGTCACCTTTTCGCCGATCTGGGGGATAAGCAGGGAAGTGTCGTTATTGGGATCGAGAGTCGGCTTGAGGTCAAACTGCGGCTCGATTCTCGCATCGTACTCAAAACCGTTGTATATCTCGCAGTAGGTAAGTCCGCTCTCGGAGGCCTCCCAGTCGGTGTCGGTCAGGTAAACGTCGGTGGTTCCGTCGCTGTATTCAACGGTAAGCTCGGCAATGAGTGCAGATATCTTGCCCTCGTTGTCACCCCACCATTCTCTGATACCGCCGCTGTACCAGCCGCAGGCTACCTGAACGGTAAGGGTATTTTCCCTGCACAGAAGTGCGGTGACGTCATATTCCTGGAACTGTATACGGTCGTCATAGGAGGTAAAACCGGGCGCAAGAATAAAATCTCCCACACGGTTGCCGTTGAGATGCGCCTCGTAAACACCCTTGGCGGATATCTTTAAGGTTGCTTTCGATAGGTTTTCTTTGACTGAAAACTGTTTTCTAAACAGGGGACAGTTGTTTTTTAAAGATTCTACTCTGATCCAATTGGCGTTTTTCATATCGATCCCTCTTTACTGAAGTGGTGAAATAATTTTAACACAAAACATACCGCCGTTCAACCTGTTGCGGTAAGTTTATTGCACAATGCATTACGACCGGGCAATCGACGATACGGCAGCATACTCGGATGGCCTAAGGCTGTTTGTGTTCGATCACCGTGTTGTTATGGGCGGGAAGCCGGAATTCTGCTTCCCATTGCGAGGGTAAGGCAGGATTTATAAGGACCCTTTCATTTTTATCCTGCAACAGCATCATACGAAGAGCAATAGAATTACTTGAGCCGTGGCATTGGTCGGGAGTCCAGTCAAAGTTGGGTCCGAAGAAGGCGTCAAAATAGTAATCTTCCGCTTTTCTTCTGAAATTCTCGGGCAATTCTTTTTCGCACTGTTCCTTATTTAACAGCAAAGCAGCCTGGATCAGGTTTTGCGACCAACCGTTATTAAACCTGTTGCTTCTTTGAGCGTAGGTATCACTGACCATTTGCGGGAGCGATTGGGTGCTGTGAAAAATAAAGTACGGGAAAACAGAGTATAGCTCGGGATTTTCTACGTTGCACGCCTCGTCGACGTGTCTTTTTTCGCATGGAGCCAGGACCAACCGACCGTCTTTTATTTCTGTTGGAAGCTCGGGAATCGCTTCGGGCGCAATAACGGTATTGTACCCCAGAGCGAGAAGTCTTTCGGTGATTACCGTTAAGGCGGCAACATCGGGGGCGTCGTTGTCAACGTCCCACCATGTTTCAAGGGCGGAAACGTGAGAAAGGTGTATTTTTCCGTCCTTAATTTCAAACCTGTTTCTGAAGAAAACCAGAACCTCCTTAATAAAGGGATAACAGATGCTGTTGAAATAATCCTTTTGGCCCGAGTATGAAAGAAACTCGAGCATCATAAACGACAATTCCAGCATTCCGTTAAAATGATTTGATACGTACGGGTTTTTAGGTCCGTAATCTTCGGAGTTTTCCTGAGAAAAATGGTAGTCGCTGTCGGCAAAGGTTCCGTTGACCGTGAAGGTTTCCGGCACCATTGCGCCATCAATATGATAACGCGAGTATGCGTTTTCTTTAAATGCGGGTAGGCGTGAATTTAGGAAATTGAATAAGACCTTCATTCCCTCAAAATCACCCGAATAGAGCATGTTCCAATAGATCAGCCTTGTGTTCTGGATCCAGTAGTCACCTGCCCAGTTCCTGAAATCATAATCCTCTTCCTTGCCGTCGGCACCCGAAACGGAAAAAATAGAACCGTTAAACTTGATGGGAAGCCTGCCGCGGTTTGCGCAGCCTGACATATATTTTTGCAGGGTGTAAAGCTTACAGACGTCCTTTGCGTCCTTATTCCCGGATAGGCGGATATAATGCTCACCGAAATAATTGGTCCAATACCGCCTGTTTGCCAAAAGATATGTTTCAAAGCGGTCCTCTTTTGCGGCCGTTTCCGCACCGTGCTTTACAGTGGTTGCAAGCGATAGGGGATCGTTTACGGTATCGCTTTCAACGTTAATATAAAGAGTGTTTCCGTCGTCATTGCTCTCAAAGGAATATGCAAAGCAATTTCCCTTTATGTAATCACGCAGTTGTCTTAAATGCTGGTTTTTTTGAGTGTATTCCACGTATGACCATTCATTAAAGTGGTAGACCGTATTGGGGGCAAAAATGACGTCCGCACTTTCGTACAGATCAAAAGGACAGGAGCTGTATCTTGCGGACTGGTCTGCGGGGTCGTGCTTATAAAGCTTGTCACGCCAAACGATCGGTTCTGCGTGCATTTGAATATCTTCTGCGGACCGGAGCCTTGCGGCAAGCAAAGAGGTATCTCTGAACGCTGCAATTTGGACCCGGGCAATACTGTTTTTAACGGTAACACTGCCGTCGGACAGATCAAGAAGGGTGTCGGGCTCTTCGTTTAGGAATATCGGTGTGCTGAATTTGAGCTTGATCAAACCCACCTTTAAAAGTCTGCCGAGTTCACTTATCGCATCGGTTTTTGAAATAAGTAGGTTTATATTTCCCTCTTTGTCTGCCCAAACGTTGGCACCTATGTCCCCGTTGCCGATCGGGAAGCTTTCGGTTTTTGATTTGCACAATCCTTTTTTTACGGTGTTATACACAGTTACGTCAAACATAATTATCACCCGTTTTAAAAATAATGAACATCACGTATAACCGCTGTTTTTAAATCGTAAGAAGATTTGGTTTGTTTGGTTCATTATATTATAAAATCGCAGTTTTTTCAACCTGATATTACCTTGGATTTTAGCTTGAGTACTCACGGGGCAACCATTCAGGCTGCCATTGGCTACCGCAGCCTCAAATCCCGCAGTAATAATAGAAAAAACAGCACCCCTAAAAGGGATGCTGTTTTACTAGTGGCAAGTTGCACCGAAAAAGATATCAGTTACTTTTCACAAAATACAATATCCTGTCTGTCCAACAATCATTTTCATCAAGCGGATATAGATCGTCTTTGGATATTTTTCCTTTTCTCGAAGAAATTATATCTCCGTCAAGGTAAGCAAATCCCACTTTCTCACAAAAAGCAATAAAGGTTTCAAACGATGCCCATATTTCACCTTTTGAACTTAGATGCTCATAAGTTTTGCACCCGTGTTCAAAAAACATTTCTATGAGTGCCAAACGTCCTCCAGGTTTTAAGCATCGATAAACTTCCTGTATCAATGATGCATAATTATCAACATTATTAAGCAGATTGCCGCTGAATATATCAACACTTGCTTCTTTCAATGGAAGGTTTTGATCTAAATCTATATCAAACACATAAAAATTATTTTTATTGCACGCTTTGGAGTGCGCGCAGATAACTGTAGGACAAGCATCGGTTGCAATAAATAAATCATCTTCTGTCAAGTTATCCAACATTGCCGAAAAGTACCCCGATGGTCCGCTTGCGAGATCGATCTTTACTCCTTGTACATTTGAAATAAAATCTATAAATCGTTTTTTGGTTGGGTTTGAAGTCGTTATCTGTTTTTGCAATTTGTAATTTCGGGGCATATTTAGTTTTATGTTGCCTTGTGTAAAATGCCCTTCTAATTGTTTTGACCACCAAGGACGATCAGAATCGTGTAAAATAAAATGTATAATGTTTTCCTGAATTGTATATGGCGTATCATCATTAATTATTGAAAAAACATTTAAC